>DAOTUB010000391.1:0-13995 GCA_034437455.1 Anaerolineae bacterium | reverse complement strand
GCCGTCGGAACGCCGGATAAAGGTAAAGGCGTTCTTGCCGTAATCCAGGTGGATCAGGTTGCCCTTGCCGAAGGTGCAGCCGGTCAGGTACTGGATGGCGTCCACGCCGCACATGTCGGTCTCGACGATGGCGACGACCTCTTTGTCGGCGGAATGGGGGCCGATCTCGCGTAGCGCGATCTCGGCCGCGCGGATGCCGATGGCCAGGCCGGGGCAACTGTGACCGTGAAAGCGACATACCTCTTTAATGTCGAATGCGATGGTCGTTGGTTCAGTCATCATCCTAACTCCTTTACCAGAGCGAAACTTGGCAAAAAGGCCACAAAACCCGCCCGGCTTCCAAGCCGGAAGCGGCCTTCATGGCCTTGTGCTCTCTTGTATACGATTGTCAGATGCGCTACGGCTAGTCGGCCTTGGCGTCCTGAGGTGCACTCGGGTGGACGGTGTGCTTGAGAAAATCGATCTTTTCGATGCGGCCCCGGGCCAGCTTTTGCTCGTCCAAGAGACTGACCAACAGAAAGGCGTCCCCCTCGGGCTGCATCAGCACCACGTCTTCCATAATCTTGTGTTCCTCGCCGTCGCCACTCGAGTAGATTCTGGCTTTACACATTTCGCACCTCCCAACAAAAAACGCCACACACCGTGCCTTCAGGCCGGTTGGGTGGCGATCTTCATGATGCGCTGCTTTGCCAGCTTCATGCCAGCAGCAGGAATATATCACAAAGTGGGAAAGACGTCAATCCGCCAGCTTCCCGCTTGGCGCGGACCAGCATCAACTTCTGGTTGGCGACGGCATTGGTTCCCAGAGACCGCCGGTCACCGCGATAATCATCATCTATGGCCGCTTGAATCTTTGTCCTAGCCGTTGCTGAGGAGGCATAGAGATGCTATAATCCAGTGTACACAAGCGCCAGATAAGAAATAGGACGGGCAAAATGTTCAAAGCCGTTGGCACGGTGGAAATCCAGCAGGCGCACCTCCACGCCGTGTAGCGTGCCCACCTGATCGAACCATCGCTCAACCAGTGAGCGCAATTCGTCCGCGGAGAACTCGGGCATCTGTACCCCTCAGGCCCCGACGACGTTGCGCTATCGCATCGCGGCGATTGGCAGGGACAAACTTAAGTGCTATACTGACCATAGACGCTACAGTCCATCAGGAGGGATACAATGACTGTACAAGTTACTATAGAATTTCCAGAGGCGGTGTTCTCTGCGCTGCGCCAGACACCGGCAACCTTTGTGCATGAGATGCGCCTGGCTTCGGCGGCCAAGTGGTATGAATTGGGTCAACTTTCGCAGAGCAAGGCCGCAGAGGTTGCGGGGGTCAGCCGCCAGGAGTTCCTGCATAGCCTGGCGCGTTTTAACGTTTCTCCTTTCCAGATGACGCCGGAAGAACTGGCGGAGGAACTGAAGCGTGAGTGACAAAAAGTGGGTAGTGAATGCGTCGCCTTTAATTCTGCTAGGCGACATTGGGCATCTACAGTTACTCGAAGCATTGTGCGAGACATTGGTCATCCCAGAGGCTGTTGCCAACGAGATCTATGCCGGTCCGCGTAAAGATGCGGCACAACATTAGTTGGAAGATGCGGGGGGCTCCCATATTTCAAATCAGGTGGACATAGACCCTATCATCGCTGGCTGGGATTTGGGCGCGGGCGAGAGTGCAGTGCTTGCCTGGGCACGGCGGCATACCGTGGCCCGTCGCGCGGACCCGATGGCTCCAGCCGGGCATAACTATTTCCACTGCCGTCCTCCAAACGAAAGTGCGCATCGCCCAATTCCAGTTGCTCTAGCCAAAAGCCCAACCGCCGCGCAGCGACCTGGTTTTGCAGACGCAGAGTGTAGGCCACCAGCTTTTCCCAGTCCAACTCGTGCTTCCCAAACCACAAGCCCTTGGCCGCCTCCAGCACGCCTCCTGCCAGCCTGGTATGATCAAATCCATCTGCAATGGCCTTCTCCCGCCCTGCGATCTGCACGGCACGATCCAGCAAGCGGATAGGTTCATAACCAAAGAATTTGTAGAGTTGCAAGGTGACAAAGCGATAGGTCAGACCCTCTATTGTGACGGGACGCTTGCGCTGAGTGGTGGCGACGATCACCCTATCGAGCGGTCGCTCGCTGTAGCCATAGTAGTGCAAAGCCGTGGCATAAGCCAGGTAATAGGGATGGATGAGCGCGGCAGCGATCAGGTACTCGTGCTCGGCCCACTGTGCCTCTGGGCCAGCTTTTCATCGCGCGTCTGCGCCGCCGTGCGCGAGGGCGACGCGACGTCCAGCCCGTAGGAAGCATAGACCCGCGATAGTGCGTCCACCAACGCCATCTCGGTCAGCCCCTCGCGCGGTTGCTTTCGTCGTGGACGCTCTTGCGTACCTTGGGCGGGTCGCAAAAGTCGTAAATGGCATCTCCTCTTGACCCTAAACCCAAAACGGCGCGACGAGCCAGTCGTTGGCCTTTTGCTGCAGCCGAGCACTGATGCCTACAACTCCCCTTTGAACGCCTTGTCGAGGATGGAGGGCAGCAGGGCATCGAGCCGGGCAGCATAGGCGAACTTGAGCCCCAGGATCGCGGCGTATTCTTTGGCTTGTTGCATGCCGTCGCCAGCGGCTTGGAACCACTGACCTACTGAACAAGTGAGCGCACTGAATCGGCGTCCTCAGTGCTGTCAGTGATTCAGTGGTTCAACTACTGCCGCGTTGATTCCCCGCCGGTACTGGCTCATGTACATCCTATAGTAAAAGCCCTGCCGCGCCAACAGGCTCTCGTGTGTGCCGCGCTCCACGATCTGCCCGCCGTCGATGACCAGCACCTGCTTGGCGGAGCGGATCGTGCTCAGCCTGTGAGCAATCACGAACGCCGTCCGCCCGGCCATCAGGTTCAGCAGCGCCTCCTGGATGAGCATCTCGGTGCGCGTGTCGACGCTGCTCGTCGCCTCGTCGAGGATCAGGATGCGCGGGTCGGCCAGGATGGCGCGCGCGATCGCCAGCAACTGGCGCTGCCCCTGGCTAAAGTTGTGCCCCTGCTCCGACACCTGCGTCTGGTACCCGTGGGGCAGGCGGCGGATGAACCAGTCTGCGTTGGCCAGCCGGGCCGCAGCGTACACTTTTTCGTCGGTGGCCTCCAGCCGGCCGTAACGGATGTTGTCCATCACCGTGCCGGAGAACAGAAAAGTATCCTGCAATACGATGCCCAACTGCTTGCGGATGCTTGCCTGCTGCACGTCGCGCAAGTCGTGCCCGTCGATCGTGATCGCACCCGCGTCCACGTCGTAGAAGCGACTGAGCAGATTGACGATCGTCGTCTTGCCCGCGCCCGTGGGGCCAACGAGGGCAACGGTCTCGCCGGGACTGGCCGATAGGCTGACGTCCTTTAGGACCGGTTTGTGCGGGTCGTAGCCAAAAGTCACGCCGTCGAACGTCACGGCCCCCTCGATTTTGTGCAGGGGTTCCGCCTCGGGCGAGTCGACCACGCTCTGAGCCGAGTCGAGCACCTCGAAAATGCGCTCCGCGCCGGCCAGGGCTGACTGCAGGCTGTTGTAGAGCATGGCGATACCGCGCATGGGCCGAAAAAAGTTAATGATGTACACGACAAAGGTCGCGATCCCGCCCACAGTCGTCAGCCCGCGCAGCGCCAGCCAGCCGCCGTACAGCGCAGTGGCGGCGATGGTGATCGTGCTCATCGTGGTGAACATTGGTCCCAGCGCGGCGGTGATAATGTCGGCCTTGATGCCCACCCGCCGGTTCGCCGCGTTGGCGCGCTCGAATTGCGCCAATGTGTCTTTTTCACGAGCGAATGCCTGCACGACGTGGATGCCGGACAGGTTCTCTTCCATCACCGCGTTCATTTCTCCCAGATAGCGCTGCACGTCGCGGAAGGCGAAACGGCTGCGGCGGGTGATGGCGCTGGTGATAAGAACCATCAGCGGCAGCAGGGTCAGCGTGCTGATGGCGAGCCGCCAGTCGAGGGCGAACATTGAGACTATGATTCCGCCCAGGGTGAGGACGCTGGTGATGAACGTGATCAGGCCATTGGATAGCACCTGGTTGATCGCCTCCGAGTCGTTGGTGACGCGGCTCATCAGGTCACCCACCTTGTGGCGGTCGTGGTAGGCCATCGACAGCGCCTGCAGGTGGGTGAACAGCTCGGCGCGCACGTCGGCGATCAGGCGCTGGCCCACGCCGACCATGATCAAGCCGTGGGCGATCGACGCCACGCCGCCCAGGACGAACACGCCGAGCATGAGGCTGGCCATACGTACCAGGCCGGGCAGGTCACCGGGGGCGATGAACTTGTCGATCGTGCGCCCGAGCAGGATCGGCCCCACCAGGTTGGAAACGGTGCTGACCAGGACGAGCAGGGCGACGACGGCAAGCTGCGCGCGGTAGGGCCGGGCGTATGACGCCAGGCGGCGGACGGCGCCGCGCGTGTCGCGGGCTGTCTCACCGGTCTGTGCCCTGCCGCCGTGCCCCAGGCGCACGGCCGGCGATTCTTTCCGCTGGTCGCTCATGCCACCACCCCCTCGCCGTCGCCCATCTGCGAGCGATAGATTTCCTGGTAGATCGGGCTGCGTTCGAGCAGCACGGCGTGTGTGCCGCGCGCCGCGATCTGGCCGTGGTCGAGCACCAGGATCTGGTCGGCGGTCAGCACGCTGCTGACGCGCTGGGCGATCAGAAACGTCGTCGTCCCGGCAAGCACCTCGTCGAGCGCCGCCTGAATCCTGGCCTCTGTCTCCACGTCCACCGCGCTCGTGCTGTCGTCGAGGATCAAGATGGACGGCGCGATCAAGAGTGCGCGGGCAATCGCGACCCGCTGCTTCTGCCCTCCAGAAAGGTTGGCGCCGCGCTCCTCGATCACTGCGTCATAGCCGCCGGGCATGGCGGTGATGAACTCGTGCGCCTGTGCCGCTTTTGCCGCCGCGATCACCTCGTTCAGCGACGCGCCGGGGCGGCCGTAGGCAATGTTCTCACGTACCGTGCCGCTAAATAGGGTGGTCTGCTGCAGCACGACGCCGATCCGCTTGCGCAGCGCTTCCGGGTCCCAGTCGCGCACGTCGACGCCGTCGATGCAGATCGTTCCGCGGTCGACGTCATAGAAGCGCGGGATCAGGTGCACCAGGCTGCTCTTGCCGGCGCCCGTGGCGCCGAGCAGGGCCACCCGCTGTCCCGGCTCGACGTGGATCGTGATCCCATCCAGGACATTTCTGCCGCCCATGTGTGTAGGCGCGTCCGCCGGTTCGCCAGGCTGCCCGTCTCTTGCGCCGTCGTAGTAAAAGCTGACGCCCTCGAACGCCACCTGCCCGTGCAGTGCCGCGCCGGCATAGGGCTCTGGCGCGACCTGGATGGCCGGCCGGGTGTCGAGCACCTCCCAGAACCGCCTGGCCGACGCCTCGGCGCGCGACACCATCGACAGGATGTTGCCCAGCAGCATCAGCGGCCGCATGCCGATCATCAAATAGCTGTTGAACGCGACCAGCGCGCCGAGGGTCAGCCGCCCCCCGATCACGTCGCGTCCGCCGAACCACACCACGGCGACGATCCCCAGGTTGGTGAACAGCGTCAGCAGCGGCAGCGCCGTCGCCATCAGTTTGCCGACCTTGATATTCTGCTGCATGTACGCGTCGTTGTAGCCCAGGAAGCGGTCGATCTCGTGCCGCTCGCGCACAAATGCCTTGACGACCTGTACCCCCACCAGGTTCTCCTGCACCGCCGTGTTGAGCGCCGCCAACCGCTCCTGGACGACGACAAACAGTGGCCTGGCGAGCATCATCAACCCCCAGATCAGGGCACCGGTTAGCGGCAGCACGCCAAGGGTGAGGAGCGTGAGGCGAACATTGTTCGCGAACATCATCACTATGCTACCGGTGAGCATCAGCAGGGCGCGCAACAGGAGCGACAGGCCGTTGCTGGTAAAGCCGCGCACCATGTCCACGTCGCTCGACAGGCGGGTCATCAACTGTCCCGTCTGCATCGTGTCGAGGTTGGCGAAGGAGAGGGTCTGAATGTGGGCAAACAGCCGGTTGCGCATGTCGTGGGCGAGCCCCTGCGCGAGCCGCGCGCGAAACACGCCCTGCCCCAGCGTCGCCAGCGCGCCGGCGAGAGCGGTCGCCAGCATGATGGCCGCACCGCGCCAGATGGCGTTCATGTCGCCTGGGGCAATGCCCTGGTCGATGATGTAACTCAGTGCCTGGGGGACCACCAGCTCCATGACGACGGGGAGAATGACCGTGATCACCAGCCCTACCACGATCCAGCGGTAGGGCTGGACAAAGGACGACATCCGTTTCAGTGCGCTCATTGGATGTCTGAAGCCTCTACGATCTGGATAATCTCCTCAACCTCTTTCACAGATCTGTCTGGCAATGCCCCACCCGTGTCAACCCTCATTGTGTCCACCTCATGCAGTCTAAAAGTCTATTAACAATTACTATGCTAACTATTAGCCGGCTAAATAATATGCTAACACTGGCTGTTTGTCAAGTCTTGGACCACTGGGGATGGCCGGGTGACGTTCCGCTATCGGGCCACCGACACAGGCAAACTCAAGACCTGTGCCGGTCAAAGAGTTCATGCGCCGCTTCTTGCAGCACGTGCTGCCGAGGGGGTTCGTCAAGGTGCGCTACTATGGCTTCCTGGCCTCGGGCTGTCGTCTGATCGAACCTTTTCATCCAACCGGTGTGCCATCTCTCCGGCCAAGGGGTCGAGATGGAGCGGGTTACGCGGCTACTTGGGCAAGATTGTCCTCAATGCCTCAGGGAGGAGGGGCTTTCTCCGAAGCCCATTTGCCTCAAATTCCAGATGAGAGTACAATCGTAAAGTCAGCTCAGTTCAACAAGGATTATGCGGCGGATGCTCGCCGCATGAATCCTATTCGTTAGCCCGCTTCGTCGCCATCGAATCAGATAGGCAAGTTATGAACATCAGACTCGAATCGCTTTTACATCCAAGAATTTCGAAACATTGCCAAGAACTCTACACCGACGGACACTACAAGCACGCTGCTCTGGAAGCAATGACTCAGGTTGAACTTGCTCTTAAAGAAAAGTCCGGCATTGAGAACAGATACGGCGTCAATCTTGTCACGAGTGTCTTTGGAACAGGCAAAGGGATCAAGTTACGTGTACCTTTTGGTGAGAAAATGCAAAAGCACGCTGAAGCGTTATTTCGGGGGGCATTTTCATACTATCGCAATTATGCAGCACACAACGGTAGCGAGATAAACAAACAAACTTGTGTCAGGGTGATGATACTAGCGAGCGAGTTGCTTGATTTGGTTGGAGCTTCTACTGTGAGTTTCGCGGATATTGGGGGATTATCTGGTCTTATCAAGACTGGTATTTTCCCCGATGAGGAAAGTGTTCTTGAGATTCTCAACACCCTGCAAGATTGGGTTCTGCCTGATGATGTGGCTGATGGCTTGTATGAATACCTTATGATGAACGGGTTCACTGATACTCAGGTACACGCCGTTATTGACGTTGGCCTAATCGAGTACATCTCAGAGGATTATTACATCCCAATTGAGTTATTAGACGAACGTGACACCTTGCCTAGTACACTTGGTCGGTTTGAACTGACTGAACTAGGGAAAAAAGTTGTGGTTTCGCTAGAGAAAAAAGCGAGCTAACCCAAGTTGGAGCCGACCAAGCTATCTCGCGCGATTTCAACGTCTCCGCACGCTTGCAGTGGGTCTTGTTGCGGGGGCTGCTTGTCCGCACCCGCTTGGTGGCTCAACAATTCCGTTAGGCGGCATTGAAGCAAGAGGAGACGGAAATGTCAGTCACTAAAAAACAAGTTACACTATTTGGGCGCAGTGTTTCCCTTGTAGTTATCATAGTCATTGTTTTGAGTTGCATAGTGTTATCGTGTTGCTGTCTTATTATATTGGCTATGCCTTCATCAGAGGAACCAACACCTACGGTAGTAAATACTCAAGCACCGACGTCTACCGGCCGCGTGATAGATACACCTACATTAAATACACCTGAAAGCACATCTACACTTGAACCAAGTAAGACACCTAAACCAACTATTGCTTTAGAACCAGAAACTACTCCCACAAGCGATATTTTACCAACAAATACGCCAACTCCTGAGCCCACTACTGTGCAGGTGTGTAATCAACTAGAGGTGAAGCAGGTAGGCAGGGAAGAGCCAGAATATGTAGGTTTAACAGGGTATTTAACAGCAAGACTGGACTCACGTTATTATGATGACGAAATCCCTTCTACACCTTGGCAAGTGCCAATTCTCCAACAAAGTGGCCCAAGCAAATGGGAAGAGACGGGAGAAAACTTACCTGCTAAAACACCTGTGCTTGTGTTGGGTCAGTTTTTAGGGCACAAAGGTTATGGCAGATATGATGGAGTGCTAGTTGTAGAATCCCTGGAAGATGGACAAGAGTATATCATTGATGTATACCGTTTTACAACAACTGATTATTGGAATTGTCCTCCTCATATTGCAGTTGAATATTCGCCGTTTATAGCAAGGGTTATTCAGGATGATGTAAAACCGGTAAATCGACAAGGAGAGTGGGGAGAAATGGGGAGTCAAAAAGAAATTCTGTGTTTACCAAGAGCTGACCACGAGATTAATGGTACGGTAGAAAATGGCGTTAATTGCTTATTGTACAAACAGTATGTAAATGGCTTTGGCGGTGTGGAACACACATTTCCATCAGAATCTTTAGAAATAGTTTACTGACTCTACTAAAAGAAGAGTACCCTTCCTCTTCGCACCTTAATAGCACTTTCTATGAGGTATTATGGCACAGCATAGTTTTCCGATACCATTTCTCAAAGAAACAAATCACCCCGGTTGGAGTAAAGACCTGGTTGAATGGTATTGTGATCATTGTGGTTATAAAACCGCCAAGAGAGATGAAATGATAGAACATGTTCTCGATACCCATAATACAGGGATGATATGGCCTGTATTTTCGTTGGCGGGGAAAGAAATGCTTGTAACTGCTTGGTCTTTACTCTATGGCCCTGATGTGACAAGAACAATACTTCGGCTTATGAATCCAAGAGGAGAACTTGAAGTATTAGAAAATTTAGGTGTAAAACCCGAATGGGTCGAGAGCGACCAAATTCTCGAAGCAGAAACTCATCTTGCATACTGGTCTGGGGTCGGTGATGAACAGACTAAACGCTCCAATATCTATAGTTCTGACAAGGTGTCAGATTTAATGATTCGGCTTCAGCCAAAGCAACTCTCTGATATTGAAGCACCATTGAAAAAACTGCGGTTATTGCTAACTGAGCGGAATAATGATGAATCACAGTATCAAGAATTGCTTGTTGGGTATCCTTGGATATTTGGCGCACAATATGTGAAAATTGAACGACATACTCAACTTGATGACAGAAATATCCCCGACTTTACTGGTGTCAGGATACGAGATGAATTCAGAGATATTTTTGAAATCAAGCCACCGTTTACAAAGATGTTTCGTGATACTGGCGGTTTTAGTGCCGAGTTTAATGATGCTTGGAATCAAGCAGAGAGGTATCTTGATTTTGCCCGTAGAGATGAAGATTATTTGCGACGGAAAGAATTGCAATTTGACAACCCTGAGTGCTATCTGATACTAGGGTATGATTTCTCTGACGAACAAATCCGTCAAGTACGCACAAAAGAAAGACTCACTCCAGCAATAAAAGTAATCACTTACAATGACTTGCTGGCCTATACTGAGCATACCATAGGATTTATCCAGAAACTTTACAATCCAAGTCAAAGTAGATTTTGACAAACTGCCGCCTAACATTGCATCGTGCGACCCGTTTACCCGAAACCGCGTCAAGCGGGGGATGGGTAGCGAAGGGAAAGACACCGGCAGTCTCGAACTTTGACAACTGTGTGCCCATTCAGGTGCGGCGGACGAAACCCGCCAACTCCTGACCTCCAGGCGGAGGAGTGACCGCATCGCCCTACGTTGTGCGCGTAGTACACGCCCGGCGGAGTGCAAGGGCGAAAAGGGGATAAGCTGCCAGCCGAGGGCGGCGACACCCCAAGCAGGCGACTATGGACAGCGAGAGCGAAGGTGTGGTTGAAGCGTCGTGAGTTAGAACCTGCGAAAGCGGCTGGAAAACGCAGGCCCAAACGGGAAATGTCCCCATTCGGCCACGTACTGATGCGCTACGTGGTATCCGCTCGATACGAGGGACACGGCGTATAGCACCGTCCTAACGTCGCGGAAAATGGACACACGGAACGGGGAAACCCCGCGCCACTCTCACCCAATGGGTGAGCAGGCAACCGGCCGGATGCGGCGCGGGAGTAGGATGGCTCAAGAAGCAAAGGCCCTGGGTAACGCCGGGGATACGCTGACGTGACCCCGGTACGTGGGAAGGTAGAGACACTGGCAGGGGTTAAGGTCTTGGGCAGACGTGGCTAGACGAGCGAAACAAAGACGCCAAAAGCAACGGACTGAGGGCTGGGGGGCGCTGCACTGGAAAGCATGCCAGCGCAACGTCTACCGACTCCAAAAGCGCATCTACCAAGCGACACGGCAGGGCGACTGGAAGCGCGTCCGCAAGTTACAACGGCTGCTGCTGCGCTCGTGGTCGGCGCGCTGTATCGCCGTCCGGCAGGTCAGTCAGGACAATCGCGGCAAACGGACAGCGGGAGTGGATGGGGTGAAGAATCTCACGCCACGCCAACGGCTGAGAATGGCGCGAGCACTGGCACACCTGGCGGAATGGCGGTCTGCGCCGATCCGACGGACGTACATACCCAAGCCGGGAACGATGGAGAAGCGCGGTCTGGGGATACCGGTGATGGCCGACCGGGCGTGTCAAGATCTGGTGAAGCTGGCGCTAGAACCGGAATGGGAAGCGCAATTCGAGCCGAACTCGTATGGCTTCCGTCCAGGCCGCTCGGCGCACGACGCGATAGAGGCGATATTCAACGCAATCTGCTTAAAACCCAAGTACGTGCTGGATGCCGACATTGAAAAGTACTTCGACCGCATCAATCACCAAGCATTATTGAACAAGCTCAAAACGATACCGGTAGTGGAACGGCTCGTTCGCGGCTGGCTCAAGGCAGGCATCGTGGATGCGGGCGAGTGGTTGTTCCCGGAAGCCGGAACGCCGCAAGGCGGGGTCATATCGCCGCTGCTCGCCAACATCGCCTTGCATGGATTCGAGCGAGCTTTGACAGCAGTCAGTCGGCGACACCGCATTAGCGTGATTCGCTACGCGGATGACTTTGTGGTAATATGCATAGACCTGGAAACGTTGCTGGCCGTGAAACAACAGGCCGAAGCGTGGTTAGCCGAGATGGGCCTACGATTGAAGGAGGCCAAGACCCACCTCACTCACACCCTGGACGACTACGAAGGGCAGACCGGGTTCGACTTTCTCGGCTTTCACGTGCGGCAATACCGGGTCGGCAAATACCGCACCCGTACCTATCGCGGCAAGCCCGGCTTCAAGACCCTGATCACCCCGGGGCAATGAAGGGGGAGAAGCGGTGTTTCTGTCAAGCGAAAACAGGTGCGCGGCGAGAAAAGCCCGTACAACGGAGATTGGGTCTACTGGGGAGCACGTCTGGGGCGAGACCCGACCAGGCCGGGGCAGGGCATCAGGTTACTGAAGCAGCAGCAAGGACGGTGTGGTAACTGTGGACTGCCTTTGACGACGGAGGATGTGATGGAGATACACCACCGGGACGGCAGCCGGCGGAATGATCGGTACACCAACCTGGTGGTACTCCACGCCCACTGTCACGACCAGGCGCACGCTGGGGAGTACCATTGACAAGGTCCTACGTACTGAGAAGCCGGATGAGGGGAAACCCTCGCGTCCGGTTTTGAACCGGCGGCGGGGTGGGCGACCGCCCCGCCGACCGTAACAACCCGACGCGGCTATCGCCGCAGCAATCAGCGGGGAAATGCGCTTTCAGGTAATTTGCTGGCGCAGGTGTCTTCCACGCAGCCGCTGCGTGGGTTATGCTAACCGTTAGGGCCACAAAATTACAGCAAGTTCCATAATCTATTCATAAAACTTAGGAGGTAGTCAGATGTTAAAGCGGAACAGTATGATCATCGTGATTGTAGTTCTCTCACTGTTTGTTTCATTTGCTTGTGGTACTAGCAATGAGGATACAGTAGTTACTCCAAGAGTAGTTGAAACTACTGAGGAATCGCCCGGAGTTTCAGAAGACAGCGAAACACTAGACGAAACCCAAGAACCCGAATCGAGCGAGGTAGAGGAACCAGCTATTGTAGAAGAAACGGAAGAACCGAGTGCGGCGGAGACCGAGGAAGCTCCTACAAAGGATGTGTTTGAGGTAGGCGACCTTATTGAGGTAAAAGAACACTCCATTCGTCTCAATAGTGTTGAATACCAAGGAGATATGCTCATTGCCAATTTCTCCATTGAGAATAAAGGGGATTCGGATTTGAATGTCAGTTCCATGATGTCATTTTCGGCCAAGAAGGAAGATGGCACAAAACTTGAACAGGAAATCTTTGACTGTGGTGAGTCAGGATTAGATGGTACGGTTTTGCCTGGCGACAAACTAAGAGGGAGTATTTGTTGGTCTGGCGGTAGTCCAGATGATGGGGTCAAAATTTACTATCAAGCCAACTTGGTTGGAGAGGGTGCGGTTGTCTGGAATGCTATCGAAGGCACCGCTGAGCCGTTAGATATTGATACACCGTCCAGTGTTGAGACTTTTCAAGTCGGCGATCTTGTTGAGATAGAAGGGCATACGATTCGTGTGAACAGCATCGAATACCAAGGAGATGTGTTGGTGGTCAACTTTTCTGTCGAAAATCGGGGTGATTCAGATGTAGGAGTTAGTTCGATGATGTCCTTTTCGGCCAAGAGGCAGGATGGCACGAAGCTAGAACAGGAAATCTTTGATTGCGGAGTGTCTGGTTTAGATGGTAGTGTTCTTCCCGGTGATAGGTTGCGCGGTAATATTTGTTGGTCAGAGGCTAGTCCAGATGATGGCATCAGGATTTACTATGAGGCTAGTGCGTTCGGCGAAGGTGCTGTGGTTTGGGATGCTGTTCCAGGTGAGGTCGAACCAATAATAGAGTCGGATATTGAACTCAAGGTCGATACTTTCAAAGTTGGAGATGTCGTTCAGGTGAATGAGCACACCGTTGTCTTGAATGAAGCGACCTTTGAAGGTGAAGTTCTAAAGGCCAATTTTACTATTGAGAATCAAGGAGACTCTGATGTCTCGGTTAGTTCGATGATGTCATTTTCTGCACGGAAGCGTGACGGTTCACAGTTGGAACAAGAGATCTTTAACTGCGGCAGTTCTTTGGATGGTGATGTGTTACCCGGGGACAAACTCAGAGGTGATGTTTGTTGGTCTGGCGCAAGTCCTGATGATGAGATTAAGATTTACTACGAAGCAGACCTGTTTGGACAAGGATCTGTGGTTTGGGTTTTAGAGTAATTTAGAAGTAGTTCGGGTATAGTCAGGTGTGGCCCTAATAAGCGCATGCAGCCGACCGCGCTGGCGCGCGTGGTAGCGATGGAGAAGCGCGCATTGGAAGTAGGTTGCTGGTGAGGGAAACTTCCACGTAGCCGCGCGGCGGCTGATGCGCGGGTCGTTAGCCGCGCCAAACAGGATGAGGACTCGCAAGAGCGCAAGTCGTTAAAGGTCGAGGCCAGGTCGCAAGGGGCGCGGCGTCAGGGTGTCGCCTCAGCGCAGGTGAAGCGCGAGCCGTTGGGCGGCCGCAGCGACTTTGCTGGGCGCGTGCGTGGGAGAGTGGCAGTGTCCGTTGTGGCGAACGTGTATGGGAGGCGGGAATGAACCGACGATCTTTTGCATCAGTTGCTACGGCAGCAGCGCCGGCCGACGTGGATTGGACGGTCACGGTAACCGAACCCCTTCCAGATTGCCCAAGCATCGAGGCGGGTTGGGAGAGGATCGCGACTCAGACAAAGTGGGGCGAGTGGAGGTCGGAAAGCAAGATGAGGGGCAAGGACGTTACCACCTCGGTCGTCCCCCCAGCCACAGAGCCC
>DAOTUB010000390.1:0-18764 GCA_034437455.1 Anaerolineae bacterium | reverse complement strand
CCGGGAGACCTGGCAGACCCAGATAGACGTGCTGGGGATGCTGGTCGTCATGGCCGAAGAAAAGCTGGACGAGGAACAGGAAGAGCTGGCCATGTGCGAGGCGATGCTGGCCGAGATCGCGGCGGATATGGAGGCGGGGTGAGGGTAGAAACCGGGCTCCTGGTCCTGCGGCTGGGGCGCAAGCCTGACCCAGTTGTCACTTGGGGTCAGCGGAGTATAATTAGCAAGACAGCGCTTGTAAAGGAAGGACATTCGATGGAAAAGACAGTCGTGATGCAAATTCCGCGTCATTGGTTGGAGGGCGTGCCGGAGGAACCGGTCACTTTGCAGCAGATTTTTCGGCTAGGGCTTTATCAGTACAAGGTGGAACGCGCTCTGGCGCTCTACCGTGACGGTGTCGGATCGCTGGGTTATGTCGCCGAACAGCTTGGTCTCTCCAAGCGCGACCTCATCCGCGAGGCCCGGGCACGGGGCGTGGACCCCGATTACTCTGAAGAGACTGTGCAAGAGGAAATGCTCTAATGGCAACCGTCGTCGCCGACGCTGGGCCATTGATGGCACTTGCAAAGCTGAACCTGTTGCACCTGCTCAAACGACTCTATCAACAGGTTCAGTTCCCCCGCTCGGTTTATGAAGAAGTCGTGGTAGAGGGGATACGGCGGGGGTTTGATGATGCTTATACACTCCAATTGTTCTTGAGCCAGGAAAGCTGGAAGCCGACACAGGTCAGGGATGTGCCAGATGCACTGGCCGCCTTGTCACTTGATCAGGGTGAGCGCGAGAGCGTCGCTTTGGCCCTAGCTGAGGATGGGCTGCTTCTGATAGACGAAGAGCGAGGCCGAGCGGCGGCCCGTCAGTTGGGCGTGACAGTGCGAGGTACTTTGGGCATTCTCATCCATGCCTATCGCGCTGGTCTCATTACCGCTGATCAACTGCGCTTGTATTTCGGTCAGATTGAGGAGCGGATGGATATCTGGATCAGTCCCGCTTTGTGTCGACGCCTGTTGCAGAAAGTATTGGATTAAACAGGTTAGCCTTACGGTAGTTCACAGGTTAGCAGGAGGCTCACCGGTAGCGGCTGAGGCGGCGATGGACTGAGCGCCGTTGAACCACTCGCGTCAAAGAACAGCCAGCGCACCATGTCAGCGGACATCCGAGAGCGAGCAGCACATTCAGTGCGATCAGTGCCCTCAGTGTTTCAATGGTCCTAAAGGTCTTTGGCTAGGGCAGTTTGCATTTATTTCGCAGAGCGATATAATGGTATAGCAATCAAAAAGGACAACATGCATCGCTCGTGCGTTAATCGCCAATGTGGCAAAGGTTCGATGAGATTCTTTACGCAGAATTTTGAGGGGATGTAGGCCATGGGACACATTGCGCTGCCCCACTCGGCCTCTAAACAAGGGTTCGCCTTTGAGCACCTGATCCTGAGCCACTATCGACGCAGCGGGCAGTACCAGGTGCGCGAGTGGTCGTCCTACCAGCACGGCAAGTCCGGCCGCTGGTATCAATGCGACGGCATCGTCGAGGGAGAAACACATCGCTGGTTGGTCGAGGCCAAATTTTTCAAGGACCGGCCGGCGACGGTGCGCGATATCAATCCCCGGCGCCGCCAGCGCGCCGCGCGGGACCTGGACTGTAACGGGATATTGTACGTCTCGCTCAACGGCTTTGACGCAGACATGCGGTCGTGGACACACGACGCATCCCTGGCGGTGCGCTTTGTAGAATGGGCGGACCTGCGGGCGGACGTGTTGCCAGACGTCCAGAACTATGCTTCGGTCCTCCTGGACGGATTTGAAATAGCGGGGGGCGTCGCGCGTAGCGCCGTGACGGACAGTGCGCTCCACTTTGCCGCGCTGGCCCCGGCGCCCATCGCGGTCGATTTCCCCGAGTTTGTCGCCTTTCCCGACCCGGTGGAGTGTTGGTTGCGCCGTATGCCCCGGCTCGCGCTGCAGCGCGAGCAGACCGTCCAGGGCCAATTCTGGTACGAGCCGGCGCGCGAGCGCGTGTCCCTCGTGCCGGCGCGGTTGTCAGACCTCAGCCTCCAGGAGGCGTGGCAGATCGAGGACGCGCTGTCCGGTTACGCGGCCCGCGTGTACAGCGCCGTCAAGGCCACAGCCCAGGCGATGACCCAGGCCGACGGCGGGTTTGTGGGAGATGTGCAGGCAGCGATCCACGCCTTGGGCTGGGACACCGGCCCCTCGGGAGTGCGGGCTGCGTTAAACAATCTGGCGCTGTTGGACCTAGTGCGCAAGGCGCGCGACGGGCGTCGGGTGCGCTACCACCTCACGCCCTTGGGCCGGGCCTACGTCGCCACAGACACGCCCGACGACGACCTGTTCGGCCAGGTCCTGCACGCCTGGCCGCCCTATGCACAGATGCGTCAGGCCATCCTGGAGCGGGGCGTCGCCCCCGAGTCCGCGGCCGTGGCCGACTATTTCAAGGCCCAGTATGCGCCGTATGAGCCTTATGCCAGGTGTTTGTTCAATCCTAACAAGTGCGATGGGTTGGTCGGGTGGTATGCGGGGTTTGGTTAGGGGGGAAGAGTAAATAAGCCTGGAGTTGGTAAAGTGTTAAATACCGCTGCCTTTACATATCTTGAAGCAAATTACTGTCCGAACTTATAGCTCGAGAGCACTTGCATTTATTCTGCAAATCATTATAATAGTTGAGTGATTGTACAAAGTGCAAGCCTTGCTGTTTAATATGTTTTCTGTTGGTATACTTAAGAGCAGATTATAAACAGACGGCATTACAGTAAAAACTTCAGTTCTCGACCGAATTGTGGGAGTTCGTTTTGGGCATGGTGGATACAGGTCTAAAGCAAGCCATGCAACACCTCAATGCCTTATCATCGGATTCTGTTTGCTTTTTGTTTCAGGATGTCTGTGGGTTCCCAATTATCACAAGTCGATACCAAGATATGTGGCTAGGTATTCAGATCAAAGCCGTAAATTGGGTGAATCAACTTTCGGAAAAAGACGGAGAGTATTCAACCACACTTGAAAATCCGTCACGTTTATCGCAAAGAGCCTATAGAATTCTGATGGACTATCAATCTCGGATGAAGGTCAACTGTTTGGAAAAGTTGGGAGTCAATCCGCCCAGACTGAATGCTTGGGCAGCTGAGTCATTGTTAGTACGACATAATATCTTTGAATTGCGTCGTTCAAGAGTTGGCAGGTTTATCCGAACGCTGAAAAACAAGGGTGACAAAGAAAATAGGCAAATGGTGATAGAAATAGCCTATGATATAGCGGAATTGCTTTGTCTGCTCCCTGATAGTGCATTGAACTATTTTATAGAGTTTGATAGAGATTTTGAGAGATCGCCTTCAATAGACGAAATGAGCGAGTGGCTGGAGACATATTTTGTTTCTAACCACTTACCAAAGCTTGTTCGCCAGCGGGCTAAATTAGCACGTGATACGCTGGTGACTGGTTATTTGCGATACGCAATCCGCATGGCCCGCAATTATGTTGAACAGGGGCTTGACTATGAAGACCTAGTTCAAGAAGGATTTGTTGGATTGATCAAAGCCGCAGAACGCTACAATTATCGTGAGCATCCGCGTTTCGCTCACTACGCTACAACTTGGCTGTGGCAAAATTTAAATCGCTCCATTGCAGATCAGGGCCGAACCATTCGTTTGCCTGTACACTTGTGTGAAAGAGTGGGCAAGGTAGAAGAGGCCTTCGAGTTTCTTGTAGATAAGGAACTGGATTGTCCAACTTGCTTGGATATATTGCGGCAAATGAACCTTTTGTCAGATGGTGACATAGAGATTGTTCAAAAACTTGGGGATAGATGTCTTTCTTTGCCAAAACGGTGCACGAAAGCATTGCGAAGAATAAAAAAACTCATGATATGGGCCCAGCCAACCATCCCTCTGGAATTGATCATACCGGACGGTATCAAGAACAATATCTTTATGCATAACCATTATCCTGTTCAAGCTATCCTTGCTGACGTGATCCCTGATTTGGAGAGCTGCACAACAGAATATGCTCTAGACTTAATAATCACAAGGGATATAATAGAACAAGCGTTTCAATCCTTGACACCCCGTGAGCAAAGCATTATTGAATTGCGCTTCGGATTTAGAGATGGGGAGGGACATACGCTAGAAGAGATTGGACAAAAATTTAACGTCACCCGTGAGCGTATTCGTCAACTTGAACAAAGAGCCGTCGAAAAGTTAGCAAGGATCATACCCAAAGGTTGTTTAGCAACTCAAGTAGCATCAGCCAGATCGTTACTGTCTTACCTACCTGCTGAAGTTCAGGCCTACTTAGATGAAGAGTTCAATCACTGGCGACCCAAGGTACTTGAGAAACACGATCAGGATCGGGCTTGGCTTGATAGCTTGATAGATCAGCTCCCTGGTGGCCATTGGCATCGTAGTCAATCAACTAGAGGGATGACTCGTCGGGAACAACTTGTAGAGACTTTATGTATACTCTCAGCTCCTGCTCATTATTCGGAAATCACTGAGCAGATTAACGACACGTTGGAAGATGAACTTGATGAGAAATATGTCTATTCACTGTTGATGAGATATGAAGAGACTTTTATTCTTCTCGGTCAAGGTGTATTTGGCTTACTGGAGTGGGAAAAAAATCGTGGGACTCGGATTCAGCCCTTATTGCCTTTCTGTCCAACAACTTTGCCTGATCCTCCTCATCAAAGTGACGCTTTCTTCGAGTCCGTATTGATAGCGCGAGATGTGCTCAAGTACAAACCTAGGACAGATCAATTTCTAAAAGATATGTTTGATTGGGCTGGTATACCAGTAACACAGCCTGGGTGGCTCCAACAGAGTGTGCTGTCTGCCTACTATCTAGTAGGCCTTGTTCCTTATGTCTTTTGTCTCGATGGCAATAATCTTCAATTAGAATGCACTTTGCCAGAAATGGAATTACACGAATTGCGCCATCACTGCCTACAAAAGCTAACGGAACGGTTGATGGCTATGCCTGAGTTCTTATGGACTTTTCAGAGATATCAACCGACTCGCCCTTCGGAGTTGGGAGAGCAATTTATTGAGGTTCACCCTTTGGGGTTGGATGATGCCATTAATCGTCTAGGCATCTTGACCAGCCTAGGGGCCTCCCAAAAGTTGACTTATGGTCGTTATCGTCTTACATCTCTAGGGGAACAGTTGGCTGACAAGTGGAAACAGCGCCCATCTCTTATGAAAAATTTAGAAACTATTCAAGATCCGCAACCAAAATATGAGCCCGGAGTTATAGATTTAGCTTTTTGGTAGTCATCTGTGGTGTAAAATTATGTTACGATTCATTACTGCTTTGACACTTTGTCCAAGTGATATTCGTAAAATCAGTCGGTTACTTGATGAACACAATGTCGCCATTAACACTTTGAAACACATTCTTGTTACTCCTCTGTTTGTTCACAATAGATCCTTACAACGCATTGAGGAGCTTAAACAAAAACGTGGGTCGACCGTGTTGTTCGACAGCGGTGGATATTATGTACAAATCGGGAAGCTTACTTACGAAGAATTATATTATCCTTTGCTCAAATTTTATCGGAACAATCCTTGGGCAGATATTTACACGTTGCCTGATCATGTTCCCACCTCGCAAGATACAAAGGACATCGTCTGGCGTAAAGTGAGAGAGACAGCAAGATACAGCAAACTTTTTTACCAAGAGCTTCCACTAGACCTTCAAGAACGGGCTATGCCGGTCGTTCAAGGACATACTCTAGATCAAGTTGATCACTGCTTAAAAACTTATCTTAGTCTCGGTATTCGGCACATAGGTTTTGGAAGCTTTGGAACGGTTGGGAAAAATAGTGAGGTCAACGTTGCCACCAGTAATGCAGTACATATTGCTAGATATGTAGCAGGAATAGCTAAAAAGAATGACATTAATGTGCATTTTTTTGGCCTAGGAGCGCCGGCTCTTGTCGCGATGATTTATGCTACTGGCGCCAACTCTTTTGATTCCTCCTCCTGGATTAAAGCGGCGGGCTTTGGTCAAGTCTACCTGCCGTTTACGCGTGGATACAACATTTCGCATCGAAATGGTCACTCAGAATTGCAAAAAGGAATTACGGTTAAGGAATTCCGGGAATTGCGTTTACTAACCGGCCATCAATGTCCTTTTTGTAGTTCAATCGAAAAGTTGCAGAAGCACAAGCTTTATCGCGCATTACATAATTTACTTGTTATCCAGGAGACAGTGGAATTGATCAACTCCGGAAATCACCAGACTATTAAAGCCATCTACGAACAGGGATCGCCTCGCTATAGACAGGAGTATGAAAAGTGGCTAGCGTCTCCGTAACATTCCATGTTCCTCAAGAGGGTGAGCCTGACAAATTAATCCCGTTGATTGAGGCTATTTATCTTGAAGGTGTCAAGTTCTTAACGGTCAAGGCACTGCTGGATTTTACCCAAGCGCAGGGTTTAGGCGTGCGTACTGAGATGCAAATTCTTGCCACTGCCTGTGGTCTATTAGAAAAGTGCGCTGATGAACATATTGTATTGTCAAAAGCCGGGCAAGTCATAGCGCAGTTGAAGCCGGAGGTTCGATCTGACCTTATTCACTATCTTCTCTATACCGGTTGGCAACCAGAGTGTCCATCCGCAAACGCGTTGCTTTGGAGCTATCGAGAGGTCGCGAATTTATTCTGGGAAAGGACTTCCGTAAATGTAACCCAAGTTACTAATATCATAACGGAAGAAGTCAGGAACCGCACTCAACATGTCTTTGTCAGCGTACCGGGCTATGATTCTAGTGAGGTCTCGTTTAGTCCCAAGAGTGTCCGAGGCATTCGCAAGTGGCTTGAAGCCCTTACGCCGCCAGTCATTGAAAACGATTGCTTTTCTCGAAGACACTTCTGCCCGCCAGAACTCGCATTGTTGGCCACTGGTTGGGTAGCACAAGCAACAGGAGGAGAAGTTGGTATCGATTTCCTTCTCACCTTGGATCGTCGTGAGGCCATCTGTCGTCTGTGCTTGCTCGATCCATCAGTCCTCGATAAAGTACTCGACTGGATGCTACCCATCTATACTGATGTGGTACGGTCCGGTACAAGTGCAGGTATCTATGGCCGATTTATCCGTTTTCTGAAATGGCCTGAAATGGAAGATTTACTTCGATGAAATTCAGCTAACGGGGATTGGCTAACATGAGTCGGATGCTTGCTCTGCTCAACCGCATAAAAGCCGAAGCCAGTCGTGACCTTCTAACCGGTAGTCAGTTGGCAGCGTTAGAGAAAATTGAACAGCTTTGGCGATTTCCGGAACGAGTCAACTTGTGGGGGCCATCAGGTTGTGGTAAGACGATGATTGGCTGGGTTGTAGGGCAATCGCTAAACGCCAGCATTTACCCCGGTCCTTGTACCTTTCGCGAGCGGTTGCAACAAAGTGAATATCGTGCCGTGGTAGATAATTTATCTTCTGATCGAACGGCGCTGAGAGCTGTTTTGGCCGAGATGCAGCTCAAAGGTATTCGCACAGCTTTGCTTATCACTAGACAACCCAATCGTATAGGATTGCCCACCGTCGCCCTGCCATCGCCTAGCACGGAGGATATTGACGCACTTTATCGTAATTTAAGCTTGATGGAACATTATGCCCTTTCTCCATTACGCCACGGAAACTTTTGGAATGTCATTCATTCGGTCTTATAGGAGTGCCCAATGAGCCTTGAAGGTTTACAAGCCATCCTGGATAAAGAAGAAATCGTTGCCACACAACGAGCTAATGACCTCTTGGATCGTCCAGAATTTGTGAACGAGGCCTACAAACGTCACGTGCGGACCTATGTACCCCTGGGTCACCAGGCGGACAATGGACAGAGTGTCGCTAGTTTTGAACGGCGGGTCGTTCGCGAAGTACGTCAGGGAGGCGCTATGCGTGGTTATATTACAGCCGAGTATGGTTATGGCAAAACTAGTACAGCTCTTTACTTGTGGAACCGTGCCCGCGCTGAGAACTTGTTAACTGTCCCTCCCTTCCAACTAAACAGACTCACCGATTTAATCGTGGCTAGTTTTGGGTGGGTCCGTTACGAAGTGGGACGCACCCGACCCAATCTACTCGATGATGCCCAGTCGCTGTACGAATCTTTGATGGAGCGCAACGCCAAATCGTTGGCTCAACTTTATAGCATGGACCTGAAAGCCGCACGACTTATGGTTCGTGATCGGCCTGACATTCTCGATCTTACTCCGGCTGACTATATTCGCTTTTTTGAGGAGATGACCCATCTTTCCCAACAAGCGGGATTTGATGGATTGCTGATTTTGGCAGATGAGGTGCAGCAATACATCGAACCGGAAATCAAGTCGGGAATGAAAGACCCAATAAGTCCCCTGTTCGATGTAGTTGGCGCCATATTGACTCGCCGTAATCACCTCAATTTCGGCTTGGTGCTGGTCATTCCCCCCAAAGAGCTAGCCCTGTTACGCGACCAAAGAGGAGACTTGGTGCATCGTATTCTACAAGTCAGCCTAGATCTAGCTTCTGTCTATGACCGTGAATTCCCGTCAAGACTTTGGTATCGGCTGGCCGAAGAGTTTGATTTTGAAGAGCACCGTGACCGCATTGTCAGCAAAGAGTGCTTGGAAGCGTTAGGCCAGATCTCGGCGCGCAGCGATTTGTCAGATGGGCCACGTACAGTAATCAATGCTTTCCGGCGTATGACCCGACGTTATATTGAGTTGGGATATCCTGAAACCGAGTCTTATACTCCCTACCATCTGATCGAAGATTTCATCGATGGCAATATCCAATACGATAGTCCAAAAAAAATTCCCCGTGTTGTTTCGAGTGCATTGTCCCATAACTTGGTTAAAGGTTATCTAGAGCGCGAGCGGGCTGTCAAGTGGGCGGCAGCCTTTCCTAATGAGGGCATACCGCGCTCGCTTCAAGAGAGATTCGGGTTGGTCGCTGCCTTTGATGAACTAGCAAAGAGTGCCCTGGGCGACTTGGTAATCTCTGTAGGTGATGTACGTAATCGCGGGTTTACTCTGCGCGGGCTCGATCAGGTAATGGTAGAAACTGATTGGCTGACAACCACCATTCGCGAATTCTGGCGGACTTACTATGAGACAGCCGATACCACTCGTCAGCGCGCGATGGACGCTTTTTTCAACTTGTTAACCACAAAAGTCTTCCCCAGTAATCAGTGGACAGTGGTCGAACGTATCTCTGGCGGGCTGACGCGTAATGCCGGTCTGGTGTTAGATGGCAGCTTTAGTAGCTTTGCTCGCCTTTTCCCAGAGCGCAGGATTCACGTGCGCGTGCTGTGGGAAGAAGAGCCTGTCAAAGATGCAGCACCTTTGGGTGAAGTGGTGATTCAAATTCGCCTACGTCGCCATCTTGACTGGCCTGAGGAAAAACGCCGTCATCACGCTGAGACGATTCATCTTGACCATGAAAGCCGTCAGGTTGAATTGACACTTAACATGATGCACCGGGGAGAAAGAACTGTTTCTCTACAACTTGAGCGCATCGTAGGCCCTATCGTCTCTCCCTACAAGTTGACACCTTTATTGCTTCTAACAATGCACCAAGTGATAGAAGAAAAACGAGAGAAAAATCTCATCCCCAAGGTAGATGATCAGCAAATCCAATACGGTTTTCAGCCCGAGTTACTGGATAATATATTTCGCGAGTTGTTTAACGAAGATGTCGGTACGCCAGTTGCAGCAGCCGAAGAACGTATTGTCGAAGCGGCACTTTTCCAGTTACTAGAGGCAATGTACCCAGATTATGATACCTTGATACGGGTCAGCAATTGGTCAAGTTCACTTCAAAAATATGCCAACGCCTTGAAACATCTCGAGACAACCCACGAACGCCAAGGACAGATTGTTTTCGAGGGTACTAAAGAGGATGTGGCTGATCTGTTCACCCTTTCTAACACAGGTCTGGACTCCTTTATCAGCAACTTTCCTTCCTTGATTGAAATAACCCGCGACTTTCCGACGCGGCGTGAGGCAGAAAAGGGAATTAGAGGTGCAGTCCGCTTCCAATTACATGATTTGGAACAAAAAGTCAAGATTTTGCTTCATGAAGCACCGGACATCGAAAAGGTTAATGTAGCTGGTCGGACTTTTGAGATCCATCGTATACTTAGCAACGAAGTCTATCAACGTGCGGTTGATCTCGGGTATCGAGAAAAAGAGATTGACGCAACCTTGGACTTGATGGAGGAACGAGGATTACTAGAAAAAGATCCCCGGCGTGGCGTCTTGCGTGAGGCTGTCACCCAAGCGCCCTCAGTCGATGAGTTAGCTGCCGACATCAGAGCTTGGCAGGCAGATATAGCCACTTTACACAATGCATTTTCTCAATCCAATCAATTGCGTCAGTGGCAAGAAGAAGCACGTAAGGCGCAAAAAGTTGTTGAAGAGAGGCTAAGGGTAAAACCAGATGACGAACAGCTCATCAGACTCCGGCGCGCGGTTCAGACCTACCAGCGCCATCTAGCTGCCTTTGCCAAAGAACGACATCAGCTTCTACAACAAGAAGCCACCAAACTATTAAATCGCCTGCCTATGCCGGACCATCGCCAGAAAGAAAGATTGGAAACACCGGTTCAAGGATCGGTGGATTACGTTCAACAAGTGAATGACCTCCGTGTGCGTGTTTTGCGACAGTATACGGCTCTAGCCAGTGAAATGGAAAGATTGCAACAGGCTGTTCGGACTAACCAATCTGCTCTCAAAGCTGAAGAGTTGTCACTTCAATCTCTTATCCGTCTAGCGACTGATCTCAAATTACACGAACGTCAAACGGAAAATCTCACGGATCGACGCCAGGAATTCACTGACCATTTTAACGAGCTAGCTGCTTGGATGAATCAAGTTAACCGTGGCTCGGAATTACTCGCGGAGATTCAAACCTTGGGTGAACTGGTGCGAGAACAAAGGGTACAATTCCGTCAACTTTCGCAAGAGATAAACGGTCACATTAGTGCGAATAAAATCGATGCGCTACCTGATGCTCCCACTTATGAGATGCGACTCAATGAAATAACTGGGTCTGTGCGGCGATTGAGAGAGGAAGCGATCAACTGTTACAATACCTTACAGGATCACTATCGGCGTGCGCTGATTGATGGTCTGGGGTTTCCGCGTGACCGGCTGTGGATGCCACATCAGTACAATCCAGTCGCGCCAGATGACAGCTATATGCGTTTAGCAAATGAGGTTCAATCTACATTAAGAGATGTATGTGAGCAATTAAACCGGGTGATTAGGAAAGAGCAGGAATCAGTCCGTTCAACCTTGCGATCACCGCTTATGAGCGCCATGTCTTCCGATGAGCATGAATCACTGATAAAACACGGAGAAGGGCTGGAGCAGCAATTGGTTGCTCTGAGCAGACAACTGAGATCAAACTATGAGAGTCTAGACAACACTGAACTGATCAACGATTTCCCTCAAGAGGGTGAGGGACAGTTCCACCTCCTGCTTCAGCAACTTGGGCAAATCAGAGACCAGGTCGGTGAATTGCATCCTAGGGTTGAATCATTGAGCAGTGTTTTGCAGGCTTTGGAATTGACTGGCCCGGAGGAGCAATTGATCAAAGCGTGTCCATCTGAGAATAGGATTACAGAGGTGAGCGAATTGCGTCAGATGGCTAAGCAACTAACAGAAGATGACTTTTGGGCAGCTTTACGTGGGCTTCATGCTAAACGTCGTCTACGTATTACTATCGAACCAGTACGCTACGATTGAAGATGAGCAATTTGATTGAACAGCTGCGCCAAGCGCTTGATCGTGCACCTGTAATGGGCGACTTTCACCCGTTGGTACCTCTCTGTTTGTCCGCTGATGTAGAGGTCGTCCTCAAGGCAAGAACACTAGCTGACCAATTGGACAGCTTAGCCTCTCATCCCGCGCGACCGGTTATCATCACAGAATTTGACCCAGACTACACAGATCGTTTTATTGTATGGGATACACCTTTTCGCCCTGCACCAGCCGTGATTGACCGATCTCTGTCGGATCGATTGGATTATGCCCGTAGCCACTTGCTTACCCATCAAGGTATAGCAAATCGTGTCATCTCCGACGCTCGTCGGAAAGGTTATCAAGCAGTAGCCTTACTCTTAGTGGATGGTCTTGCCTATGACGATACACTGGAATGGCCGGAACATCCTGAGCCTTGCTTCGTCGATGGACCATCTATCACCTTTGCCCGTACGCCGGAGAAAGAGATAATACCAGACATCGGATTTCCGGCTATCGTCGGCACTCCTCCATTGGCCCGTCAGCTGGCTGAAACGGGCATTCCACACTCTCGT
This sequence comes from Anaerolineae bacterium, assembly GCA_034437455.1. GTDB lineage: Bacteria > Chloroflexota > Anaerolineae > B4-G1 > B4-G1 > DAOTUB01. Next base: position 6,468 of record DAOTUB010000390.1, on the reverse strand, counting down.
GGCTATTCCTATTGGGATCGAGAAGAAAATGACGTGTCAGCTAGGCTTTTTCGGGGCGTGCCTTTAACACGAGTGAGTGGCATAGCCGAAGCCCTTGATCTGCTGACATCGGTCAAGCTATCAGGAACCTACCTGCAACTGGTGCGCGAGGGTTTAGATGGATTGGCCCACCGCCGGCGTGAAGTGACGATCAACGAAGTGCAAGCTACCATCAAAGCCATTCACAAAGATTACCGTCGGCTTGTTAACTTGTTGGCAGATAGTGGACTCAGAGGTGCAGTTTATTTGACGGCCGATCACGGCATTCTGTGGAAGAAGCAACACGAGTTCCACCGGTTAGAAGATTACCGTTCTCAGCACCCACGCTATAACCTCAAATTCTCTTCCGAGTCCAGTCATATCTCTCGGTTTGATATGAAAAGTCGAACTTTTTATCTCTTGCATTATCCTTACCTCGGTGCCCGAATTCGAGCCAACGATAGCGGCGTCCATGGCGGGCTTTCCTATTGGGAAAGCATTGTTCCCTTTATCCGAGTTGAGGTCAATCTATGAAACTATTTCTAGGTAAAGATATACAATCTGAAGAGCCTGTTTATCTGGATGCTGAGGGGGCTCGTGCTGTTCTGGTCTGTGGCAAACGTGGCAGCGGCAAATCGTATTCAGTTGGCGTAATTGCGGAAGAGCTTCTGGCTGCAGGTAGGGGGGATGTCATTCCTATCATTGTAGATCCGATGGGAGTCTATCACACGATGACACAGGCCAACACTCCTCAACGAGATTCTCTGTTTAAATGGAGTCTATCTGCTAAAGGATACAATGTTCGATTGTTAGTCCCTGGTGACCCTGTCCAGCTCTACGATGATGATATTTTGCAAGCGCTAGACCAAAGAGGAGTTAACGTCGTTCCTCTACGTCTAAATCCTTCCGATTTGACACCTGATGGATGGTGTGATTTGTTCGATGCAAACATTAATCGGCCATTGGGTATTGTACTCTTCCGAGCCGTGCAGCGTCTCCAGGAAAAAGGGCAGATTTTTAGCATTCCTGATATTATTCAGATGGTAACAAGAGATGGTAAAGCTCAAGATACTAGTAAGGAAGCCTTACTTAACCGTCTAGAAGCGGCCCAAAGCTGGCAACTTTTTGCTCAGGATGATTATTTGCCCATTCGCGAACTGTTTTTACCTGGTGCGATCAATGTACTAGATCTGAGCCGTTTGGAACCAGGCGCGCGTGGTCGCCGCAACCTAACCATCTCTGTCATTGCTCGCAATTTGTTCCGTGCTCGTTCAGATGCGCGCCTGCGTGAAGAGTTCGGTTTGGCGGCGCCGCTACCTCGTGTTTGGATGCTGATTGACGAAGCACATCAGTTTGTACCCAATAGCTCTATGACATTGGCAAAAGAGCAACTGATCCGGTGGGCTAAAGAAGGTAGACAGCCTGGCTTATCTTTAGTCGTGGCTAGCCAACAGCCATCAGCCATTGACTCCGATGTCTTGTCACAATGTGATATTATCCTCAGTCACAAGTTAACAACCCGAGATGACATAAATGCGTTAAATAATCTGAGTCAGGATTATATGGGCGGTGAACTACGCACCTTTATCAAGACTCTGAAGCGAACAGGGGAAGCCGTTTTGGTAGATGATGAACGGGAGACCGTTCATATGCTTAGAATTCGCCCTCGCCGTAGTCAGCACGGTGGTAGTTCCACCGCTTCCCATGAGGAGGAAGCTTTTGATATCTGGGGCTAATGAGATAGAAATTCGCAAAGCTATTTTAAAGGACTTGGATGCCATCAAATCATTAGCCGATGCTCACCGTCAAGAGCTAGGATTTGTACGACGTCCTGCCCTGATTAGATCAATTGATCGACAAGAGGTGGCAGTAGCTTGTAATCATCAGAAAGTTGTAGGTTTTATCGAGTATCATCACCGTCGAGACGATCAGACCACCTTGTATAATATAGTGGTTGACTCCAAACATCGGTGCCGGGGGATAGGGCGGGCGCTGATGAATTTTTTGCGAACGAAAGCACGAAATGAGAGAAAACAAGTGATTCGCCTCAAGTGCCCTGCCAATTTGGAAGCTAATCGCTTTTATGAAAAGTTAGGTTACTGGTTGGTGGAGAAGGAATCAGGAAAAAGACGTGAATTAATGGTTTGGGAGCTCTCGCTTTAATCATATTAAGCCCTGCTCCCACAGCTTGAGCGAACTGGCTATGTAAGGATTAGCTGCACAAATCCAAACGCGTGTTCACCTTGGAGTTCAAGGATTGGGTGCCCGGCCGTCTCGCCAAAACGCTACGCATACCTAGCTGCGCCACCGCACACAGTACAGAGGTAATCCCAATGAACAAACAACAACTATTCCAAGCTCTGTCCGACCAAACCCCCGCCACCCTGCTCGACCTGCTGGACCAGGCCTACGACGAGATGAGCGTCGAGCAGCGCCAGCGCGTGTTCGGCCGGTACGTCCCGCCCAAGCCGCCGCCGCAACCGGTCGACGGTGAGGTGTTGCTGCGCCAGATCGAGGCCTTTCGAGACGCATCCCTGGCCGGATACTATTATGCGCCGTTCGCCGTCAATTCCGAGAATTGGATGGACATCCCGCAAGAGACGGAAGAGTGGTTCAACGAACTGGGCGGTTACCTGCAAGCCAGCCGCCAGCTCAGCGCGCAAGGCCAGCACGCGCAAGCGGTGGCCTGTTTTGGCATCCTGTACGCGTTGATTGACGCCATGGAGTACGGCGAGGAGATCATCTTTGCCGAAGAGGCCGGAAGCTGGATGATCCCCGGCGACGAAAAAGAATACATCACCGCCTATCTGACCGCCCTGGCGGCGACGACCGATCCGGAAGCATTCACCGCGGCAGCGATCCCGTTGATCCAGCGCGATAGTGGACATTCACTGACGGCGCAGGTGTACCCGTCGGCCATCCGTGTCGCCGACGCGGCCCAGCGGGCGCACCTGGAAGCGGAGGTCCGGCACCAGAACATTCGGACGGAGTAGTGGTGGTAGCGTGACGTGCCCCCAGGACACACTGTCCGCCCTGGACCCAGAGACCGAGACGCCAGCCGGTCAGGCCCCGTGTTCTGGCTCTCCTGCTGATTTCAACTTGAAATAATAGAGCACTTGACTCCGTAGCATCTCTAGGATAAAATTGTGCAAAGATATAGAAAACTAACGAGTATTTTATCCAGAGAACGCTTATGAATTCTCAATCTCCTGATCAAGTCGCGCTGAACCTCTTTCGCGAACACGGCGGCACGTTGCGCACGAGCGAAGCGCTGCGCCTGGGCATTCACCCCCGCACGCTGTATGCGCTGCGGGATGCAGGCACGCTCCAGCGACTCAGCCGAGGCCTCTACCGTTTGGCCGAGTTGCCGCCTCTCTCTCATCCCGACCTGGTCATCGTCGCTCACAAGGTCCCTCAGGCTGTGATTTGTCTGGTCTCAGCGCTGGCCTTCCACGGGCTGACCACTCAGGTCCCGCATGCTGTAGACGTGGCCCTGCGTCCCAACTCTAGCCGCCCCAAGCTGGGCTATCCTCCCCTGCGCACCTTTTGGTTCTCCGGCCCGGCCTGGAGCGAAGGGATAGGCACACACACCATAGACGACACAGCGGTGCGTATCTATGGCCCGGCCAAGAGCGTGGCCGACAGTTTCAAGTATCGACGTAAACTGGGATTGGACATTGCGCTGGAGGCACTGCGCCTGTACCGCGAGCGCCGCGACTTTCAAATGGATACGTTGCTGCGCTATGCTGGGGTTTGCCGTGTAGAGGAAGTGATGCGCCCCTATCTGGAAGCCATGCTATGACCCGCAACGTGGCGGCTTCGGTTCACCAACGCTTGCTCAACCAGGCACGCGCCCAGGGGCGCCCGTTCGACGAATTGCTGCAATACTTTGTCCTGGAGCGGTTCCTGTATCGTTTGGGACGTTCCCCTTATGCGCGCCATTTTGTGCTCAAGGGGGCACTGATGTTCGGCGTCTGGCAAGGGCCTTTTTCCCGGCCCACCCGCGATGTGGATTTGTTGGGACGTATGGACAATCAGGTAGAAGCGGTGGTGCAGGCGATACGGACGATTTGCCAAGAGTCGACACCAAAAGATGACGGATTGCGCTTTGACACCGAGCGTCTCGTTGGCGAGGCGATCACAGAAGGCGCGCAATACCGGGGGGTGCGTGTGCGTTTTTTCGCCTGGTTAGGGACCGCCCGGATTCGTCTGCAGGTAGACACTGGCTTTGGCGATGTGCTGGTGCCCGGCCCGGTAAACGTGCGTTTGCCGACCATCCTGGACTTTCCACCGCCGGAGGTGCAGGGCTAAACCCGTGAGAGCGCCATCGCCGAAAAGTTCCAGGCCATCGTTTTTTTGGGCGCGATCAACAGTCGGATGAAAGACTTTTACGACATCTGGTTGTTGGCGACCCGCTTTGCCTTCGATGGCTCGTTCCTGGCTCAGGCAGTTCGCGAGACTTTTCGCCAACGGCAGACAGCGCTGCAGGCCACCCCGGTGGCGTTTACGTCTGCGTTTACGGATGATCCAGGCAAGCAAGCGCAATGGAGGGCTTTTGTGCGGCGTCACCCGTTTGAGCAAGAACCGCCGACGTTAAAAGCAGCCAGCCAGGTGATCACGACGCTATTACAACCGGTGGCCCTGGCCCTGATAGAAGGACGTCCCTTTGATAGCCAGTGGCCCCCCGGCGGCCCCTGGCGAGAGGACCGCTCGGAATTCACTGGCTGACCGGGTGTACCCGTCGGCCATCCGTGTCGCCGGCGAGGCCCAGCGGGCGCACCTGGAAGCGGAGGTCCGGCGCCAGAACATTCAGACGGAGTAGTGGTGGTAGCGTGACGTGCCCCCAGGACACGCGGGAGAAGCGACCGAGGGGATCGAACAAGCGTTGCACTAGGCGGCGCGTGCGCTCAAGAACGAAATCATCTTGACGGCTGAGGTCGTCGCGTGAATCCGCTTGCCTTTTCTTTCCCTGCTCCTGACCTCACAACTGGCGCTCTAGCCTTGCTCCGGTCCATCCTCACACAGGCTTTCAGGACTCCTGCGCCACGCCTTCCTCCCAGCTCAACCCTGCGTCGAGATCGCTCAAGATGAAACGGACACCTTGATTGTCGTTTGGGTTCAATTTCAGCATCCAGGCAAAGACCTGGCGAGCCTCGTCTCTCCGCCCCATCCGCCACAGGCACAACCCGCGCCCGTGCAGTGCCCGCATAAACGGCCGCGAGTCCACGTCGCGCCAGAAGGGATGGGGATAGTGGACCGGGTCGCCGATGGTGCGCGCCTCGGCCGCCGCCTGGCCGCGCTGATAGTGCGCCAGTGCCTCCTCTAGCCGCTCCTCGTCAAAGCACAGGTTGCCCAGGTGTACCCAGGCGTCGGCGTGCCCTGGGTCCAGTCGCAACGCCTCGCGGTAGTAGGCTTTGGCGGCCCAAGTCCAGTCGGCCCATTTGTGGTCCATCCCACGATCAAAGAGATAGTTCCCCCAGGCGCGCTGCGCTTCCTCCGACGGTTCGACCGAGCTTGGCAAAGTCCTGACCTTGCGCCGGTCGCCCTGTGGGCGGGGCCAGGCGTGCGGATCGGGCGGCACCTCCATCTCCCGCTCCAGACGATCCACTACCCGCTCCACCAGGTTCACGTCGTGATCCCCCAACAGAAAGCGCAAGTCGGCCCTCAGAACCTGCTCCCAGGGGTCAGGAGGTAGGGGATCACGGTAAGCCCCGTGGGCGATGAGGCGGGGAATCAGATCAAAGTCCGGCATGCCTACTCGTCCTGACCGCAACACAGTCTCGGCCACGTCGGCCAGAGCCTGGTTGCGAGCCGCGATGGCCGTCTCAGACCGATCAACACGGCGAGACGGAGACACCGCGTAGCGGCGAGCATCGGTATCGAGAACGTGTACGACCAGATCGTCGGCGCGCGATAGCCTCTGGTCAGCGTACCATTCGGCCAGCGTCGGCGTAGGATGCAATCCCCACAGCGGCTGCCCGGTTATCAGGTGCTCGATGCGCGCCTGGAGCACTTGACCGCCCGCCAACTCTAACGTCACATCGCCCTCACTGCGGGTAGAGCCAGCGAAAAAGTCCGGCCACAGCGCCCACCACACTTGGTTGTCCAGCACCAGCGTACCGTTCTCCAGGTCCGAGCGGGCCAGTGGTTGCCGTAACGTGTTATTGGCCAGGTGACGCGGCCACCAGGTGTAACGAGCCGGACGTCCACCCAGGGACACGGCCAAGGTGTTGCCGCCAATCGCGTTGCGCACCGTCGCCCGCGGATCGCGGGTCTCCAGCGGACGGACCCGCTCCACCCGCGTCTTGATCTCGGTCAAAGTGAGTGGTCGGTCGGCGTTCATCAGCACCTGAGCGACCAATTGAGTGAACGATGCTTCGGTTTTCTTGTGTTGCATCTTGCCCCCTTTAACTTTCAACAGGCTGGCGGCTGACGGCTGAGATCGCCGCG
>DAOTUB010000389.1:0-35943 GCA_034437455.1 Anaerolineae bacterium | reverse complement strand
GGTGGGCACCCGTATGGCGACCTCCAGGGCGCTCACGTTGCCGCCCGCGCCAAAGAGATCCGCCTTGACGGTCTCCCGCACCAGTCCCAACAAGCGGCTGGCGACGTTGCCCAGCGCGATGATGCCGGCCGCCTGTGCAACCTCCACGTTGTGCTGTGATGCCGTCTCGTGCGTTTCGCCCAATCTGATCTTTGCCATCCGTGTTCGCTCCAGATTCGCCATTCTACCGCGATTTGCAAAGGATCACAAACGGAAACCCAGTTGATTTTTCAGCTTCGTTTTACCTCGTCCGGCCATAGTTGCAACCAGGCCAGAATGCATTATAATCAACTGCTGAAATGAACTTGACAAACCATCGCATTCGAGACTATCACGTCCACACCAGCTTCTCAATCGACAGCGACGCACAGATGTCGTCTACTTGCGAGGCGGCCATCTCGCGCGGATTGAGCGAGATCGCCTTTACCGATCACGCCGACTTTGGCCCTGATGACGCATCGAACACTTTCCACGTCATCAAATACCTGGCCGAAATCGAGCGTTGCCGGGCCGTTTATGGCGACCAGTTGACCATCCGCGCCGGAATCGAGATGGGCGAGCCGCACATCTTTGCCCAGGAGGCGGCAGCCGTGCTGGACGCGGGCGATTTCGACTTTGTGCTGGGTTCGGCGCACTATGCCGATGGGATGCAGGCCGCATGGCACGCCACATTTTTCGAGCAGCCGCTACGTCAGGCTTACGAGGCATACTTCCGGCAGGTGGTCGATCTGGCCGCGGAGGGGGACTTTGACGTGCTGGGGCACCTGGACCTGGTCAAGCGAGAGGCGCGCGAGTTTGGCAAAGTCTACGACGGCCCGGAGCCGTACGCCGACATGATCCGAACCGCGCTGCGCTCTATCGTCGAACGGGGTAAGGGAATTGAGATCAATACCTCGCCGCTGCGCAGAGGACAATCGGAGCCTTGCCCCACGCTGCAGATTTTACGCTGGTACCGCGAGATGGGCGGCGAGATCCTCACCATCGGCTCTGACGCCCATCGCTCAGAGGATGTGGCCTCGGATTTCGACGTGGCGCTGGAGATGGCGGAGGCAGTGGGGTTCACGCGGCTGGCGACGTTTGAGCAGCGACAAATTCGCTGGACAGGTATCTAACCGATGAATGAAAAGGTGCAACAAAAAGTTTCTGAACGTTCCCGCAGGAGCAATGGCCCCAACGGGACGGCGCCTAAACGCCGTCCTCCCTGGATCCAGGTGCGCGCCCCCGATGGCGAGACGTACCGCTGGCTCAAGCGGCTCATGCGAGCCAAAGCACTGCACACGGTCTGCGAGGAAGCTCACTGCCCCAACATCAGCGAGTGCTGGGGCAACCAGACCGCCACCTTCCTCGTCCTCGGCGACACCTGTACCCGCAACTGCCACTTCTGCGATGTCAAGACCGGACGCCCGGGCCCGCTCGACCCCGACGAGCCGGAACACGTGGCCCAGGCCGTGCAGGCGATGGATCTCAAGCACGCCGTCATCACCTCGGTGGACCGGGACGACCTGCCTGACGGCGGGGCATCTGTGTTTGCCGCCATCATCCGCCGTATCCGCGCTCTCCAGCCCGGCTGCACGGTGGAGGTGCTGATCCCCGATTTTCGCGGGCAGATCGAGCCGCTGAAGATAGTGATGGACGAGCGACCGGACATTCTCAACCACAACGTCGAGACGGCGCCGCGTCTCTTTCGCACGATACAGCCTCAGTGTCGTTACGAGTGGTCGCTGGCTGTGCTGCGCAACGCCAAGTCGCTGTGGCCGGAGGCGATCACCAAGAGCGGCATCATGGTCGGCCTGGGGGAGACCACAGACGAGGTACTGGACGTGATGCAAGCTCTGCGCGAACGGGACGTGGACATCCTCACTATCGGGCAGTACCTGCAACCCTCCCGGCAACACGCCCCCATCGCCCGCTACTACACACCTGAGGAGTTTGAGATGTTTCGGGAGCGGGGTTACGAGATGGGATTCCGCTGGGTCGAGAGCGAGCCGCTGGTGCGCAGCTCCTACAACGCCGAGGCGCAAGCGCGGGAATTAGCGCGTTAGGACGTCCAGCCTGCCATCGTCGTCAAAGTGTTCTCGGAAGCGAGCGACGAACTCGGCCAGAGTGTACGCGTGGCCTTGGGGGCCAAAGTGTTCCAGGGAATAGGCAGCGGCCAGCGCTCCCATACGGCCCGTCAAATCCCAGGGCAGATCCAGCGCCAATCCCTTGATCAGGCCAGCGCGGAAGGCATCTCCCACGCCGGTGGGTTCGTTGATGCGCGCCGGTGGGAAAACGGGGATGTCGTACACATCCCCATCGGCCCAGATGCGCGTGCCCTCCGCGCCCAGCGTGACCACGCAGGCGCGCGAGGGAGCAGCATAGATCTTTTCCTTGGTCAACCCGGTTTTTTCGCGCAGCATGCCGAACTCGTACTCGTTGACCACCAACAGGTCACCCCCCTCAAGCCCGGCCCTCAAGTCGGCGTCGGAAAGGCGGATGATCTGCTGGCTGGGATCGTAAAGATAGGGGATGCCCAGCTCTCGACATTCCCGTGGATGCCGGATCATCGCCCGTGGATCGTTGGGCGAGACGACGACCAGATCCACTTCACGCACGCCGGGTACATCGTGCAGCGATAGCTCGCCCGCGCGAGCCATCGCGCCAGCGTAAAAGCTGACGATCTGGTTGCTATCCAGATCGGTGTTGATGAAGCAAGAAGCGGTAAACAGATCCGGTTCCTCGCGGACAAGGGATGTATCCACACCCTGCTGCTCCAGCCAGACGCGATATTCGCGCAAGTCCTGCCCCGCGGTGCCCATCACACGCGGGCGTTCGCCCAGAAGCGCCAGGCTGTACGCGATGTTGAGCGCGCAGCCCCCGCGCTGCCGCCGCATGTCGTCCACCAGGAAACTGACCGAGATGTGCTCGATCTGATCGGGCAAGATGTGCTCGGCAAAGCGACCGGGAAAGGTCATCAAGTAATCGTAGGCAATTGAACCGGTGACGATAACATCCATTCTCTTTTCTCCGCTGCTTATCAAGGGCATCAGCCCGAAAAATACGTTCTCAAATAGATCCACAACACGCGAAAGCCCGTGCGGAATGCTTTCAAGCCGACAATTCCTTTGCCCTGCGCAGCGGTGCGGGGATGGTAAGCGATGGGCACCTCTTTGATCTCGTGGCCGTGCTTGAGCAACTTGCAGGGCAGCTCAAAATCCAGGTCAAAGTCATAGCTGCTTAGTTTCAGCGAGCGGGCCACGTCCAGTCGGACCAGCTTGGTGCCGACGCCGATGTCGGTCAGCCTGCCGCCAAAGAGCAGGTTGGCGATCCTACTGAGAAAGCGCATCCCCCAGTAGTTTTCGGCGTACTCATAGATCCGCCGTCCGCCCAGGGTGCGCGAGCCAAAGATAGCGACCGTTTCGCCCGGGACAATCTCGGCCACCATGCGCGGCAGATCGTCCGCATCGTACTCCAGGTCCGAGTCAAAGATGACGAAATAGTCTCCTTCGGCCTCGGCGATACCGGTCAGCACCGACGCGCTCTTGCCCAGGTTGCGAGGGTGAAAAACAGCGCGCACATTTGGGAGATCCACGGATTGAAGCAACTCGCGCGTGCCGTCCGTGGAGTAATTATCCACGACGACGACTTCCTTTTCCCAGCCGGGGCCCAGATCGACGGCATGTGCCTGATTAATGGCTTCGAGGATCGTTTTTCGCTCGTTGTAAACACAGATGATGATAGATAGTTTCATAATCGCTCGGTAGAATGTTATAGCCGGGCAAAAAAGTCGGCAAAGGCGTCCAGCATATACACCATGCGGGCGTCATCCAGACCAGGGTAGACGCCAACGAAAAAGGAAGCGCGGAGGACGAGATCGGAGTTCGGTAGATCGCCAACCGTGCGGTGCTCAATGTGGCAATAACCGGGCTGTCGGACGATGTTGCCCGTAAAGAGTAACCGCGTCTCGATGTTCCGCTCCTCCAGGAAGGCCGTCAGATCGTGGCGAGTAAAAGGCGCACCCGGTCGAACCGTGATCGGGAAAGCAAACCAGGAAGGATCGGCGCGCTCGCTCCAGATGGGCAGAAGCAGGAACTCTTCGTAAGGCTCCAGCCCCTGGTATAGCCGTTGGAAGTTGCGCTTGCGGGCGGCGACGAAATCGGGAAATTTATCCAACTGAGCCAACCCGATGGCAGCTTGTATGTCGGTCATCTTCAAGTTGTAGCCAATCTCGGAGTAAAGATAGCGGTGGTCGTAAGGTTCGTCCAGGCCGGGGATCTGCCACTCGAATCTTCGACCGCACGCCCCTTCGGGAGGACTGTCGTAGCTGCACTGGCAGTCGCGCCCCCAGTCGCGCAGGCTGCGGGCGATGCGAGCCAGGCGCGGGTCGTCGGTGATCACAGCCCCGCCCTCACCAGTGGTGATGTGGTGCGCCGGATAAAAGCTGAGGGTTGCCAGATCGCCAAAGGTACCGACCGCCTGGTTATCGTAGGTGGATCCCATCGCTTCGCAAACGTCTTCGATGACATAGAGGTCGTGGGCGCGGGCGAACGCCATCACCGGATCCATATCGGCAGGATTGCCTAGGATGTGGGCAAAGAAGAGCGCGCGGGTACGATCCGACAAGGCAAGCTCCAGTTGCGCCGGATCCAGGTTGTACGTGCCCGGCTCACAATCCACGAACACCGGCACCAGACCGTTCTGCACGATGGGGGCGACGGTGGTTGGAAAACACATCGCCGGGGTAATGACCTCGTCGCCAGGCTCCAAAGGTCGTTCCAGACGGCGAGAGCAGAGGGCAGAGAAAGCGACCAGGTTAGCCGAGGAACCCGAATTAACCGCCAACGCATGACGCAAACCCACCAGACGGGCCAATCGCTCCTCAAAAGCCGCCGCCTGTGGGCCAGCAGTGAGCCAAAAATCCAGCACTGCATCCACGGCGATCATCAATTCTCGCTCATCGTAGACGCGACTGGCGTATTGGACCCGCGTCTCGCCGGGGATGAAAGGCCGGTCAGCGTGAGCCATTCGATAATATTCGGCAACCTGGCTCAGTATCTGCTGGCGCAAGTCATCAAGTTTGGAGGTCACAGGCTTCATGTTTCAAGTCGCAAGGCTCGTATCGTGTCACGCAATCCTTCTTCCAGCGATGTGGTAGATCGCCATCCGCTCAGCCGGGCTGTGCGGTCGACGTCGGCGACCAGGCTCATCACCTCACCGGGACGGTAGGGCAGAGCGCCAGGCCGTATCTGCCCCGTTCCGCCCGCCAGTTGCCAGACTTGTTCGACGACCTGACGAACCGGTCGGGCAACGCCGGTTCCCAGGTCCAGGCTTTGCCCTTCGATCTCTGGCGCTTGAGCAGTGGCCAAGAGTCCCGCCACGACGTCCTCCACGTAGATAAAATCCCGCTCCTGCTCGCCCGGCGTCATTGAGAAATCCTCTCCCGCGAGCGCCGCACGGATGGCGGTAGGGATCAGTGTGTGCGCTGGTTGTCCGGGTCCATAGACCTGGAAAAGGCGCGCGATGACGATGGGCAAGCCGTGCGCCCGCCAGTACATTCGCCCAAAGGCCCAGGCGGCCACCTTCGAGGCGGCGTAGGCATTAAAAGGATCCAGGCCCTCAATAGCTTCTCGCGCACCGTACTCGTAGCAAGTACCGACGAGCACCACGCGCTGGACGTCTTGCTTTCGCAGCGCCTCCAGCAGATGCACCGTGCCACCCGCGTTTACCGCCAATGCCAGCGACGGATCCACAGTCGGGTCGGTGACGCCGACAGCGGCCAGGTGAAACACGAGGTCAGGGGCAGAATCCTCCACCGCCTGCCGGGCGCTTTCCACATCCCGCATGTCCAGGGAGACGCGCTCGATCTGCAAAGGCAAATCGGCGATCCGCTCTGATGCTTCACCGGGGTAGACTCCGGCCCAACTCTCCGCCCCGATCTCCGCCAATCGTCGCACCAGACGTTGGCCAATGAACCCTGTCGCCCCGGTGACGAGGATGCGCTTCCTGGCCCAATCCACCAATGTACCAACCTACTGGCTCAGGAACCCTTGGTACCATTCCATCGTTTCCCGCAGCCCCTCTTCAAGCGAATAGCGAGGCGTCCAGCCCAGCATGCGGCGAGCCTTGCTACTGTCCAGGTACTGGGCCTGAATCTCACCCGGGGCATCGTCCAACACGACCGGTTCCAACTCGGGGTGGTTGGAAACGGTAATAATGGTTTGCACGGTCTCTAGGACGGATTTGGGATTGTCCATCCCAAAGTTAAACGCCTCTCCTTTTACCTCGGGCCTGTCCAGGTGCTCAACCAACGTCATGTAGGCGCTCACTGCATCCTTGACGTAAAGATAGTCGCGCAATAGAGTTCCATCGGAACGAATAATAGGCGGCTCGCCTCGGATGGCGCTGCGTATCGTGCCTGGAAAGATGCGGCTCCAGTTCAAATCGCCGCCGCCGTAGAGGTTGGCGCAACGGGTGATGGCGACCGGCAGATCGAACGTGGCAGCGTAGGTGCGGGCGATGAACTCGGCACAGGCTTTGGATGCGTCGTAGGCATAGCAGCCCAACAAAGGGGCGTCTTCTGTGTAAGGCAGTTCCTCGTGCGCGCCATAAGCCTTGTCGGAGGAGGCAATGGCCACCCGGCCGATCTTGGGCGAGCGTCGAGCGGCCTCCAGCACTGTCCAGGTGCCTTTGATGTTGGTGTCGAAGGTAGAGAGCGGCGCTCGATTGGCGATCGGAACGATCGTCTGAGCCGCCAGATGAAATACGGTGTCAATCTCGTACTCGTTGAGAGTGCGCTCGACCAATTCGTAGTCGGTGACGCATCCGCGCACGACAGCGATGCGATCCCGGTAGCCGGATCTACGCAGTTGAGAAAAGGGCACCTCGTCGCGGACGAGGCCGACGACGGCAGCTCCCGCTTCGACCAGAGCGATGGTCAGCCAGGAGCCTAGAAAGCCGGCACAGCCAGTGATAAAGACAGGCCGGTCGAGCCAAAAAGATTGCGGATCGCGGGTCATAAAAATATCACTCCCAGGTTTTCCACGGCGCGCTTTCGCGCCAGAACGTGTCCAATGCCAATGCTTCTTTGAGGGTATCCATCTTGCGCCAGAAGCCAGTATGGCGATACATCATCAACTGTCCCTCGGCAGCCAGACGGGGCAGGACCTCTCTTTCCAGATCCACATCGTCGCCATTGGCCAGGTAATCCAACACCCCACGCCCAAAGACCATGAAACCTCCATTGATCCAATGCTCCATTCGCGGCTTTTCTCCGAATTCGTTTACCTGTCCTGAATCATCAACCTGAATGATGCCATAAGGCGATGGCGGGCGCACCCCGGTCACGGTCGCCAGTCGACCATGTCGCCGATGGAAGGCCAGCAGTGCATCTATGTCTACGTCGCCCACCCCATCGCCATAGGTGACGAAAAAGGTGTCGCTGTCAATGTATTGCGCGACGCGATAGATACGGGAGCCTTTGTTCGTGTGAAGCCCCGTGTACGCCAGTGTGACCTTCCAGTTCTCCTCTGCATTCGACTGGTGATAGGAAATAGCCCCCGACCGATCCAGGCGGACGGTAAAATCGCAGCTCATCGGTTCATATTCGAGAAAATACTGTTTGATATCTTCGGCGCGATAGCCCAGCGTGAGGATAAAACGAGTATGGCCATGGGTGGCATAGATCTTCATCACGTGCCAGATGATAGGCCGCCCGCCCACCTCGACCAATTCCTTCTTGATGGGGGTAGAACCCCGCATACGGGTACCCTCTCCCCCGCAGAGGATGACGACGGGGATGGAAGATGCTTCACGTCGCCCGGATTCAGCGCTCAAAAGCTCCCTCCACAACCTGGCGCAGGCTCATCTCGAACGGCGGATAGGCGATGCCGTTTTCGGTCACAATGCCCGTGACGTAGCGGTGCGGCGTCACGTCAAAGGCCGGGTTCGCCGCCCGGATTCCCTCCGGCGCGATGGGCCGACCCTGGTAGGCGACTCCGGTGATCTCTTCGACTGACCGTTCCTCGATGGGGATATCATCTCCTGTGGGCAGCGAAAGATCGATCGTGGAGATGGGCACACACGGGTAGAAGGGAATGCCGTTGGCCTGCGCCACGACCGCCAGCTTGTACGTGCCGATCTTGTTGGCCACGTCCCCGTTGGCCGCCGTCCGGTCAGAACCTACCAGCACCAGGTTCACCTGTCCCGTACGCATGAAGTGACCGGCAGCGTTGTCGGCGATGAGGGTGAAAGGGATATTCAATTGCTTCAACTCCCAGGCGGTGAGCCGGGCACCCTGTAGCCGGGGCCGAGTTTCGTCCACCAGGACGTGGATGCGCTTCCCCTGTTCGTGAGCGGTGCGGATGACCCCCAGAGCGGTGCCATAATCCACGGTGGCCAGCGCGCCCGTGTTGCAGTGATGCAAAATCGTGTCGCCATCCTGGACAAGGGCCGCGCCGTGAGATCCCAATCGTTTGTTGATCTCGACGTCCTCGTCGGCCAACGCCTGAGCCTCGGCCAGCAAGGCGTCAGGGATAGTGGAGGAATCCGGCTCGGCTTCGGCCCGCCGGAGCAAGCGCGTCACGGCCCAGGAGAGGTTGACGGCGGTGGGACGGGCGGCGCTCAGCGTCTCGGCTGCCGCTCGCAGTTCGTCCAGCAACTCGTCCCGCCCCTGCGCCTGGCTATTCCGAGCGGCTAATGCCATCCCAAAGGCAGCCGCCGCGCCGATAGCGGGCGCGCCCCGGATAACCATCGTGCGAATGGCTTGGGCGACCTCGCGATAGTCCTGGCACTCGACCAAGCGGAACTCGGTCGGCAGAAGCCGCTGATCGATCATCTGTACTTGGCCATTATGCCACTCGACGCTGCGCATCTCTCTCCTCTTTCTGAAACACAGGGCAGTATGGTAACACGTGAGGCTTGCCTTGTCAAACTTTTTACGAGCTATGCCAAGTTCCAGCCATTCACGCACAAGCGGCAGCGCCTCCGTTCATTGGCGCTGCCGCTCATATTTCGACTCTACAGTGCTCGATCTACACGGGTGCGACGATGCCCAGGATTGAAGTCTCAACAGCCTCTTTTTCCGCCGCTCCCTCTACCTCCGCCTCCGCCGCTTTCTCCTCCTCCATGCCTGTGCTCTCTATTTCTTCCGGCAAGTCAGAAACAGCGGGTCTCAGTGGCACGCCCTCAAAGTTATCAATAGGTCCATCCGAGGAGGGATTATTGCCTCGATAACCAGTGCCGGCAGGGATCAGCTTGCCGATGATCACGTTTTCCTTCAATCCCAACAGTGAATCCTCTTTCCCCTCAGCGGCCGCCTCGGTCAACACCCGAATCGTGTGTTGGAAAGAAGCAGCAGAGAGGAAACTCTCGGTATTCAGGGCCGCTTTGGTTACGCCCAAAAGCACGGGGTTGGCTCTGGCAGGTTTTCCACCAACCTCGATCACCTCACGGTTGACCCTTTCCAACTCCAGTCGCTCTACCAACTCGCCTGGCAGAAGCTCTGTGTCGCCCGACGCGCTGACCTGTACTTTGCTCAGCATCTTGCGAAAGATGATTTCAAAGTGCTTGTCGTTGATGTTCACACCCTGCGAGCGATAGACCCTTTGCACCTCTGCAAGCAGGTATTGCTCCGTAGTCTCGCGACCCAGAACCTGGAGGATATGGCGGGGGTTCGGGACTCCCTCGATCAACTGTGTACCAGGTGGGATATGCTGCCCCTCTTCGACCAACAGCCGACCCGTCTGAGGGATTTTGTGCTTGACTTCTTTACGGTCTTCGTGGATGATGGTGATGTGTCGATCATCAAGGATCACGCGACCCTGCTTTTCGGCCTTGACAAACTTTTCGTCGCGCCAGGAAGCGATCTCGACGCCCGCCTCGACAGTGTCGCCATCCTCGACCAGGATCTTCCATCCGCCCCGCTTAATCTCGTGTTCGAACTTTTCCACCTTGGTGTCCACGACGACGACGTACCGCTGGCTGCCAATCTTGAGAAGATGCACAGAGCCGCCAATTTGGGATATAGGCGCCTCGCCCTTGGGTTTCTTGCGAGCCTCGAATAGCTCCTCCGCACGGGGTAAGCCGACGGTAATGTCGACGCCGACCGCCACACCACCGGTGTGGAATGTCCGCAGCGTCAATTGGGTACCCGGCTCGCCGATGGATTGTGCAGCCACGATGCCGACCGCAGCCCCGATTTGCACCAGCTTGCCCCGCCCCAGGTCACGCCCGTAACACTGTACGCAGATGCCATGTCGAAGCTGGCAGGTCAAGGGGGAGCGGACCATGACTTGCTCGATCCCAAGCTCCTCAATGAGAGCTATAGCATCCTCATCAATCTCCTCATCACGCTCGACGAGCACCTCGCCAGTCTTGGGATGAACCACAGGCGCAGCCGCTATCCGCCCGATCAGCCGCTCGGACATAGTTTGCCCCCCCAGGTCATCCGTGGCGTTGATCCAGATCCCTCCCCGGGTGCCGCAGTCATGGGCATTGATGATGATATCCTGCGCCACGTCCACCAGCCGGCGCGTCAGGTACCCTGCATCAGCAGTACGCAGAGCTGTGTCCGCAAGCCCCTTGCGCGAACCATGGGTGCTGATAAAGTACTCCAGCGCCGAGAGTCCCTCGCGCAAGCTGCTGCGGATGGGTAGCGGGATGATACGCCCGGATGGGTCGGCCATCAAGCCACGCATACCGGCCAACTGAGCGATGGGGCCAAATCCTCCCTTGGACGCCCCCGACTCGGCCATGATCGAGACCGAACCAGTCGGGGACTGCGCCTCTGCCACCACGTCCGAGACTTGCTCACGCGCCCGCGACCACAATTCGACCGTGCGAGTATACTGCTCCTCCTCCGTCAGCAGACCACGACGATATTGGCGATCCACTTCGGTGACGATTTTCTCCGTCTCGGCGAGGATGTTCGCCTTCTCGGACGGGATGACCAGATCGGACATGGCAATAGTGGTGCCAGAACGAGTGGCGTACTTGAACCCCAGGTTTTTGATGCGATCCACTACTTCCGTCGTTTCCTCGCCGCCTATCCGACGGTAACACACCCCGACGAGTTCCTGGAGCGCGCCTTTGTCCATCGGTCGGTTGATAAAGCGCAATTCATCAGGCAGGACATCGTTAAAAATACAACGTCCCACGGTGGTCTCGACAGGTTGCGAAGGAGGCGGCTTATGTTCATATATCTGAGCCACGACGACAGGAGCGTGGAGATCGACGTATCCCAGCGAATATGCCACCTGAAGTTCATCGAGGTCAACAAATAACTTGGGTTCTTCGTCGGCTCTGCCTGGATCCTCCATCGTCAGGTAATAAATGCCCAGACACATATCCTTGGTTGGACCGACGGTGGGCTGGCCGTTGGCAGGCTTGAGCAAGTTATGGCTGGCCAGCATAAGCGTGCGCGCCTCCTCAACCGCTCTCTCCGAGAGTGGCACGTGGACAGCCATCTGGTCGCCGTCAAAGTCCGCGTTAAAGGCTGCGCAGACCAGAGGGTGGATCTGGATCGCTTTACCCTCGACCAATATCGGCTCGAAAGCCTGAATACCCAACCGGTGCAAGGTCGGGGCGCGGTTGAGAAAGACCGGGCGTTCCTTGATCACTTCATCCAGAACTTCCCACACCTCGGGGCGCTCGCGTTCAATGAGCCGTCGGGCAGCCTTGATGTTGGTGGCATAGTTGTATTCGACCAATTTGCTGATGGCAAAGGGACGATAGAGTTCCAGCGCCATCGTCTTGGGCAGGCCACACTGATGAAGTTTCAGCTTGGGTCCAATGACGATGACAGAGCGGCCAGAATAGTCCACGCGCTTGCCGAGCAAGTTGCGGCGGAAGCGGCCTTTCTTGCCCTTGAGTATGTCGCTGAGCGACTTGAGTTCGCGGCGACCACGACGGGAGCGGGCCTTGCCACGGCTATTGTCGATCAGGCTGTCCACCGCTTCCTGGAGCATGCGCTTCTCATTGCGCACGATCACATCGGGGGCGCCCAACTCCAGCAATCGTTTGAGGCGATTGTTGCGATTGATGACCCGGCGATAAAGATCGTTCAGGTCAGAAGTGGCAAAACGCCCGCCATCCAGTTGGACCATCGGGCGCAAGTCCGGCGGAATGACCGGAAGCACGGTCAAGATGATCCACTCGGGTTTGTTGCCACTCTTGCGCAGCGCCTCGATGATGAGCAATCGCCGGGTTGCTCTCTTGCGCCGTGTCTTTGATGTACCATGCCGCACCTCGTGCCACAATTCCTTGGCCAATTTATCCAGATCCAGGTTGGACAGGATCTCGTAGAACGCCTCGGCACCCATACCCGCTTTGAACACCTGTCCCCATTTGCTCTTGAGTTCACGCAACCGCGGCTCGCCGAGACACTGAAAATTGGCCAGTCCTAGCAGTTCCTCGCGCTGTTCGTCCAATTCAGCACGCCGGTCGGTGACATCGCCGGCCAACTGCTCCTGGACGCGGTCGATCTCGTCGGCCGTGGCCTCGCGCCAGTGCTCCAGATCTGCTTTCAGGGGCGCGCTAACCTCTTCCTGACGTGCTTGTATCCTGGTCTCCAGATAACCGAGGTGCTCTTGAACGGTCTGGTTGAGCAAAGTCAAATGCTCACGCCCCACTGCGACGCCCTTATCCGCGATGATATCGCCCGTAGGTTTAAAGACAATGGGTGCTCGGAGAACCTGTTCCTGCCGGTCTTCAATCTTCTTTTGCAGAGCTTGGGCCTCTTTGATTACCTCTTCTGTCACCGTAGCGAGTTCTTCATCAAGGCGAAGGCGGGTTTCCTCTATCTGTTCTTCGATCTTGGTCTCTTCCTGAGCCAGCCGCTGTTCCAGCGCCGCGACACTCTCCTGGGCTATGGTGTCAAGTTGCGCCTTCTTCTCCTTGAATTCGTCTTCTAGCCGCTTGAGAGCCTTCTGACGGGCGTCCTCGTTCACGTTGATGATGATGTACTGGGCAAAGTAAAGCACGCGATCCATATCCCGCTTGGTGATACCGACCAGTTTACTGAGGTGATTGGGGACGCGGCGAGTGTACCAGGTGTGGGCAGCCGGAGCAGCCAGCTCGATGTGTCCCATACGTTCCCGGCGCACCGAGGAACGGGTCACTTCGACGCCACATTTATCACAAACAATGCCCTTGTAGCGAACGTTCTTGTATTTGCCGCAGTAGCATTGCCAGTCCTTCTTGGGGCCAAAGATAGCTTCACAGAAGAGGCCATCCTTTTCAGGGCGAAGGCGACGGTAGTTTATTGTTTCGGGCTTGGTGACCTCACCGTAGGACCAACTACGAATCTGCTCGGGCGATGCCAGGTTAATGCGTAGGGTGCGAAAATCTTGTGCTTCTAGCACATCATTCTTTTGATCTTTCATCATCCTCCCTGCCTGGGGAACTTGAAACACAGCGCAAAAGAAGCGCTGGAGAACCTCTCGCTCAGCGCTTCATCAAATAATCTTCATGGCACATTATAACGGCTTTTCTTGTTCTGTCAAGTTGACGCCTGGCTCATTTTCGGGTATGATTAGCAGGGAAAGCGGTGCGGTTTCCCTGCACCGCTTTGCTTGTGTCAGAAAGAAATTTAAGGAGAAAGTAGAATGCCTGCAATCATTGTGGTAGGCGCCCAGTGGGGCGACGAAGGAAAGGGACGCATAGTAGATGAGCTGGCACGCGAGGCTCAGCTAGTCGCTCGTTTCAACGGCGGCGACAACGCCGGGCACACGGTAATCGCCCAAGGGCACACGCTCAAGTTGCACCTGGTGCCCTCGGGTATTCTCTACCCCGATCTCACCTGCCTCATCGGCGCGGGAGTGGTCCTCAACCCCAAGCAACTGATCGCCGAGATGGACGAATTGGCCGCGCTCGGCGTAGATGCGGGGCCATCGCATCTGAAACTGAGCGCAGCCACCCACATCATCCTGCCCACGCACCGCGCTCTCGATGGAGCGCGAGAGGAAGCCTGGGGGCAAAGCGCTATTGGCACGACGAGGCGAGGGATCGGCCCCGCCTATGCCGATAAGGCATCTCGCGTCAATCTGCGCGTCGGTGATATGGTCAACGCCGAACAGTTCGCCGAGCGCGTGGCCGAGGGGGTTCGAGCGCACAATCGCCGCTTGCAGGAGCGGTACGACTCGGAGCCGCTCTCGCAGGAGCAGGCCGCTGCCGAGTATTATACCTATGCTCAACGACTCGCTCCTCACATTGTCGATGGCTCAGCCCTGGTCGGGGAAGCACTAGAATCCGGGAAAATCGTGCTCTGCGAGGGCGCGCAGGGTTTGCTGCTGGACCTCGATCATGGGAGCTATCCATTCGTCACCAGCTCGTCCCCGATTGCCGGCGGCGCCTGTACCGGGCTTGGATTTGGGCCGAAACACGTGTCTCGGGTCGTGGGAGTGGCCAAGGCCTACACCACCCGAGTAGGCGCAGGTCCATTCCTCACCGAGCTACTGGACGAGACCGGCGACCGAATCCGGGACGTGGGCCACGAGTTTGGAACTACTACCGGCCGTCCCCGCCGCTGCGGTTGGCTCGACCTCGCCATCCTCCGGTACGCCGTGCGCATCAACGGGTTGGATGAACTGGCGTTGACCAAGTTGGATGTGTTGAGTGGACTGAAGCGCCTCAAGGTGGCGGTGGCCTACAAGCGGGACGACGGCGCACGCACAGAACACTTTCCGGCGGAATTTGGCGTGGAGGAGTTGGCGCGCTGGAAACCGATCTACGAGGAACTCGACGGCTGGACGGAGGACATCAGCGCGATCAGGAAATTCGGCAACTTACCGCCCGCCGCCCAGACTTACGTGGAGTTTATCGAAGACAAAGTGAGTGCCCGGATCTCGATAATCGGCGTCGGCCCAGAGCGAGAACAGGCAGTGACTCGATAGAAAGACGTGGCTCTGCAAGACCTCGGAGGTTTCTAACTGTCAAGCACTGCCCGCACCACCTCAATGGTTCGCTCGATATCCTCGTCGTTGATCCAGTAATGCATCACCGCCCGGAAGCGGACGCCCCCCCGCCCCAGCACCAACACCCCGCGATCTGCCAGCGCCTGCCACACCTCTTCCGACGTCTTGGACACTTCCTCCGTCAGCCAGAAGTAGAGGATATTCGTCGTCACCGGGGCGACCCCCAGACCGGGGATCTCGGCCAACCTCTCTGCCAGCCGCTTCGCGCGGACGTGATCTTCCGCTAACCTGTCCGCGATTTGCTCCAGGGCGATGATGCCCGCCGCCGCCAGTATCCCCACCTGCCGCATCCCACCGCCCACGACCTTTCGCGCTCGCTGCGCCCTGGCGATAAAGTCGGCGCTGCCACACACGAGCGACCCCACCGGCGCACACAGCCCCTTCGAGAGGCAGAACATCACCGAATCCACCTCTTGCACCAACTCCCGCACGTCCACCTCCAGCGCCGCCGCCGCGTTAAAGATGCGTGCCCCATCCATGTGCACCTGCAAGTCACGATCGTGAGCCAGCCGCGCTACCTGCGCGGTGTACTCCGCCGTCAGCGGTGTGCCGTTACATACGTTTTGTGTGTTCTCCAAGCAAACCAAGCGCGTGCGGGGCAGGTGGGGATCATCCCCCCGGATTGCTCCCACAATATCCTCCAGTCGCAGCGTACCGTCGGGCTGGTTGGGGATCGGTCGCGGGGTGATGCCGCCCAGCGCCGCCATCCCACCTTGCTCGTTGAGAAATATGTGAGCACAATCCCCCAGGATGACCTCGTCGCCCCGCCCGCAGTGAGTGAGGAGCGCCACCAGGTTCCCCATCGTGCCGCTGGCGACGAACAGCGCCGCCTCCTTCCCCAGTCGTTCCGCCGCCATCTCCTCCAGCCGGTCGACGGTGGGATCGTCCCCAAAAACGTCGTCGCCCACCTCTGCCGTGTACATCGCCTCCCGCATCGCCGGCGTCGGATGAGTCACCGTGTCGCTACGTAGATCAACGATCTTCATGTTCACCTCCTATTGTACGCAGATTATAGTCCTTCTTCCGATCCAGTCAACATGTCTCGCTTGACTCTCTCACCGCATCGCCTATAATCAGATCGAACGACTGCTCGATCTGATTCCTTCAAGTGAGGCGACCGATATGAATCCACCCAACACAACCACTCCCTTCCAAGTAGCCGTGATCCAACAGCCGCCGGTGTTTCTGAACATCGAAGAGAGCGTGGAAAAAGCCTGCGCCCTCGTGGAGCAAGCGGCCGGTCAAGGGGCGAACGTGATCGCCTTTCCCGAAACCTGGCTACCCGGCTATCCTGTCTGGCTCGATTTTTCGCCCAATGCCGCGCTGTGGGACTATCCCCCAGCCAAGGCACTGTACCGACTGTTAGTCGAAAATTCTGTCACCATCCCCGGCAAGCATCTAGAGAGATTGCTCGCCGTCGCCGGGAAAACCGGCACGTACGTCATCATGGGCGCCCACGAACGGCTGGGAGGCACGCTATACAACACGATGATCTACATCGCCAGAAATGGGAAAGAGTTCCAATTCCACCGCAAGCTGCTCCCTACCTACACCGAGCGGTTGGTTTGGGGGCGAGGGGATGGAAGCACGTTGAGCGTGCTGAACACCGAATACGGCGTCCTGGGAGGCCTGATCTGCTGGGAGCATTGGATGCCACTGGCGCGGGCTGCCATGCACGCCAAGCGCGAAACCGTCCACATCGCGCAATGGCCCTATGTGAAAGAGTTGCACCATCTCGCCAGCAGGCATTACGCTTTTGAAGGCCAGTGCTTTGTGATCGCCGCGGGCTGCATCCTGAGCCGGGGAGAGGCCATCGAAGGATTCCATTCCCTGGGCCAGCCGGATAGTTCGGCGCTTGAGCTTTTGGAAGCGATGCCTGGAGAGAAAGAGGATTTGATCTTGAGGGGAGGAAGCGCGATCATTGCTCCCAATTCTGAGTATCTCAAAGGCCCAGTTTGCGACGAGGCTTGCATCATCTACGCCGAAATAGAGTTGGGACGCATCGCCGAGGGTCACCTCTTTCTCGATACTCAAGGCCATTACTCGCGTCCCGACGTTTTTCACCTGGAGGTGGACGATCAGCCTCAGTCGAATGTGACTTTCAAATCTCAGAGCGAGTAGATGGCGATAGGCATTGCGCATTTGTGGAAGTATCCCCGTTGGGATATAATGCAGGCACAGCACTGAACCCCCAAAAGGAGCAATGACATGCAAGCACAAGAATGCACCGTCGGCGTAATTCACATCCCTGGCGGAATCCTGTTCTTCAAGAATCGGGATCTGGAAGAGAGATACGTGACCAATCGGATCACCGTCTTCCAATCCACATCCGAAATTCACGCCCTGAAAGGCGCGAACCTCAAGACAGGAGAGCTGGAAGGCATAGCGATTGGCGTCAATCGGCACAAAATCTGCGTGGCGAACACGCACATTGTCTCGACGCCAGACGTGACCTATGACATCCTATGCGAACGGATCGTCGACGAAGCGCAAGAACACCAAGACGTTCCCAGGATCGTAAACAATTTTATGCAGCACAACGTCGTGCAGGGAGGACGCATCCTGGTCGCGTCGCCGGAGTGGACCTATCTCGTGGAGGTGTTCAAGGAGACGTTCGAGATCCAGACGGTTGAAACGGATTTCGTCATCACCAACGATTTCTCGCTCATCTCGCACGAGCCGGAAAAGCCAAAAGCGCGTGCGTTAAGCTCGGCGACCCGTCTGGAGACGGCGAGCAGAATGATAAAGAACGTGTCTCACATCGGCGCGCTCAAAAGCATGCTCCGCTCGCACGTGCCGGAAAAGGGCGAACTGTCGATCTGCAATCACCGCCAGGACGGCGGCGGGACGGAGAGCAGCCACATCATACAGATTCGGGGGGATTACGTCGGTTGGTCCGTGTCGATAGGGTTCCCTTGCGAAAACGATTATCAGACCACCCAATTGTTCCAGGAATAAACTATGCCCACAGAAAAAAGCTTTCACATGACCTCGGAAGAGTTCCGGCGCTATGGCCGCGCCGTGATAGATTGGATCGCCGATTATTACCAGCGCGTCGAGTCGCTGCCGGTGCTGTCGCAAGTAGAGCCGGGACAGATCCGCGCCTCGCTTCCCTCGGAACCTCCCACCCACGGCGAAAATTTTGAGGCCATGCTCAAGGACATGGAGGTGTTGATTCTCCCTGGGTTGACCCATTGGCAATCGCCCAATTTCTTTGCTTTCTTTCCGGGCAATATATCGGGGCCATCGATCCTGGGAGAGTTGCTCTCAGCCGGCCTGGGGGTCCAGGGGATGTTGTGGGCGACGAGTCCGGCCTGCACCGAATTGGAAACCCACGTGCTGGACTGGCTCGCGGATATGCTGGACCTGCCGAAAAAATTCAAATCAACGGGGAGCGGTGGAGGGGTTATCCAGGATTCCGCCTCCAGCAGTGGGCTTTGCGCTCTTCTGGCAGCCCGCGAGCGCGCCACCGACTATGCCAGCAACGAGCGCGGTTGTGATGGCACCCTCGTCGCCTACGCTTCCACGCAGACGCACTCCTCCATCGAGAAAGCCGTCCGGATCGCGGGATTGGGAGAGAGAAACTTTCGCGCCATCGAGGTGGACGAACAGTTCGCCATGCGCCCCGACGTCCTCGTCCGGCAGATCGAGCAGGACCGAGAGGCGGGCCTGACCCCCTGCTTCGTCTGCGCTACCGTGGGGACCACGGCCTCGAACGCGCTCGATCCCCTGCGCGAGATCGGCCAGATCTGCCGCGAGGAGGAGATCTGGTTGCACGTGGACGCGGCGATGTGCGGCACAGCCGCGCTCTGCCCCGAGTTCCGCTACATCCAGGATGGCCTGGAGCTGGCCGATAGCTACTGCTTCAATCCCCACAAGTGGATGTTCACCAACATCGACTGTAGCTGTCTCTACGTGGCCAACCGGGAGGCGTTGATCAATACTCTGAGCATCCTGCCCGAGTACCTGCGCAATCAGGCCACCGAATCGGGCGCCGTCATCGACTACCGCGACTGGCAGATTCCGCTGGGGCGGCGTTTCCGCTCGCTCAAGCTCTGGTTCGTCATCCGCCACTATGGGGTGGAGGGTCTCCGCTACCACGTGCGGCGCCACGTGGAACTGGCTCAGGAGTTCGCCTCGTGGGTAGAGGCGGACGACCGGTTCGAGATGACCGCGCCAGCGCCTCTGAACCTAGTCTGCTTCCGCCATCGGGGCGGGGACGAGATCAATCAGAAACTGCTGGATCGTCTGAACCAGAGCGGCGATCTGTACCTGACCCACGCACGCTTGAACGATCAACTGACGCTCCGGTTCTGCGTCGGCCAGATCTTTACCGAGGCCCATCACGTGTCGCGGGCCTGGAAGCAGATCCAGGAGACAGCCGCAGCGTTGGAATCTGGAGGTTAAAATGGAATACCGTCAACTGGGCAACTCTGGTGTGCGCGTTTCAGCGATCGGGCTGGGCACGAATCGTTTTGGCTCGGACGCGCTATCCCAGAAGGAGGTCAACAGCATCATTGACGCCGCTGTGGACCTGGGCATCAACTTTGTGGATACGTCGAACTCCTACACCGAGGGCAGATCCGAGGAGACTTTGGGTAAGGCGCTGAAAGGACGTTGGGACAAGTTCGTCCTGGCGACCAAGTTCTATTTCCCCGTGGGCGACGGCCCCAACGATCGCGGCGCATCCCGGTACCACATCATGAATGCCGTCGAGGCAAGCCTGCGCCGCTTGCAAAGCGACCACATTGACCTATACTATGTGCATCGCTGGGACGAAAACACGCCGATTGAAGAGACGCTGCGGACGCTGGACGATCTGATCCGTGTGGGCAAGGTGCGCTACGTGGGAGGGTCGGCGTTCGCTTCGTGGCAGTTGGCGCACGCCAACCTGCTGGCCGAGGTGCGCGGCTGGACGCCATTCGTGGCGCTCCAATCCCATTACCACATGCTGGAGCGGGACGTGGAACGGGAGGTGCTGCCATACTGCCGCGCTCACAACGTGGGCTTTGTGCCCTATTTCCCGCTGGCGGGCGGCTTTTTGACCGGCAAGTACAAGCGCGGGGAACCGCCTCCACCAGGGTCGCGCGGCGAGACGAGCAGTTACGTACAGCAATACATGACCGACGCCAATTACGACAAGCTCGAACAGCTAACGTCCTGGGCCGAGGCGCGAGATCGAGGGATGAACGAACTGGCCCAAGCCTGGTTGCTGGCCCAATCCCAGGTCTGCTCCGTGATCTCTGGGGCGACGAAACTGGAACACGTGTTGAGCAACGTCAAAGCGGCTGACTGGACGCTCACCGCTGAGGAGTTGGCAGAGGTCAACGCGATTTTGGGGGTAGAGGAGACCGGAGAATAACAATTCACGATACGAGGAGTCATGACAATGGACAATCCAGAACAGAACGAACTGAACGAGAACAGCTTACAAGCCTTTGCCACCCTCGGTCAATTCCTGGAAGAAGACGACTGGTATCCTCAACAACTTGAGGATAGGTATGTTTATCGCATGGGGTTTTCCGGCAAAAGTGGGCAGGTGGCCTGCTTCGCCCAGATCCGGCTGGAGTTGGAGCAGTTCATCTTTTACGCGGTCGCTCCTGTCAAGGCCCCGGAGGAAGCTCGCCTGGCAGTGGCCGAGTTTATCACCCGCGCCAATTACGGCTTGCGCATCGGCAACTTTGAGATGGACTTTGGCGATGGCGAGGTGCGCTACAAAAGCAGTCTGGACTTTGAAGCGGAGACGTTGACGTCTGAGTGGATCAAGCACGCCATCTACCCGGCGGTGCAGACAATGGACAGCTACCTGCCCGGATTGATGAAAGTCATCTATGGCAGCGCACCGCCCGCCGAAGCCATCGCCGAGATCGAAGGAGAATAGACGCCAGGGAGCC
Source organism: Anaerolineae bacterium (assembly GCA_034437455.1). Lineage (GTDB taxonomy): Bacteria > Chloroflexota > Anaerolineae > B4-G1 > B4-G1 > DAOTUB01. Next base: position 15,062 of record DAOTUB010000389.1, on the reverse strand, counting down.
TTGCCGTGGAAGTCATCCTGACCCACGAAAATGCAGATTTTGACGCCGTCGCCAGCTTACTGGGAGCGAGCAAACTCTTCCCCGAGGCCATCCCGGTGCTGCCGCGCCGCGTCAATCGGAACGGACGTGCTTTCCTGTCGCTCTACGGCGCTGAACTTCCCTTCGTCGAGCCTGACGACCTTCCTCGTCGCCGCAAGATCACGCGCGCCATCCTGGTGGACACGCAGAGCCTGACCACGCTCAAGGGAATGAGATCGGACATGCGCGTGGACATCATCGACCACCACGAACTCGACCGCGAACTGCCCCCCCACTGGTCCTACTCCGGCGAGACGATAGGAGCCGCGACCACCCTGCTGGTCGAAAAAATCTCGGCGAGCGCGCACGCCGAGGCAAGCGCGCTCAAACTGACGGGCATCGAGGCGACGCTGCTGCTGCTGGGCATCTATGAGGACACCGGCTCTCTGTTGTACCAGGGAACGACCGCTCGAGATGCACGCGCCGCGGCCTGGCTGCTGGAACAAGGCGCGCGCCTCGCCGTCGTCGGCGAGTTCCTTTACCATCCCCTAGCACCTGAGCAGCGCGAACTTTACGAGCAACTGGTGAAGCAGAGCGAACCTCACGAGATCGAGGGACATACGATCGTCGTCGCCTGTGTTCAAGCGCCTGGGTTCTCCGACGAGATCTCGACTCTGGCGCACAAACTGCGCGATCTGCTCGATCCGGCGGCGCTGTTCGTGTTCGTCGCTCTCGACGGGCACTTGCAACTCGTCGCTCGCAGCACCACCGACGACATTGACGTCTCCATCGTGGCCAAGCAGTTTGGTGGAGGTGGACACAACCGCGCAGCCGCGGCGCACATCCGCGATCTCTCGCTGGAGGAAGCGCGCGAGGAATTGTTGCGTCTGCTGCCAGACGTCGTGCGACCGGCCGTCACCGTCGCCCAGGTGATGTCGCGAGGCGTGCAGGTGCTCTCGCCCGACGACACGGTCGGCGATGCAGACGACCGCATGCGGCGCACCGGCCACGAGGGGTACCCGGTCGTCGCCAAGGGCCGAGTGATCGGGCTGCTGACCCGTCGGGGCGTCGACCGGGCGCTCCAGTTCGAGATGGCCGATGTTCCCGTCACGCAAGTGATGGAAGCCGGCGGCGTCACCGTCAGCGCCCACGACTCGGTGGAACGTCTTCAGCAGTTGATGATCGAAAGCGGCTGGGGGCAGATCCCCGTCGTCGAGGACAAGCGTATCGTCGGCGTGGTCACCCGCACCGATCTGATCACGCTATGGGGCGCGTCGCCGCCGCCGCCGTCTCAACGTCTCAAAGTCGCCACGCGCATGGAACAGGCGCTCTCCGAACCGGCGCTCGCGCTGGTGCGCCGCATCTCGCAGGCGGCCCACAAGATGGAGTTCACACCCTACTTTGTCGGCGGGCTGGTGCGAGACCTGCTCCTGGGTCAACCCATCGTGGACGTGGACATGGTCATCGAGGGAGACGCCATCACCCTGGCCCGCCGCCTGGCCGCCGACCTAGGCGGTCGCGTGATCGCTCACAAGAGCTTTGGCACCGCCAAGTGGCTCCTCTCGCAGCGCGTCTGGCGGCGGAGCGCGGATCAAGATTCTCCTGACCAAAGTGACGCCCTGCTTCCCAGCGTGGATTTCGTGACGGCGCGCACCGAGTTCTACACCCACCCCACCGCCCTGCCGCAGGTGGAGCGCAGTTCGATCAAGCAGGATCTTCACCGCCGCGACTTTACCATCAACACACTCGCCATCCGTCTCGATCCCGATCATTGGGGGGAACTGCTCGACTTTTACGGCGGCGAGGCGGATCTACGCGACGGCGTCATTCGCGTGCTGCACAGCCTCAGTTTCGTGGACGACCCCACCCGCATGTTGCGGGCCGCGCGGTTGGAGAGCAGGATGGACTTTCACCTCGATCCCCACAGCGAGGCATTGATCGATGACGCCTTGCCGCTGCTGAAACGGGTCAGCGGCGCCCGTTTGCGTCACGAACTGGAGCAGATCTTTGCCGAGAGCCAACCCGAACGCGCACTCTGCCGTCTGCAAGACCTGGGCGTGCTCGCCCACATCCATCCCGACCTACGCTGCGACAGATGGCTGCGCGAAAAATATCAAACCCTACGAGAGCATCTATCTACCGCTCCCTGGTTGCTGCCCACCGACTACTGGACGTACCTGGCTCTGTTGGCGTACCGGCTCAGCGACGAATCATTGAGGGCATTGATCTCCCGCCTGAAGATGAAGCGCAACGACGCCCAAGATCTGTATCTGTTACACAATCTGAAGGAAACCTTACCTCAACTGAGAAAGGCTCGCCGTCCCAGTGATATCTACCGCCTGTTACAACCCTACCCCACCCGGGTGCTGGCCGTGGCCTGGGTCGCTGTCGGCCGGAAGCAGCTACGCGAGCGACTGCTGCGCTATCAGACCGAGTACCGTTTGGTGGAGACGGAACTGACCGGCGACGACCTGAAAGACATGGGGTTGAAGCCTGGCCCGTCCTTCAGACACCTGTTAGGGGCACTGCGCGATGCTCGGCTGGATGGCGAGGTGAGCACACGGGAGGAGGAGGAAGCGTTATTGGAAAAACTGTTGGCTGACCATGGAAAGCGAGGAAACGGGTAGAAAATAAGGAGAGTTGATGAATCGACAAGTTATTGAGAAGCAAGGCCCACGAATGACAGAACTGGTCGAAGGAGAACCGTTCTGCATCGGGGGGCGGGAGCTGGTACCGCTGGTGCGTGTGACGAGCCGCGTGCGGCGACAAGCGCACATCGGCAGCAGTCAATTAACTGGACGAGGCTGGGGCTTTGTGCGTATGCAGCCCGTGGCACTCTTGGATCGCAGCGAGGCGGGCGATCTCGGCATCCCCATTCAGGACAAGACGACTCAAATCCTCGACAGATTGTTCCTGATAGCCCTCATCATCCCGCTGCTGGCGGCGCTCGTGCTCCTGGCGTGCAAGATCAGCCGTTGGTGCAGCGAATGAATAGCGGATAAGCGGATGCGGACTGTCTGAGATTGCGGCATCTGTCAGAGCCGAGACTATCCGCTTGTCAGTTTTTAATCTGCTGCCCTGGTAGACAATTGCCCAAGATATCCGACTCGTACGCAAATTCGGGAGGAACAAATGGAAGCAGAAATTCAGGAACTACTCGACACATTCGCCGATCTGCGGGAAAAAGCCGACGTCAATACGTGCTTTGGCGTGCCTGTGACCGTCGAAGGCCGCACCGTCATCCCCGTCGCCCAGGTCGCCTACGGCTTTGGGATGGGCCTCGGGCACGGGATCGCGACGGAAGAGGAGCCAGAGGAAACTAGCGGGGGCGCCGGAGGCGCCGGCGGTGGCGGTCTGGCCGCCCGCCCGCTCGCTGCCATCGAGGTGACGCCAGAGGGTGTCTGGGTGGATTCGATCGTTGACAAACAAAAAGTAGCGCTGGCCGGGACACTACTCAGCGGATGGATCGTCTTTTGGTTAGCCCAGGTCCTGATCAGGGTTCTGGGTCGGCGAGAATAATCATTCACAGGAGGTGATACGATGAAGAGACTGATACGCCTGGCGTGGGACGCGCTCTTTTTGAGCGAAACCCCCTACGCCGAGATGCGCGAAGGAACCAATCCGGCGCTATATGGCCTGGGGCTTGTCGTCCTGATCGCCCTGGCCGTGGCGCTCGTTGGGTTGGTGGGGACGGCGCTGGAGCGGGCGACCACGCCCAAGATGGCCGACGTCCAGGACGCCGTATTCAAGGGAATCCAGGAGATGGACTGGTATAAGGAGCTGCAATACGACGACGAGTTCAACGAGGCGTTCCCCGAGTGGTACGACATGGGGTGGAACGTTTTTCCACAGTTGTTTGGCGCTCCGAGCCTGCTCACTGCTGGGGCGAGGATCATCTTTTTACCGCTGGGCCTGGGTTTCGTATGGCTGCTTTACGGAGTGGTGGCCCACCTCTTCGCCCGGATGCTGGGCGGGCAGGGAGATCTGGGCCAGACGCTGGGCTGCACGGCGCTGGCCGTCGCGCCCCAGTTGCTTAACCTGGCCACCTTGCTCCCCTACGTCGTCATCGGCGGAGTGGTGGGAACGTGGACGCTGCTCTGCCGCTACACAGCGCTCAAGACGTGCCACCGGCTGAACTGGAGCCGAGCACTGGCGGCGACGCTGTTACCCTACGTCGCCTTTGGCCTGCTGGTCTCGCTCTTTGTCTGTATGGGCGGCGCGCTCTTTGGCTTGATCGTCGGAGGTATGTCACAATGAAAGAGTTACTTCAATTTGCCCGGAACGCGCTGCTGCTCAAAGACGAAGCCTACACCCAACACGTCGCCCGCGCCGACGTACTCAAGCGTGGACTGATCCTGCTGGTGTTGGCGACGCTGGTGGGGGGATCGCTCCCGTTCATCGTCGACGTCATCGGCGACCTGCGCCCAATCAGCGCCCAGCGTCAGGAAGCGGAGCAAAGCATCCGGGAGTTTACCACATCTATGGGTCCTCTATGGGGCGCTCTGGGTGTGCCGCCCGACTTTGAAAGGGAAATGCTCGCCGGGATGCGAGCCGGGTTGGAAATAGGCTTTGACATCGCCGAACTCCCGACCCCGCTGCCCCGACCCTTGGGGCAGTTGCTGGAAAACCTGGGCGCTTTTCTGTCCCTGCCCTTCAGCCGGCTGGCAAGCTGGATCGGATACACTCTATGGGTTTTTCTGGTCGCCAAACTCCTGGATGGCAAAGCGACGCTCGCGCAGATGCTAGGAACGACGGCCCTCTACGCGGTGCCGCACGTGCTGGGCATCCTGAGCTTTGTGCCATGCCTGGGACAATTGCTCGGGCTGGTGGCGATGATTTGGGGCATCGCCATCTACGTCAAAGCCGTCGCCGTCGCCAACGACTTTAGCATCGGACGGGCTATCGCCGCCACCGTGGTACCGGCGCTGGTCGGCGTGGGACTGGCGCTGCTGGGTCTGCTGACCTTCTTCATCCTGGCATTGGTGACTGGATAATCGGCCCGCTTATGGTATAATCTGGCCCATACTTGCAATCAGGAGGAATCTATGAAACCACCAGTTGATCCTATTTTCATCCACATCACCCCCGATTTTGGCATCTATTGGTATGGCGTTCTGATCGTCTCTGGCATCATGCTGGGCGCCATATACGCTGCCTGGCGGGCCCGTCAAGATGGCGAAAATCCCGACCACGTCTGGAATGGGCTTACCGTCGCCATCATCCTGGCCCTCATCGGCGGCCGGCTCTATCACGTCTTTTCCAATCCCGCGGGCGGGATGATAGGCTGGAGTTACTACCGCGATCATCCCATCGAGATCCTGTACACCCGGCACGGCGGCATGGGCATCTATGGCGGGATTGTCGGGGGAATACTGGGAGTGATCCTATACGCCTGGCGCGCCAAGCTGCATCCACTCAAGTGGCTCGACTATGGAGCGCCAGGGATGGCCCTGGGCCAGTTCCTCGGCCGCTGGGGAAACTTTGTCAATCAGGAGCTCTATGGCCCGCCCACCGATCTCCCCTGGGGTCTGATTATCGACCCGGAGCACCGCATCATTCCCTACAACGACCTCACCGCCTACCCGCCCGAGACGCTCTTCCACCCCACGTTTCTGTACGAATCGCTGTGGTGCCTGCTGCTGTTCGTCGTACTGGCGGTGATCGCACACAAGCTCAAGGATCGACTGCTGGAGGGAGACATCCTCCTGGGCTACCTCATCGGCTATCCGCTGGGCCGTTTCTTCATCGAGTACTTGCGCCCGGACGCCTGGATGCTCGGCCCCCTCGCAGCCGCGCAAGTGTTCGCCATCCTGTGCATCGTGGTGGGAGCGACCCTGCTGATCGTGCGGCACGCCAGGGCAAAGACCACTGTACTGGCCACCGAAACTGTCGAAACCCTGCCGACATCGGAGCCAAATGCAGAAATCGAATTGGACGTTTGATGTTGGAATCCAGCCGCTCGATGCTGGAAACTGGACACTCAACGCTGTATCTCGCGATTGGGAAGCCCAATGCCATTGGCATTGGGCTTTTTTGATTCTACGACTGGAGGGCTAACGGATGACAAGGGAAGAGGATCTATATCGTCTGCAATGCCTGGATAGCGAAAAGGACGCGAAGCAACACCGCCTGGCGGAGGTAGAGGCCGTTCTGGGAAAGAACGACGAGGTTCAACAGGCGCGCCAGGCATTGGAGAACATACAGCAGCAAGTCAAAAAGTGGACACAACAACAACGCGACATGGAGCTCGAGATCCAGAGTCTCTCGAACAAGATCGCGCGCTCCGAGCAGCGGCTCTACAGCGGCACGGTCAAGAACCCCAAGGAGTTGGCCGACTTGCAGGCCGAAGCCGCCTCGCTCAAAAAGTGGCGTCAAAAACGGGAGGATGATTTACTCGAGACCATGATCGAACGGGAGGAAGCAGAAGCGGCGTGCTCCGAGGCGCAGACACACTTCGAAGAGATGGAATCCCGATGGTCAGCCCAACAAGCCGATCTGACGGCTGAGCGAGAAGAACTGCGAGCCAGACTGGCAGAAATTGAACGGGCACAAGCAAAACTACTGTCCCGCATCGAAGCCGGCGATCTGGCTACCTACCGCGCCGTGCGAAGCAGAAAAGGGGGAGTGGCCGTGGTTCAGGAGCGGGACGGCGCCTGCGGAGGATGTGGCGTGACGCTCTCGCCAAGCCTGGAATGGCGGTTGCGGGAGGAAAAACTCGTCCACTGCGACAACTGTGAACGCATCATCGTGCGCATCTAACCATCACCTAAAAAGCTACAGCCTCCTCAGGTAGAGGAGGCTGTAGCTGCGAAAGGAGGGTAACCACCGACAACCTTTTGTAGGTTTTAAGGGATGGATGGGTGTCCACCCCAACGGTATCAGTATTCTAACGCATTCCCTCTTCCACGTCAATAGTACAAATGTACCATGTAAGAGCTGACGTTCCTCCAAGCAGACAGATACCTCACCCTCCTCGACATGTATCTTTTCCAGGAATTTCATGAAATCGGAGTCACAATACCTCCTGGGCCTTGCCTTTTTAAGGAGGAGGCGCAATCTCTCGCTGCAGAACGATCACAGCCGCCAAGATCAGGCCCGCCCCCAACAACTGGGGCGCCTCCAGTCGCTCGTTGAGAAACATCCAGCCCAAAAAAGTAGCGATGGCCGGTTCCAACGTGGCGATGATGCTGGCGTTGCTGGCCGGAATCCTCCGCAGCGCCGCGTTGAAGGCGACGCCGCCCCCCAACGTGGGCACCAGCCCCAGCATCAGCAACCAGAAGAGAATCGGCGGCGTGGTCACCGCATGGATCAGATCGGCGGAGGGTTGCAGCGGGAGCATGAACAAGGCCCCCAGCCCCAGTGCGTAGGCCAACGTGGTCCAGGCAGAATAGCGGTGCTGGGCAACCTTGCTGAACAGGGTATAGAGACCGTAGGTGAGACCCGCTCCCAGGCCCGCCAGGATGCCGAGGAGGTTCAAACGCACGTTCGCCAAGTTATACACCTGACCAATCAGCGCGCATCCCCCGCAGGCCAAGAGAACCGCCGCAATCTTGCGCCCGTTAAGCGGTTCCTTGAAAAGAACCACGCTGAGGAGCGTCACCCAGGCCGAAGCAGTATACATCAACACCGCCGCCATCCCCATACCAATCAGACCAATGGCATAGATGTAGACGAGGTAAAAAGCCGCCACGCCTACCAATCCAAAGACCAAGAACATGGGCCAGTCACGCCGCTCCAACCTCAGCAGGTCGCGCCGCCGCCATCCCAGGAACAAAAAGAGGATGAGCGCGGCGGAAGCAGCCCGGTAAAAGACGATGGTGATACGGGGCAACCCATAAGCCTCCAATCCTCGATAGAAAAGACCCAACGTCGCCCACAGCACAGCAGCGGTGAGCGCGAGGCCGTAGCCTTCCAATCGCTCGGAGCGCGTCACAGCGCCACCTCGGTTCCCAGACCCCGCCGTTGGGCCGCCTTCAACACTGCCCCGGCAGCCGCCACGTCCTGCACGGCCACGCCCACCGACTTGAAAAGCGTGACTTCCTCTCGCGTCTCTCGCCCCGCCCTGCGCCCGGCGGCGATCTCGCCCAGTTCTGCATAGATGTGGCCTTTGGTCATCCGTCCCTGCCGCAGTGGGATCAGCAGGTCTCCGGCCTCGGCCAGGCTCGCCTCGTGATGATCGATGACGACCTTGGCCCGCAGAACGGTTTCGATGGGTATCTCCTGCATCTCGGGCGTGTAGGCGCCGACGGCGTTGATGTGCGTTCCCGGTCGGACGTCGGCGTCATCGAACACAGGGCTCAAAGAAGTCGTGGCCGTGCAGCTCACGTCGGCCTGGCTGAGCGCCTCGGCGGGCGTCTTGGCCACGCTCACCGAGAGCGACAGCCGCTGGCTCATCTCGGCGGCGTAGGCGCTGGCCTGCTCCGGCGCTACGTCGTGGACCCAGACTGCCTCAATGGGACGCACGGCGCAGACCGCCTCCAGTTGCGTGCGTCCCTGCGTGCCAGCGCCAAAGACAGCAGCGACGCGCGCGTCTTTCCGGGCCAGTAGATCCGTGGCAGCGCCCGAGGCCGCTCCCGTCCGCAGGGCGGTGAGGTACGTCCCGTCCATCACGGCGGTTGGTTCCCCCGTCGTCGCATCCACGACCACGACCAGCGCGTGGATGAGAGGTAATCCCTTGGCCGGGTTATCGTTAAAAACAGAGACGATTTTGATTGCCATCCGGTCATCGGCAGAGAGATAGGCTGGCATAAAGAGCGCGACGCCATTGTGGCCGGGCACGTCGAGCGCCGTCCGCAGCGGTACATCCGCCTGGCCGTCGGAAAGCTGGGCAAAGGCCCCTTTCATCACCTCAATCGCCTGGCGCATCGGCAGCGCCCGGCTCACATCCTCCCTTGATAGAATCCGTATCATTGCACATCTCTCCTTTTCCACTTTGCAAGCGGTGGAGTCGGTTAGCAAACCCGACCTACTCAACGCACTGATTGCCCACAATGGGGGCAGAAGCGAGACTCCTCTCTCAATTGAGCGCCACAGTGACGGCAGTAGCGCGGTCGGCGCTCCGGCGCAAGGGAACGCCCACACACGCGACAGAAGCGAGCGCCTGGGCGCGCTTCTGTCCCGCAAGCTGCGCAGCGCACAGAGCGCGCCCGGGGAGGCGCGGGCGGCTCGAAGGGCAGGGCCAGCGCCGGTTGTTGAACCTCTTGAGCGCGTCGCGCCAGAAAAAGTATCCCACCCACGCCAACGAGCAACAGCCCTACCCCGGCACAACCCAATCCTCCCACGATCAGGCCCATGCCAGTGAACAAGCCTGCCCCACCCGCCGATGGCGGTGCCGGGGTGACGTAGGTAACCAGCGTGGGAGTGGGCAGCGGCGCGGGAGTGACGGGGGGCGTGGGCAATGGGGTAGAGGCCGCTTCGGCGAGGCTCGCGATAGCGGTGGGTGTGGGCATGGCCGTCGCCGTAGCGGTGGGAAATGAGTCGACCGCCGAAGGCGCTGGCAGTTGCAGCCGCCCGTAACCATATCCGGTATCCGGCCCCTCCGGCCCCAAGTCTACCACGTGCGCCAGCAAAAAATCCACCACCTCCTGACGGGTGAAATCGGGGCGGGCCTGCCAGACGAGCGCAGCGGCCCCGGTCACGTGGGGAGCCGCGGCTGAAGTGCCGTGAAACTCCTTCGTCCCATACGTGGCCCCAGACACACCGGTCGGAGCCGAGATCTCGGGCTTGAGTCGCCTGTCGAGCGTCGGTCCCTGCGAGCTGTATCTGGCCAGGGTGTCGTCCCGCCAGTTGACCGCCCCCACCGTCAGCGATCCCACGGCGTCGCCCGGCGGGCTGACGCTGTGAGCGGGCGATGGATGAGCCACCTCCGCCTCATCTACAAATATGTCCAGCCACACCGCCTCGCTGGTATCGTAGGCGGCGACGGCGGCGTAGATGGTCTCTCCGTCAGTCTCGTACATGATCCACTCAACCGGCTCCTGTCCAACCCCGCCCGACTGGGTGTCCTTGGAGGAAGCCAACTCGTCGCCCGTTTCGTCGTAGAGAAACAGCTCATAGTCCTGCGCGGCCTGCTCCCAATCATCCTCCCAGCTCAGGGCAACCTCGACACATCCCGTGTCGTGGAGGGCCAGCATCTCCTCGCCCGGCGCAAACTCGTGGAGGCCATCGCCATCCGCATCGGTGAACATACCCCGGTAATGCGCCTCGGCCTGGTTGCCAGCAGAGTTGACCCACAGAATGCCCTGACCAGCCAGGCTATCCACCAGTCGTGCGTCCCAACCGCTGCCGTCTCGGGGGCCGATCAACCCTCCCGCCGAGTGGGAGATGATGTTCACTCCTTGAGCCACCAGCCAATCCACCGCCTCGCCCATCGCGGCGTCGCTGCCGTCGTACCAGGCGAGAAATAGTTCTGCATCGGGCGCGATCTCGTGAACGATCTCGGCGCAAGCGGCGCCGTGCCCCTCTTCGTCGTCGAACCAGCCAAAGGTGGCAACGAGTACCTCGTCCGGCAGTTCGACGCCCAGCAAAGCGCGATAACCAGCAAAACCCAGATCGAGCAGACCGATGCGCAGATCCGCGCCAGTGAAACCAGCCCGATGCCAGGCATTGGCGTTGATGATGGACACGCCTTCCCCCTCAACTACGCTGCCATCGGGCGCGCGGCGATACGGCAACCGCACGGCGACGACGTGCTCCAATTCGGTGAGTTGCGCAAAGATAGCACCAGGCTCGTCGGCCTGCAACTGGGCCTCGATCCGTTGTAACGGGACGGCGACGTTAACCCGGTCGCGGTAGGCACTGACAACGGCGATGTCCACAGACTCCAGTTGGGCCACCAGAGGCCCATTGTCTTCCGTGTCGAGCACCAATGTGACGCGGATGTCGCCTTCGGCGGTGAGCAGACCACGTTGGCGAGCCAGTTTCAACGCCGCCCCTTCTCCCTCCTCCTCGTAGATCACCAGAAACTCTTTGTAGATCGAGTCCAGTTCAGGATCGGTGAGGATAGGGGCCAGCCCGGGGTACTGCTCGGCCAAATCAGATAAAGAGGACGGTGGAGCAACGTCTACGGCAGGCAACGGAGGGAACGTAGGCGTAGGCCCGATAGGCGGCGCAGTCAGACCGACTGGCCGAAAGATGAGGTAGAGGACAGCGGCGATCAGAAGCAGCACGGTTCCTGACGCCAGGAGATAGATCGCGTTCCTACGGTTCACTGGACTTTTCTACTCCAGGAAGATTTTCGGGACGACGTCCCATCGCTCCAGGCGATGCACGCATTGGATCGAGTGAGTGGGACCTCATTTCAACAACGTCAGCGTCCTTCGGCTTTGCCTCGTTCGTCTGGGGCAGACTCGGCAGCGGGAGTGTCGGAAGGTGGTTGATTTTCCTCCATGCAACCGATCATCTTTTGCAGCTCAGCATTGATCTGGCGCAGAGCAGAAAGCAAATGAGGGCGCGCCTCTTGAAAGGCGCGTTCGCCTGCCAGGCGGGCCGATGCAGCCGCTTTTTGCGCCTCCTGGCGCACCTTCTGTCCTTCGGGTGAAGCACTGGCGTCTTTGATCGCCTGGCCGACCTCGTCAACCATCGCCTCCAGACCGGCGCGCATATTCTGCAGATGCCGGCGATTTTCCTCGCTCTCCCAGGCCGTCCGGAACGCCCGGGCCAAACTCTCGCCGAGGGCCTGGAACTGCCCACCGACCTCGCGCCAGGCCTCTTCGGTCGTTTGCTCGTCAGTCGTCATCGTGCACCTCTCAACCTCGCGTTTCCTCACACCTACCCTTCGTAGAACACCAGCGTCAACTGGCCGCAGCAGATGACGTCGCCGCTGCGCACCCGGACCGGCTGTTCAGGCGACACGGGCACATTGTTAAGCATGGTGCCGTTCGTGCTCTGTAAATCCTCCAGCAGCCAGCCCTCGGGGCGGCAGAGCAACCGGGCGTGGCGACGCGAGACACCCGCCTGAGCGCCGCCGTGCTGCCCCAAGTCTACGTCCGGCTGCGGGGTCGCATTCGGATCGGCCCGGCCAATCAGCGCCTCTCCCACAGAGGGAAGCGGAAGCGTTGCTCCCGTGCCCGTGACGATCAGCCGTGGACCCGTCGCGTGTGAGAGAGCGCCCAGGCGAACGGTAGACTTGGCAGCCACGGAGGCGCGAGAAGGCTCGGTGATTCGACCGTCGGCACCTGGCAACTGGGAAAGGTCGTCCACCAATTCCTCCATCGTTTGATAACGCGCCGCCGCTTCCCGGGCTAGCGCGCGCACGATAATGGCATCCAGTTGAGGCAAGATACGCGGGTTGAGCTGGCGGGGAGGTTCAGGAGGCTCGCGCAACCGCCGTAGCATCATATCGAAAGGAGAATCAGATTCGAAGGGAACGTGGCCAGTGAGCAGTTCGTAGAGCACGATACCCAGGCCATAGATGTCGCTGCGGTGATCCACGTTCTCGCCAACGGCCTGCTCGGGAGAAAAGTAGGCCGGTGTGCCGATGCTGGTGCCGGGCCTGGTGATGCCTCGCTGGCGGTTCAACAGTTTAGCCAAGCCAAAGTCGGCCAGGAGGGGCCAATCGGGACGGGCCAAGAGAATATTGGCCGGCTTTACGTCGCGATGTACAATGCCCCGAGAGTGCGCGTAAGCCAGAGCGCGTCCCACCGGGATGAGCAACGCCGCCACGTCCGACCACTCCATCGGTTCCCCGGTCAGATGAGCCTTGAGGGTGCCGCCGGGCACGTACTCCATGACAATGTAGGCGATCCCCCGCTCCTCGCCATAGTCGTAGATGGTGAGGATATTGGGATGGCGTAGGGCAGCGATAGCCTTGGCCTCGCGGCGGAAACGAGAGAGAAACTCCTCGTCCATAGATTCTGCGGTCTGCATAATTTTGATGGCTACCCAGCGCTCCAGTTGAGTTTGATAGGCGCGGTAGACCGCCGCCATTCCCCCACGACCGATCTCTTCAGCGATCTCATAACCGCCGATGGTTTGTCCGCTCCAATTGAACATTGTTGCCTTCCATTTCAAGGCCTTGAACTGACGGCCTTGTGTCGTTGATTTGGATGTGTGAACTGCAAAAGGAATTCCTCTAACTATACCCTCTGATTGCAATTTGCGCAAAGAGAACCGAATCAAACTATCTCGGTTTACCGTCAGGCATACCCGGCCTGGCTGGAACGATCCAGCCGAGAAAAGCCTCCAGTCCTCGCAGGTTGCGCTTCCACTCGATATCCTCGTGATTGGTCAGCTCTACCTCAATGCCCGCCAGTCCTCGGGCAGACATCCAATCTATCGCGTCGCCGGTGGTGACCTGGTCAGGGACGCCCGCCGCGATAGGGTAGTTGGTCGCCTTCGACACGACCAGGGCCAGATCGTCCGTCGCTGACCATTCCGGCTTGGCTCCAAAAAAGATCCGTTCCATCGCACTGTGATAAAAGATCGCCGCCTCGACGTCCTGTTCCAGGATAAAATCGCGCAGCGCGGCTGTCTCAGGTTCAGAGAAAGGGCGCGCGCCCGCGTAGACGGGACGATCACCGTGGGTGGCTATCGGCTGCCAGCGATAATCCCAGTTACGATTCAGATCCACGCCGTTGCCGTTCGTTCGCCCGCGCTCGCGATCTGTGCCGGCGGCATAACCGTCGGGATTGGCGCAGGGGATGACGTACAGCGTGACCTCATCCGGCAGCAAGGCAGGATTCTCCCACAAATAGTCCAGCATCTCGTTGACCAGCAGGGCCGTGTTCCACTCATAGCCGCCGTGGATGGCGCCGATGATGGCGCGCGATGACGACCCCGTGCCGAGCCGGTAGGCCAGCAGCGGTCGCCCATCAAACGAGAGGCCATACACAAATGGCCTGGGCGTCGGCGCAGGAAGAACCGCCTCCAATGTCGACGGTGGAGCGACGGAAATGGCCGAACCGCATGGCATCATTAGGTCGCTGGCCGACCATCCGGCGGCGAAGCCAATGGTCGATCCCATCATGGCGACGAAAATCAACGCGAGCCAGCCCGCTACCTTGTCGCCGGAACAACTGTGTCGAAGGGTTGGGTCTAAAATCAACATACCTCACCTTGTGGATGGACACGGCGGCATGTGTAATAGCTGGCCTGTCTCCAACCTCGGCCCTCGCGGTCTCCACCTCAGCCCGTTTACCCGCGCGACTTTTCGGGCATACTCCTCCAGGCTTGGCGGCACATCATCTCCAGGCCACTGTCCCAGACAATGGCGACGACAGACCTGATATAACCCCTCGCCAAACTCGACAATCATCCAGGACTCTGTAGGAGTGGGGATGAGCGTAGGCGCGGGCGTGGAGGTTGGCCGCGGCGTACCGGTTGGGAGCGACGACACAGTAGCAGTGGGCGCGGGCGCAGTGGAGGTAGGCGTCGCCGTCGGCGGCGCGGTCGGCTCCAGGGTCGCCGTCGCGGTAGCGGGCGGCGCGGCCTGGCGGTCGAGTAAACTGTGCGCCAACCACCCCACGCCCCACGCCGCTCCTCCCAGCACCGTTACAACGGCGATGAGTATCAAAATATTAGCCGGTGTCAGTTTCAACATTACTCAAACTCTGTCGGTTCGTTTACTTGTGTGTCCGAGTGATCCAAGGCGCCGCGACGCTGCTCAGTGAGCAAGGAACTAGAATGCCTCCGTCACCCTGAAAGGGAGATTTCTCGCCTCCCTTCGGTCGCTACTAAGAAACTTCCCTGTTAGCGTCATTTCGAGTGACCGCAGGGAATCGAGAAATCTCGCGTTACGGGATTGGAGACCCTTCGACTCCGCTGCGCTCCGCTCAGGGTGACGAATACGCATAGTTTCTTGCTCACTGAACAACGCCGTGGCGTTGTGGATTACTCGAAATGACGCTAACAGGGTAAGCTTCTTGGTATCTTGGCAAAATAGATTCGCTCTCTGGGCTTTTGCGTGGTCACCCCTATTTGGACTTTGGATAAATTTACACCCCTATATATGCCGGTTTGAAAATACCAATCCCGTATATATGCGGGTAAAGAAAGGCTTGTCTAGGACTTGAATCCTGAACAGAAAGGCCAAACCCCTATATATA
>DAOTUB010000388.1:0-18322 GCA_034437455.1 Anaerolineae bacterium | reverse complement strand
GGCTGTCGGCAGATTGGACATTGGCATTGATGAACATTCTTTTCAGACATATTGTCCCTCCAGGTAACGCGTTCACTGCAGGGCAATTATATCCGAAAAGTGCGAAGTTAAAAATGGACAACTCCTTAGAACATCTACTCAACCTAAAGGGCCTACTCAACCGGCGCTCGCTTCCTTAATGACATGATTTGTTTACCACCCTGGTTGAGGCAGCGGATAAAACACGAATAAGCGGATGTGGTGTTTACAACAGCGCCTATCCGCTTATTCGCTGCCCATCTGCTGCCCCGTTGAACAGTTATCATTTCATCACACTTGCTATACCTCTTCATAATTTCTTCACAGTCTCGTGATATAGTAGAGTCGAATCCGTAGAATGAAAGGAGAAAAGAATGGAGCAAAATCGGGCCACGCAATTCATGAAGCAAGGTTACGTTTGATCGGAGGCCGTACTCCTGGCCGTGTGCCAGGAATTCGAGATGGAGACGGGGAACGATGCGATTCCCCGCATAGCCAGCGCGTTCGCTGGCGGGATCGGACACACGGGGGCCGCATGCGGCGCCGTCGTCGGCGCTGTGATGGCTATCGGCCTCAAGCGGGGGCGGGCTGACACGATGGAAGAGATACTGGGCAATTTGGCGGTGGCGCGGGAGTTTCGTCGTCGCTTCGAAGCCGAGATGGGCGACATCCGCTGCCGCGAGCTGACGGGGTTGGACCTGAGCACGGAGAAGGATCTGAAGCAACTCATGACCTCTGACACATCCCAGAAAGTTTGCTTCCCGGCGGTAGGGGCGGCCTACCGGCTGGTGGTGGACCTGCTGCGGGAAACCACGTAGGCAAGAGTGACAACGCCCAAGTAGGACAAGTATTGGACAGCGACATTTGCATATTTGTGCCGTTCGTGGTAAAAAAGAGTGGGTTAACAGATGATGAACGAGACGATCCTGGTCGTAGACGACGAACCGAAAATCGTCAAGCAGGCGCGGGACTATTTGGAGCGAAGCGGGTTCCGCGTCGTCACGGCTGGCGACGGCAAGACGGCGCTGGCCGTCGCGCGCCACGACCGGCCCGACCTGATCGTGCTCGACCTGAACCTGCCGGAGCTGGATGGCCTGGACGTCTGCCGGGCGCTGCGGCGCGAGTCGGACGTGCCGATCATCATGCTCACCGCTCGCGTAGACGAGGCGGATCGGCTCATCGGCCTGGAGATGGGCGCAGACGACTATATCACCAAGCCATTCTCGCCGCGTGAATTGGTGGCGCGCGTGCGGGCGGTGTTGCGGCGCGTGCGGGGCGGCGTCCACCAGCCGGGCATCATCCGCGCGGGCGACATGGAGATCGATCTCCACGGCCATCGCGTCACTCGCGCCGGAGAGCCAATTATCCTCACCCGCACCGAGTTCAACCTGCTGACCGTTCTGGCTCAACATCCCGGCCAGACTTTTTCCCGCGCCCAGTTGCTCGACCGGCTGCACGGCGTGGCTTACGATGGATATGACCGCAGCGTCGACGCCCACGTCAAGAACCTGCGCCGCAAGTTGGAGGCCAACCCCATCGAGCCGCGCTACGTGCTCACCGTCTATGGGATTGGCTACAAATTCACCGACGAGGTGTGATCTTGCATAAAAAACCCTGGGAGGAGAGTAAGAGGTTCCGGAAACATCATCCCCATTGCCCGCCGTGGGGACACTGGGACTATAAAAACGAACACAAATTTCCCCATTGGGCGCGAGATCGGAAGCGCAGGCGGGGATGTCTCTTCTTCCGCTTCGCGGGACTCTTTGGCTTCATGGCCCTGCTGGTGTTGGGCGGCATGGCGACGCTGGCGTTTCTGCTCTCGCGATTGTTCGGAGGCGACAGACAGACGACGGTGCTGGTCTGGGCCTGGGGCTGTGGGCTCTCGTTGGCGCTGCCACTGCTGGCGGGGCTGCTGGCCAGCCGCGCTTTTCGGAGCATCGCCACTCCCCTGGCCGACGTCATGGCCGCCGCCGACGCCGTGGCCGATGGCGACCTGAGCGTGAGGATACCGGAAGAACACAACCCTGGCGATTTTGGCCGCCTGGCGAAATCCTTCAACCGTATGGTCGAGGAACTGGAACGCTCGGATCAACTGCGACGCAACCTCACCGCCGACGTGGCCCACGAGCTGCGCACGCCGCTGCACATCATCCAGGGCAATCTGGAGGGCATCCTCGACGACGTGTACGCGCCATCTGAAGAGCACATCGGGGCCACGCTGGAGGAAACGCGCCTGCTGGCGCGGCTGGTGGACGATTTGCGGACGCTCTCGCTGGCAGAGGCGGGCCAGTTGCCGCTGGTGTGGGAGCAGGTGGACGTGGCCGAGCTGCTGGCCGACGTATCCACCAGCTTTAGCGGCCAGGCTGAGGCAGCGGGGATCGATCTACGCGTCGAGGTCGAAGGCGAGCCGCCTACCATCCCCGCCGACGTGGATCGGCTGGATCAGGTACTCGGCAATCTGATGGGCAACGCGTTGCGCCACACGCCGTCTGGCGGAGTCATCACGCTCCGGGCGGAACCTGTCCTGAGCACAGTCGAAGGGTCTATGCCAGACGGCGTTCGCATCACCGTGAGCGATACCGGCGAGGGCATCCCCACCGAGGATCTGCCCTACGTGTTTGATCGCTTCTGGCGCGGCGATCGGTCGCGTTCCCGCGCCGGTGGCGCGGGGAGCGGGCTGGGGCTGGCCATCGCCCGGCAGTTGATACATGCCCACGGCGGTCGCATCGGCGTCGCGAGCGAGCCGGGTCAGGGGACAACGTTCACCGTCGAGTTGCCGAAGGTCACTGATAGAGAATAACTCGCGAGAAATTGAGCCGGGCCGGAGTGCAACTCTTTGCAACCTCCGGCCCGGCTCTGCGTATATATGATTGAGTTTCTGCCAGAACGTTCAAAAAGTCGGCTTCACTCTCTCCGATATGCCTGTTGAAATTTGACAAGCCCACTGCTCGATTGTATAATGCAAATATTGGATAGTACAATT
This sequence comes from Anaerolineae bacterium, assembly GCA_034437455.1. Lineage (GTDB taxonomy): Bacteria > Chloroflexota > Anaerolineae > B4-G1 > B4-G1 > DAOTUB01. The sequence goes on along the minus strand of DAOTUB010000388.1, from coordinate 15,321 downwards.
AAAGTATAGCAAGGGGCAGATGTCACTTTCAGACCAGGAATATTTGCAGATCAACCAGGCGTTGTTTAGCCTGACCCATGCCTACGAATCGCGCATGGCCGAGGAAGCCGAGCGCAACGTGCTCGGCCTGGCGCTCTCGGATTGTTCCGTGCTGATGGTGCTGCGCCAGTTCGCGCCGCTCAACGCCGTCCAACTCTCGCGCATTATGGACATCAATCCAGGCACTATCTCGGTCTATGTCCAGCGGTTGGTGGAAAAAGACCTGGTTCAGAGAGAGCGGGATAGAAAAGACCGCCGCAATTGGTGGTTGACGCTGACTGAACTGGGGCAGGAGGTTGCCGGGGAAATAGTCGCCAGTGCGGCGGCATACACGCGCGATTTTCTCTCAGCGCTGGGCGAGGAAGAGCAACGCGAGCTGCACCGCTTACTTCTAAAAGCGTCGCACAGCCTGGGGTTCGATTGGCAGTAGTTATTTTCAATAGTTTGAAGGAGGACTCAAGATGTCAATTCTCGAAACAAACGGCGTCAGCAAGCAGTACCAGATGGGCAAAGTAACGGTGAACGCCCTGGCCGGCGTTGACCTCAGCATCGAGCAGGGAGAGTTTGTGGCCGTCATGGGGCCGTCCGGATCGGGCAAGAGCACGCTCCTGCACCTTCTCGGCGGGCTCGATCAGCCGACCGACGGAGCGGTGGCACTGGATGGGCAAACGCTCTCGGCTCTCTCCGATAAACAGATCACTATCACCCGCCGCCGCAAGATCGGTTTTATCTTTCAATTCTACAATCTTGTCCCCACCCTGAATGCCGAGGAGAACGTCGCCCTGCCGCTGCTCATCGACGGCCAGCGGCCCAAAGATTATGGCGAGCGTGTGGTCCGCCTGCTGGAGATGGTGGGGCTGGTCGAGCGACGGAGCCACAAGCCCGACCAGATGTCGGGCGGCGAGCAACAGCGGGTGGCCATCGCCCGCGCCCTCGTCACCGAGCCGGCCATCGTCCTCGCCGACGAGCCGACGGGCAACCTGGACTCGAGGGCGGGCGGTGAAATTCTGAATCTCTTGCGCCAACTGTGCGACGACCTGGGCCAGACCATCGTGATGGTGACGCACGATCCCCTGGGCGCCAGTTGCGCCGATCGGGTCGTCTTTCTCAAGGATGGGCGCATCATTGACGAGATGGAGCTTGGCGATGGGAAGAAGGACGCCGCGGACATTCTGGCCCGCTTGACTGAATTGGAGTTATGAACATGCGACATCTATCCACGCTATCCTTCAGAAACCTGCGGGTGAGGTTGACTCGCACCCTGCTGACCGTAGCCGGTATCGTGCTGGGAGTGGCCGTGATCCTGGCCATCGCCGTCACCAATCGCAGTATCTACAGCGGCCTGGAGGCGCTCTTTGCCGACGTGGCCGGGAACGCGGACCTCACCGTGAGGGCCGCCTCGGATAACGATGAGGGGTTCGACGAGCAGATCCTGGAACAAGTGCGGACGTTCGAGGGAGTCTCCGCGGCTGTGCCCAGCACGGCGGATGGTACAATGCTGATGCTGGGGGACAGGGAGGTCTCCCTCGCGGTCTACGGCGTGGACCCCGCCGTCGACAAAGAGGTGCGTCCCTACAAAGTCATCGAGGGGGAATTCCTTCCCGAGGGCGACGAGTACGCCGTCATCGTGGCGGAGGATTTCGCCGAGCGGCACGAGATCGAGGTCGGCGACGACGTCGAGCTGCTCGTGGCCGATGGGCATAGTCCCGTAGGGGCCAACGCCCCTGCGGGAACCGAGTCGTTCCTGGTGGTGGGGATCGTGGCGAAGGAGGGGCCGGCCCGGCAGGCCAAGATGGTGATGCCGCTCGCCGCCTCGCAGGCGGTCTTTGCCCGCGGGCACAACATAGATAGCGTTGACCTCGTCGCCGAGGAGGAGATCGCCAAATCCGCCGACACCCTCGACCGGTTGATGGCCTCTCTCCAGGACGAACTGGGCCCGAGCTACGAGGTCGTCTACCCCGCCGCCAAGGGCCGCAACATCGCCGAGATGCTTTCGGGGATGTGGATGGGGCTGGGCTTTTTCGCCATCACCGCGCTCTTTGTGGGCGCCTATCTCGTCTTTAACACCTTCTCCATGACCGTCGTGGAGCGCACCCGCGAGATCGGCCTTCTGCGCGCCGTCGGCTTGACCAAGTGGCAGGTCACGCGCCTCATCTTGATCGAGGCCTTTTTCATGGGGTTGGCCGGTTCTCTGCTGGGGATCGTTTTCGGGCTTGTTCTCTCTGTGCCGATGATGAAGGTGACGAACACCACCATTGGCCTCGAGACGAACCTCTTCTCCGTGCCCCTGGAGAGCGTCGTCACCAGCGTCGTCGTAGGGATGGTGGTGACCATCGCCAGCGCGTTGATTCCCGCCATCCGGGCCGGCCGCCTGTCGCCCGTCGAGGCGCTGACGGTGCGCGGTCGCGGGGGCGACGGTTGGCTCATGAAGCACGGCTGGAAGTTTGGGCTGGCGCTGGTGATCCTCTCCGAGTTGATGGATTACGTGCCAGTGCGAGAAGAAGCCCAGATGGGATGGGGTCAATTGAGCATGTTCCTGCTCCTGGGGGGAGTGACCTTGCTCGTGCCCCGCGTCACCGGGCTACTCGAAAGGCTCGTCAGGCCAGTGATGATCGCCATCTATGGCCACGAGGGGCGGATCGGTGCTGGAAACGTCCATCGCGCCCTGGGGCGCACCAGCTTGACCGTGGGCGCCTTGACGGTGGGGATTCTGATGACGATCATGATCGGGGCCATGTCGGTCAGTCTCACCTCCGACACGCGGGAGTGGATGGAGACGGCTCTGCAGGGGGATCTCTTTGTGGAATCCTTCCAGGCGATGCGAATGGAATTGAAGCAAGAGCTGGCGGCGCTGGAGGGAGTACATGTGGTCACACCCATGCACTTTCTCGAAGCCAAGGTGGTGGGCGTCAATTCTGCGAGCGGTTTTGTCCCCCTGGACGAGGCCCCCTATCTCCTCGCTGTCGAACCGTTGGAATACGATCAGGTCAGTGGCTTTGAGTTCGCTTCGGGGCAGGGAGAGGAAAAGGTGCTGGTGGAACAACTGGCGGCGGGGGATGCTGTTTTTATCTCCACCATGCTCAGCCAGAAGTATGGAATTGGGCAAGGCGATCAGGTCCGCATGCGCACAGCGAGGGGGGAGCGCAACTTTGTCGTGGCGGCGGTGATCGTGGACTATTTCCAGGGTGGAGAGGCGATGATGGGTTCCTGGCACGATCTCGAAGCGTACTTTGGCCACAACAAAGTCCACATGTTCATGGTTGACGTGGCGCCGGAAGCCTCGATAGAGGGCGTCCGGCAGAACATGGAGGATCTGTACGGCAAGACCCGGCACATCGAGGTAGCGTCGGGTGAGGAACTCCGGGAGCGGTGGCTGAAGGACTTTATGAATTGGTTCATGCTCTTTGACGTCATCGCCGCCATCGGCGTCGTCATGGGCGCTTTGGGCGTGATCAACACTCTGATGATGAACGTGCTGGAGCGCATCCGCGAGATCGGTACCCTGCGCTCGGTAGGGATGACCCGGCCTCAGGTAGCCAAGATGATCCTGTCCGAGGCCCTGGTCATGGGCCTCATGGGGGGATTGCTCGGAGTGGCGTTTGGGGCGTATGGCTCCTACTACGCCGTGGCAGGGATGGGAGAGAGCACGGGTTGGACGATCGAGTACATCCTGCCCCGTGGCTTGCTTCTCGCCGGTCTGATCATCGCGCTGGTGGTCTCGCAGCTTGCCGCGCTCTATCCGGCCTGGCGGGCGTCGAAACTGAATATCGTGAGAGCGGTGCAGTATGAGTAAAGGGAGGAAATGGTGAAAGCTGGCAAGATTATTATTGGAGCCATTGTTTTTGTGGCGGTCGTGGGCCTGGCTTATTGGGGCTACCGGCAATTTCTGGCCCCTCTGCCGCAGGAGTCGGCGTCTCAGCCGACGGCTCAGGCGGCGGCCCCACCTGCGGCAGCAGCAGTAGCGAGCACGGGAGCCGACGTCGTCTCGGCGGAGGGAACCATCGTCCCCGCCCGCCATGCAGAGCTTGGCTTCCGCACCAGCGACCGCGTGGTCGAGGTGTTGGTCGCGCCCGGCGACGCCGTCGAGTCGGGAGAGGTACTGGCCCGGCTGGAGGACGACGATCTGCGGGCGGCCATCGCCCAGGCCGAGGCGGCCATCGCTGTGGCCGAGGCGCAACTGGCCCTGGCAAAGGTCAGCCCTCGTTCGGAGGCGATCGCTGTGGCCGAGGCGCAAGTAGGCGCGGCTGAAGCGGCGCTGGCGCAGGCCACCGCCCAGCGGAATCAGTTGCTCGCCGGCACCATCGAGACCGAGATCGCCGCAGCCGAGTCGGACCTGGCCGCCGCCGAATTGGGGCGCAAGACGGCGGAGGATCAATACGACCAGATCAAGGGCAAGGTCCACGGCTGGATAGAGGAAGAGGCCATTCTCCAATTGCACGCGGCGGAGCAAGCATTGGAAGCGGCCCACGTACGTTTGGCCCAGGCGCGCGACAGCGCCTGGGCCCAAAAACAGTCGGCAAACGCCGCAGTCCTGGCCGCCAAAGCCCAGCGGGATATTGCCCAGGCACAACTGGCGCTGGCAAAGGTCGGCCCCCGAACAGAGGAGAGCGCCGTGGCCGAGACGTCGGTGCGGCAAGCTGAGGCGGCGCTGGAGACAGCCCAGGTCGCCCTGGCCGAGACGGAACTGAAGGCCCCCTTCGCTGGCACGGTCGCCGACGTGACCATCGAGGTCGGAGAGACTGTGTTACCCGGCGCGCCCGTGATCGTCGTCGCCGACTTTTCTCCCTGGCGGGTGGAGATGGACGACCTGAGCGAGTTGAGCGTGGTGCACGTCCAGGTCGGCCAGGAAGCTGAGGTGCGCGTGGACGCCCTGCCCGATCAGACCTTCCACGGTCGAGTGACGGAAGTGCCGCTCATCTCTGAACTCAAGCAGGGCGACGTAACCTATGCGGTGGTCATTGAGTTGGATGACGTGGGAGATGCGCCGCTGCGTTGGGGAATGAAGGTCTTTGTGGATATTCACACCGGCGGTTGATGCTTATCGCGTGATCGAATCGCTGAAACGCTGAAGGGGCTGATTTCGCTGAAGGTTCTGTCGAGCGTCAATCCGTTTTCAGCGTTTTCAGCACCCTCGGCGATCTCAGCGATGCAGTGGCTCGGCTGAGTTTGAGAACCGAGGAGACGACCGAGTTCCTGCGGCAATCGAGGCGACTCGAGCTATCCCCCGCCGACGTCGCCGCGCTCCAGCGGCGCACAGAGGGCTGGACCGCTGGTCTGCAATTGGTTGCACTCTCCATCAGCGGCAACGACGACGCGGAACGGCTGGTACGATCCTTCACCGGCAGACATCGCTACGTCCTCGACTATCTCATCGAGGAGGTGTTCCAACAACAGTCTCCCGACGTGCAGGATTTTCTCCTCAAGACATCGCTCCTCGACCGGTTCACCGCTCCGTTGTGCGATGCTGTCACAGGACAGGAGAACGGTCGCGAGGTGCTGTTGACCCTGGAGCACGCGAACCTTTTTATCGTTCCGCTGGACGAATCGCGACAGTGGTATCGCTATCACCGTCTCTTTGCCGATCTCCTGCGCCATCGCTTGGAGATCGAAGCGTCAGGCGACGTCGTTCGACTGCACAAGCAAGCCAGCCAATGGTACGCAGACAATGGATTCCCTGCCGATGCCATGCGCCACGCCCTGGCCGGTTCCGATTGGGAAAAAGTGGCTTTGCTCGTCGGCGAGCTGTCCGATGCGATGCTGAAGCGAGGCGAGGTGGTGACGCTGCTCGGCTGGCTCCAGGCGTTGCCAGAAGAGATGGTGCTCGCCAGCCCCCAGCTCTGCCTCGAATATAGTTGGCCGCTGATCCTGACGGAGCAGATTGACACCGCCGAATCCTACCTCAACCAGGCGGAGCGGACCGCCGAGGAACAGGGAGACACTGGCATTTTAGGCGACGTTGCCGTGGCGCGCGTGCACATCGCCCGGATGCGAGGCGACAACCAACGCGCGGCCGAGCTTTCGGAGCAAGCACTGGCGCTCTTGCCGCCGGAGGAGCTTGTGGGCCGTTCTGTCGCGGCGCTTAACTTGGGCATGTCGCAGTGGTATCGTGGGCGCCTGGCCGAGGCCGAGCAGACGCTGACGGAGGCAGAACGCGCCCCGATTATCTCTCCTTGATGCTGGCCCAGGCTCGTCTGCTCCTGGCGCAGGGGGAGCAAGCGGCCGCTGCGCAGCACCTGGCGACGCTGCACGGGATGGCCTCCTCTGCCGGTTTCCAATCGACTGCCGCCAAGGCCCGCGCGCTGCAAGCTCTGGCCGCGCCCTCTCCCGAACAGGCCCTCGATTTCCTGGCCGAGGCGCTCGCCTGGGCCGAGCCGGAGAACTATGTCCGCACCTTTGTAGACGCGGGCGAGCCGATGAAAGCGTTGCTGCACGCAGCGGTGGAGCAAGGCATCGCGGCGGAATATGTGCACAGGCTCCTGAGTGCGTTTGAAGGCGAGACGAAGGACGATGGACGAACCGCCCTGGCGTCTGCGTCCCTGGTCGAACCACTGAGCGACCGCGAGCTTGATGTCCTCCGTTTGCTCGCCGGCGGACGAACTAATCAGGAGATCGCGAACGCGCTCTACATATCGGTCAACACAGTAAAAACCCACCTCAAGAACATCTACGGCAAGCTCGGCGTGAGCAACCGCCGCAAGGCCGTCGCCGAAGCGAAGAAGCTCGGCCTCGTGGCATAGCCTCCGTTCGCGCCTCCAATCACCCATCAATCACCCGCAATGGGTGATGACATATCCTGCCTTTGCGCCTATACTGGAGCCAATTCAGTGAACGAGCAAAATAAGGATGATGATGATGATGAACAAGAAACGAATGGATACCACAATGCAGTCGGACCGCTGGTCCTATCTCTGGCTGGTTATTGGAACGCTACTGGGCTTCTTCTGGACCATAGCGTTGGTCTGGTGGCTGTCGTCCGTCTTTGTGCTGCGTTTCGTGCGCACGCAAAAGGTCTGGCGCGGCTTTCTCCTGGCCTGGCTGATGACATTTGTGACGGTCGGGATCACCCAGTATGGCATGATGAATGCCATGATGCCTAGCCCATTGCCCGTATATCTCATCACGATGGCGATCGGCGCTTTGCCGTTCACCTTGCCCTACCTGGCCAACCCCCTGGACAGCATTGGAGCGCAGGCCTACTTTCAGTATGGCAACCTGGTTCTGATGCAACTGCTCTCCATCACCGGGATGTGGGGGATCACCTTTCTGGTGAGCTGGTTCGCTTCGGTCTTTAACTGGGCCTGGGAGTGCGACTTCTCCTGGTCGAACATCCGCCGTGGGGTGGCGGTCTATGCCGGTCTCCTTCTGTTGGTGATGCTCTACGGCAGCGTCCGGTTGACTTTTGCTCCGCCCGCCACTGGCACGGTACGGATGCACGGCATAACGGCAGTGGATATGCGGCAGAATTGGGCGGGCCTGAATCAGATAAAGGAAAAGGAGGGTTGGGAGGCCATGCGCCAGAAGGCGGCAGAGTACCGCGCTCTCTACTTCGAGGAGACGGTTCGCGAAACCAGGGCCGGCGCTCAACTCGTCCACTGGCCGGAGCAGGCCGTGGTGGTGCCCGGAGAAGACGAACCGGCCTTCATCGCCCAGGCCCAGGAGATCGCCCGCCAGGAAGATGTCTACCTGGCCCTTGCATTCGGCGCAGTTTTTCAGGGCGACCGCCCCTGGGAAAACAAGCTCATCGTCATCGATCCGACTGGCGACGTCGTGCTGGAACACCACAAGTACGCCCTGGTGGCGCTGGAGGGAACGAAGGGAGGCGATGGCGTCCTGCGCACGGTTGAGACTCCCTTTGGCACACTTTCGGCCATCATCTGCAACGACGCCAACCACGAGGAGATGGTGCTCCAGGCTGGCCGCAACGGCACCGACATCCTGCTGGCTCCCAGCATGGAGTACCGCGAGCTCGACCCCATCCACGCGCACATGGTGATCTACCGGGCCGTCGAGAACGGCGTCACGGTCGTGCGCCAGGCGGACAACGGGCTTTCGTTTGTGGCGGATCCCTACGGGCGAGTGGTGTCGGCGATGGATCACTGGACGGCCAGCGAGCGGGTGTTGCTCGCCCAGGTTCCCGTCGAAAGTGCGTTCACCATCTATCCCTACATCGGCGACTTGTTCGCCTGGCTGTCGATCGTCGGGTTTGTAGCCACCACCATCTGGGTGGTGATTCGCGAGCGCAGGGTCAAACAAATCAGCCGCTGAGCGATGAAAACATAACACGTGGGTAGGCGGCTGGCGTCACTTGGTCCTTGGATACACGTTTCGATTAGTTTCTACATCATTAAGGAGGTGAGCATGTCGGTCAAATCATCCGCTAAAGTCAATTCTGTTCTGCGCTTCTCGTTGGAAAGGCCTATCCTGACAAGTCTCGTGCTTCTGGTTATCGCCTTTTTCTTCAAGTGGGTGGACACGTTTGTCCTGCGGCTGGATGAGCGCCTGGGCGAGATCATCCTCTGCAAGACACTGGGGTTTGTCTTGGTTGTTCTATTTGTCTGGGCCTGTGGGCGAAAGCTACGGGACATCGGTTTGCATTCTAGACAGCTCGGCCCGAGCTTGCTCATTGGCATTGTCGTCGCGGTGATAGTGCTTGTGGTCAGCTATGGAGTCGAGTTTGTCGCCCAACTTTCGAAGCAACCGGTGCTTCATTTCGAGGCCATCGACCCCAAGGCGGGCGTCACCGGTGGGTTCCTTTTTGTACTCTGGATGCTCTTGGGCAACGTCATCAACTCTTTTATGGAGGAAGGGCTGTTTCGAGGGGTGATGGTGCGTCTGTTCCGGGTCAAGCTTTCGTTTTGGTGGGCCAACCTGCTTCAAGCGTTTCTGTTCGGTCTCTGGCATCTTCCGTGGGTGCTAAAGTGGATGCAGACGGGGCGGATCGAGGAACAGGGGGGGGAATTGCCGCTGCGGCGTTTGGCCAATTCGTGCCTATGTTACTGATCGGACTCGTCTGGGGATATTTCTACCTCAAGACCGGCAGCCTGTGGTCGTCCTGGGCCTTCCATTTTCTGAACAACAGCGTGTTAAACCTGCTGCACATCACGACCACTGACGGCCTGGATAGCGGTTCCGCAATGCGAGGGCCTATTTGCTTGCTCGTCGCGCTGCTGAGCATGTTCCTGGTCAAGATTTTGGCCGAGCGGTTCCAGATGCAGGAGGTCAAACCCTGGGGGCAGTGGATGACTGCTGAAGGGAAATGATGCTAGTTCATTCTGCATCCTGCGGGCTGCAGGCATCATCCAGACCAAGGAGAAAGCGTATGCTACGAGCCGAGATCCGCGTGAAAGGACAGATCGACGAGCAATGGTCCGATTGGTTCGAGGGACTGGAGATCACGTACACGGACCAGGACGAGACGATTCTTGCCGGCGAGATCGCTGACCAGGCGGCGCTGTACGGGCTGATCGCCAGGCTGCGAGACCTGGGATTGCCCCTCATATCGGTGAACAGCGCCGAGGTCGAAGAGTAAAACACCATTCGATCATCGACCCCCTGCGGGCTTTTGGTCTGTAGGGGGTCTCGCGTATGGCTGGATCAACGCGCCGAGTGGGGTTATAATCAGGGCGAGAAAATGTTCACTCGCAAAGCTCTTCGATCACCTCACTATCCGCGGGAGCCAAGGCTTTCAGGTGCTGCTCCAGCCGGTCAGCGTCGGTGTAGAGGACAAAGGCCTTGCCATTCGTCCCCTCGACGCACAAGAACTCGTCGTGATCGACCATTTTCCGCCCCTGCGTCGCGCCCAGCTCCTGCCAGATGCGGTTAAAGCTGGAGCCAGTCCCAGAGCCGACTAGCCAGTGGATGCACCCGTCACAAGTGTATCCACTCCGCTTCCAGGAAGTGCACAATCCGCCCGGCTTGTCGTGCAACTCAAAATTTGGGTCCGATAGCCGTTCATCTGGCCGTAGCACCCGGTGGATAGCCCCGCGACTCCTGCCCCAATGATGATGATAGATTTGGACGTGTTCTCTTCTATGATTTGATATTCATTACACTGGAGATAGGATACCGGATCGTTACTTGCGCTGCCTACCCTTCAACTAACAACAACATATCAGTTTCCGGCGCAGACGAAAAGAGGTTGTCGAGTTGCAGTAACACACTAATATCGCCGTCGGCAGTGTAGGCTCCGTTCAAGAACGCCTCGGCGCCGTTCATCCTCCCCTGGGAGATGGCGGTCCACATCTCGGTGGGGCTTGCGATGATCAGCGCAGGTCGATCAGTTTCGCCGGGATGGAACGTACAGTGGCCAGCTTCGATCTCCAGATAGCCCGCGCCGCCGCCGTCGCCGCTCAGATGGAATTGGATCGTCGTCTGCAAATCACCGGCTGCCTCGGTGTTGAAGGCGAGCGGCATGAACTCGACCAGTTGCAGACCGCTTACACCGTCTGGTATCCCTGCCATACGCTGTGCGCCCTCCCGTGCCGCCACCCGCTGAGGATACCACCTGGGGAACCACACGGAGAAGAAAATTCCGATTGCCAGCAAGGAACGCGGAATGACCGCCACCAGAATGATGCGCGCCGTTCCCTCCAGGCCCGTCGCCATCGCCGCCCCGCCGATGAGCGCCTGCGCGGTAAAGATCACGCCCCAGAGAACGGTGATGATCTGGTTCGTCCGGACAAAAATCGGGTTATCCCAGAACGCCTCGTCCCAGTCCTCCTTGGCATAATCGTAGGTGAAAGGATTGCCAGCGAGGAGCGACCCCCACGCCATCAGCGCCAGGGCGGCGTCCGACACGATGCCGCCGTAAAAGACGAGCAAGTCACTGCCCAAGACGAGAGTGACAAAGGCGAACGCGGCCAGCACGACCAGCGACACCGCGTCCAGGATTTTCGTCTTGCGGACGGCAAAGCGGTAGCCATTGATCGCCAACGAGACGCCCAATCCCGAAAGGATAGCGGCGGTCGTGTGCCCCATCCCGGCGAGCACCCAGTACAGGATCCAGGGCACGAAAGCGAGCACGGTCCCGGCCATATCACGCCTCCGGCGCAGCCGAAAAGAGTTTGTCGAAGCGCATCAGCAGCCCCAAGTTGCCCTTGACAGAGTACTTACCCGTCATCAGCGCCGTCGCGCCGTTCATCTCGCCGTTGCTGATCGCCAGCCAGACCTCCGAGGGCGTGCGGATGGTCAACGTGGGATCGGGATGCACACCCTCGAAGGCGGCGCACTTTTCCTCGGCGACGTGCAAGTAGTACTGTCCTGGCTCCTCGCCGCTCACGTCGAACTGGACCACAGCCTGCAAGTCGCCGGCTACCTCTGCGTCAAAGACCGTCGCCATCCCGGCGACGATGTCGCGCATCGTGTCGCGAGAAGCGGGCGGCGGCAGTTCCGTCCCCGGTCCAGCCTGAGCATCCGAGCGAGCGAGCGTTCTATCCCAGTACGCGTTCGCCATCTCGGCATAGACCTCCGGCTCCACGATGAGCCTGTCCAGCACCTCCTGCGTCTCCGGCGTGATGTGGCCCTGCTCGACCACCTCCCGTCCAGCTTGGCGGGCGGCCTCAAAGTACCACTGGAGACCCTCCTGCAGCGATGGTTGCTTCAGCATCTCCCCCGCAGCACACAGGATGGTGGCGGCCAACTCCGAATCGGGGCCAGAGGTGAAGCAGCGGAACGTCTCGACCAGCCCCGAAAAGTGATGCCGCTCCGGAAAGCCACAGTTGGAAATGAGCACCACCTTGTCGTGGCGCGCCTCGTAGCGCGGGGGATGGATGAGCTGGTCGCCCCGCTTGAGGATGTATGGTTGGATCAAGGGGATGTGGCGATCCATAAACGCCTTCATCTGCGCCGTGACGGTAAAGACATAGAGCGGTGTGGCATAGACCACGGTGTCTGCCTGCCGCAACTTTTCCAGCAGTTCGGGCATGTCGTCCTTGTGAACGCAGACGCCGGGCGTCTTGGTCCAGCAAGTGAAACAGCCCAGGCAATAGTTGATCTTTTTATCCTTGAGATAGACGACGTCCGTCTCTGCGCCGGCCTCCCGCGCTCCTTCCAGGAAAGGTTGCAGGATGCGCTCCGTATTCCCTTTTGCGCCCCGAGGGCTTCCGTTAACTGCCAAGATGTTCATTTCGATCTCCTTTAATTTGATTTTGATCCCTCAATGCGAGGGATGTTGCCCGTTTTTGATGCGCTGGATCACGCTCTCGATCCACTCCAGCCACGCTTCGTTCACCTTGATCCCACATTCCAGTGTCAACATCCAGAAAAACACCTCGCGCGGAGAATCTACCTCTTCGGCGTAGGATGGGATTTCCTGGGGAATCTGGCTGTATCGTTTCAACGTCGCTCGCAGCCGCTCGGCTTGCCGCTCGAGCGCCGCAAGGATCTCCTCGTCGCCCAGTTGTCCGGAGAAAAAGACCTGAACCAACATCGCGCTGCGAGCTTGCTTGTAAGGGAGAGACATAGTCATCCAACGACGCAACGCCTCCCGTCCGGCCTCGGTGATGTGATAGACCTTGCGATTGGGCCGATCATCCTGGAGGACGAGTTCCACCTCCGCCAGACCTCGCTCGGTCAACCGGGCCAGCGTGCGATAGATCTGGCTCTGGTCAGCCGGCCAGAAGTGGCGCACCGAGGTATCGAATGCCTTTTTCAGATCGTAGCCGGTAAAAGGGCGATAGTTCAGGAAACCGAGGATGGCGTACTTTAACGACATCAGACATCTCCTGTATATGAGTTATCCTATATAGGACGGCTTGCATAATAACACAAACAATCGGCCTTGTCAAGATCATTTCTGCTCTGGGATTGAAGAGTGAAACAGCGCGAGGGACAGACCTGGCAGCCTGCCCCTCGTCGAGTCATTCAGAACCGATCCTGTCCTTCGTCTAGCTTTGCCGCGCCAAGTATTGCTCCAATTGCTCCAACCCGCCGGGAAAGCTGAGCCGACCCAGGCCGAAGCGAACGTGACCATCGCCAAAGCCGAGGCCCGTGCTGGGCAGGAGCAGCACGCCCTGCTCCGCCGCCAGCCTGTCGCTGAACTCCTGCGCCGACCGGCCCCGCAGACCGACGAACGCCACCGACCCAGCCTGGGGCCGGTTCCAGCGGAAAACAGTCTGCCAGCGGGAGAAGAACGGTTCGGCCAGCGCCAGGTTGTCCAGGACGATCCGCCGGTTGCGCTTGGCAAGCTCGTCGAGGACCTGGAGCGCGATCTGGGCCAATACCTCGCTCGGCGCGCTGGAGCAGATGGTGGTATAGTCCTTCCAGCCTGCGATGCGATCCCGCAGCGACGTGTCTTGCAGCGCCAGCCAGCCGGTACGCAAGCCCGGCAGCCCGTACGTCTTGGACAATCCGGCGAGGGTGATGGCGCGCTCGTACAGGTCGCAGCCGGAGGGGAGGCGTGCGGACGCGTCGTACTCCAGGCCGCGGTACATCTCGTCGGAAAAGAGCCACGCGCCAGACCGGGCGACGATCTGGACGATGGCCTGCCACTCGTCGTGGGAAGGAAGATAGCCGGTGGGATTGTGTGGAAAATTGACGACAACCAACTTGGTGCGAGGCGTGACGAGTCGCTCCAGTTCGTCGAGGTCGAGTCGCCAGCCTCTCTCCATCCCCCCCGTTGGGGGGGACAGAGGGGGGGCTGGCGGCTCTTCAGCCTCCTCCAACATCCAGCGGACGACGCGACAACCGAGGTGCTCGGCCACGTTGCCCAACGAGTCGTAACAGGGTGTCAACACGATCACCTCGTCATCCGGCTCCAGCAAGGCATGCATCGTCACAAAGATGCCCTCCTCCGGCGCGCCCAGGCCGATCACCTGGTCGGCGCTGACGCTCGTGTACAGCTCAGCGACGCACTCCCGGAGCACAGGATCGCCCTGGCTTTCAGTGTAGCCCAGCCGCAGCCGGCCGAGGGATTTCCAGGAAGCCCCGGCCAGTCGGAGCAACTCGTCCACGGACAGCGACTCGCAATCGGAGGCGCACAGCAGGTACGGCGCGGTGAACTCGTGGATGGCGAAAAACCGCTCGGTGTGAAAGGGTTTGATTTTCATAGAACCTACTCCTCCGGTACGTCTGTCCGCCGCGCGACCAATTCGCCGTTCTCTTGAGTTGCCACGATGACAAAGTCAAACAGATCGCGCTGCAAGCAGTAGATGGGATCGGTTTGCGGCAGATACTCCCGGTCGCCCCGCAGAAACTTGAGCGTGCTCTCGTGCTCGACGACCTGGTGCAGCGTAGTGACGTGATCGTAAAATCGACCGGCGAGCAAGTGCTCGATGTAATCGGCGCACGCCTCGTCCTCTACCGTGCTCGCCTCGCCGCCGGCTCCCATAGCCACCAGCGATACGACCGGCGGCGATAGCCTCTCGATATACCGCGCAATGGCGCGGGCGGTGACGTAGCTTCCCAGGATCACCACGTCGGACCGGCGGGACGCCGCCACTGCCCCGGTGACGCCCGCCGACGTCCGCTGCGCCACCGTCCGCCCGGCAAAACAACTTCGCCCCGCCGCCAGGATACGAGAGGGCGAGTTTCCCAGATCAAAGCCGTCCACCTTCTTGCCGCCCACCTCGCCCACGGCCAGGTAGCCTCTCTCCGCCTGGAGCTTGAGGACGGCTTCCGGTTCGGCCAAGAGGACGATTTTCTCCGCGCCCAGGTGCATCATCAGCGCAGCGGAGGTAAAGGCGCGGTAGACGTCGATGACAACGGCGACGCCCTTAGCCTCGCGAGCGCCAGCCATCAGGCGCTTTCTCAGGACAGCAGGCCTGAATGTCATCACACCTCATCCAGCTCGGACGCCATCGGGTATCGGCGTTTCGGGAACGGCCAAAACGGGCGTGATTCCATCGGCATATCCGAGATCGAATAACATCCCTTCAGAGAGCCGGCCCATCATCCTCCTGGGTTCGAGATTGACGACGAACAACGCCCGTTTCCCCTCGATTTCCTTGGGATTCTGACGTTCCTCTTTTATCCCCGCCAGTATGTTTCTTTTGAAAGCGCCAAAATCGACGACAAGCTCCACCAACTTGTCCGAGCCTGGCACGTCTTTGACAAGCTCGATGGCGCCCACACGAATATCCACTTTATCAAACTCGTCAAAAGAGATCGTGGGTTTGACCGGCGCCACCTCGAACGTCTTCATAAAATATCCTCTTGGTAACCGTTCAGCCATTGACATAGGAGCGCCGGTTGAGTAGCTTCGCAGCGCCAGCGGAGAAGCGTATCGAAACCAAGCGGGTCTTTTCGGGGCAATTTGGCTTCCGAGAGCCGCTTGGCTTCGATACA
>DAOTUB010000387.1:0-12599 GCA_034437455.1 Anaerolineae bacterium | reverse complement strand
TATGGTCATCGGAATCCTGCTCTCCTCGGTGGCCGTGGTGCTGGCGGGGAATCTGAATCCCACCGGTGGGCCTACCGAAGCCAGCGGACAGATGTACACCCTGGAGCAGATCTATGACCGCCTGGACAGCGGGGCGGACAGCCCAAAGATGACTACATTCGCGGAACCCGACAGCGGGCCGGGGAGTAGCATGCACACACTGGACGAGATAATGGCCAAGGCGCCGCTCACGCACACGGACGGCGCCACCGCGACGCACGTGCTGGCGGGCAAGCCGTTCTGGGGATTGCACAGCAGCGCGTGGGCGACGCAGACGGGCACGATGGTGGACAACGGCGCGGTGACGCTGATGCCGACGACGACGCAGCAGACGATAGCCGAGGGCTACCACGACGGTTCGGGCTACGTGGAAGGGGATATGGACCTGGTGACCGGGAATATCAGGAGCGGCGTGACCCTCTTTGGCGTGAGCGGCGACCCGAACGTGGTGGACACCAGTTCCGGCGATGCGACGGCGGGCGATATCCTGAGCGGGAAGAAAGCCTGGGTGGACGGGAGTGAGGTGACCGGCACCTTGCCCAACAACAGAGTGCTAAAGACTGGGCAGACCAGATGCTGGGACAAAGATGGCAATCAAATCTCCTGCAGCGGCACGGGACAAGATGGGGAATATCAACTGGGTATCTTACCAGAGTGGGTACCGACTCCTGGGGACGGTCCTTGGCCTCGCGGGGCGTATACGGTTTATGGATTTACAGGAACCCGGTTTACGGACAATGGTGATGGTACGGTCACCGATAACTGGACTAGGCTGATCTGGCTGCAGGATGCGAAATGCTACGACGACGATTGGGGAGATTGGCTGACCTGGGAAGATGCATTGACCTGGGCCAATGAGTTATATGACGGGTGTGAGGACTGCGGAGGCACGCCCGATAATAGAGACTGCAATTTGAGCGATGGGTCCAATCCCGGGGACTGGCGGCTGCCCAACGTCAATGAGTTGCACAGTCTGATTGATCTAGATGAGGAGGATCCTGCTCTGCCAGCGGGCCATCCTTTTGAAAACATCCAAGATATACATTGGACGTACTGGTCGAGTACCACGGACACGGAATACAGGTACAAGGCCCACGTCGTGAATATGGATTCGGGCTCAGTGATAGAAAGAAGCAAGGAGGAGAATTATTCATACCGCTATTTCGTGTGGCCCGTTCGTGGCGGACAATGAGGAGCTTTGACGCCCTTCGACAATCCCAAGGGGGAATTGAAATGACGAAAAGATCTATCACACATATCAAACACCTCGCGCTGATCGCGGGGGCCGTACTGGGCCTGCTCCTATTCGTGCAAGTTGCCCTGGGCAGCAACATCGACCCCACGGGCAAGTACGCCTGGAGCGCGAACGCGGGCTGGATCGACTTTGCTCCCGCCGGGTACGAGGGCGTGACCGTCTACGCCGACCACCTGGAGGGCTACGCCTGGGGCGAGAACGTCGGCTGGATCCGGATGGGCACCCACACCGGCGGCGGCAGCCACACCTACGCCAACACCACGAAGGATGACTACGGCGTCAACGTGGACGGCTCCGGCAACCTCTCCGGCTACGCCTGGGGCGCGAGCGTGGGCTGGATCAACTTTGCCCCCGCCAACGGCGGCGTGACGATAGACACAGCCACCGGCGAGTTCGACGGCTACGCCTGGGGCGAGAACGTGGGCTGGATTCGCTGCAAGGGTACCGCGGACGACAGTACAGAGTACAACATCGTCGCCAACCTTATCGATCTGAAGGTCGCCAAAAGCGTCACGCCTACCACCGACGTAGCCTACCACGGCACGCTCACCTATACCGTCGTGCTCAGCAACAGCGGTACGTTCAGCGACACCAATGTGCTCTTCACCGATACCCTGCCCGCTGAGGTGGACTTTGCCTCGTGGGTCGAGCAGCCTTCAGGGACGTCGGAGAGCGGCGACGAGATCACCTGGAGCGGGACGGTCCCGGCGGGTGAAGCGATCACCTGGACGTGGACGGTCACCCACACCGGCGACTATCTGGATGTGGTGACGAACACCGCTGCGTTCAGTGGCACGCAGCAGATGGGCACGGCTGAGGCCAGATTCACTGCCCAGGATCCGCCCGACGTGGGGATCGTCAAGGCCGTCACGCCCACCACGCCTGTCGGCCCCGGCGGGCGCGTCACCTACACGCTCACCTTCTCCAACGCCGGGCTGGGCACTGCCACCGGCGTCGTCATCACCGACCTCGTGCCGATCAGCGTGACAAACACGAGCGTCGTCAGCAGCGGCAATGCATTGTCCCCAATGCACGCTATCACACAGACGAACGTGGATATCTACACCTACACCTGGGGAGTGCAAGACCTGGCGCAGGGCCAGGGCGGCGTGATCACGATCACGGGCGTGCTCAGTGACCTGCTGCCCGCCGGACACATCTTTACCAATACTGCCGTCATCACGACCACGACGACGGACAGCGACGCGAGCAACGACAGCAGCTCGGCGGGGGTGATGATGGCGGGCGGCCAGCCGGATAATCTCGTGCGGGTGGAAGGCAACGCCGGTTGGGAGGGCGACGACGTCCACAACCTCGACGCCAGCGGGCAGGTCACGGGTACGAGCGCCGGCCCAGAAAGCAACGCCGTCTACCGCGTCCAGATCCAGGGCGAGGACTATTCGGACTCTTACAACGTCAAGGGGAACGGCGGCGGTGGAGGCTGGACGGTGAAATACTATCGTGCCGACAACGGCAACGACATCACCGCTGACGTGATCGATGGAGGCTGGAACACGGGCATTATCGGGGTGGGCGCGAGCGTAGAGATTACCGTCTCGGTCGAGCCAGACTGGACGCCAGACGAAGGGACCATCCACACGGTTACCATCACCTCCACCTCGAACGCGGATTCGACGAAGCGAGACGTGGCGCGCGCCGACACAACCGTCGACCAGGCCGGGCGGCCCGACGGCGAGATCGAGGTGCAGGGTGGCAGCTTTACGGGCGATGGAACCTACAACAGCGACGGTACGAACCAGACGGTGAGCGACAACACCAGCGTGAACACGCCCGCGGTCTACCGCGTTCGTTTCGAGAACGACGGCAATGGTCAGGACAGCTTTGACATCAGCGGCACGTCCAGCGGCTCGGGATGGAACGTGGGCTACTATGACGACGGCGGCAGTCCTATCTCCCTACCCTGGTCCACGGGCAACTTGGCCCGCGACGAGGCCGTGACGATCACCGTCGAGGTCACGCCGACCGTGACGCCGAACGGCGGGGCCTCCTACCACGTGCTCGTCACCGCTACCTCCGATCACGACTCCGCCGTGGACGCGGTGGCCGCCGACACGACCGTCGACGACTACTTGCGCCCCGACCTGGAGATCAAGCGAAGCACGGATCCCCCGGCCGACTATTTGACCGACGACGTCTACGAAGATCCGGTCTCGACGCAGATCACGAGGACCACCGTCTGCCGTGGGACGGCCGCGGTCTACCACCTGCGGGTCGGGAACGATGGGAACACGACCGACAACAGTCTCTTGATCAGCGGCGACGGCGGCAACGCGCAGTGGGACGTGAAATACTATGATGGTACTACCGGCGGCACGGACATCACCACGCAGGTCACCGGCGGCGGCTGGACGGTCTCGCCGGGGATGGCGCGTGGAGCGACCACCGAGATCCGCGTCGAAGTGACGCCTCTGGCGAACGCGACCACTGCCTCGCCCTACACCGTGGACGTGACCGCCAGCAGCGGCGGCGCCTCTGACGAGGTGCGTTCGATCACCACCGTGCAGGGCGGCCAGCCGGATAACCTCGTGCGGGTGGAAGGTAACCCGGGCTGGGAGGGCAGCGACGTCTACTCTCCCACGTCGCAGATCACCAGCACCAGCACCGGCCCGCAGACCGCCGCCGTCTACCGCATCCAGATTCAGGGTGAGAACTGCCTCGATTCCTACCAGGTCACCGAGGATGCCGATACCTGCAGCACGGGGTGGACGGTCCAATACTACCGCGCCGGGACGCCGCTCGGCTCATCTGTAAACTGGAACACCGGCGACGTCAGTGTGGGCGCCCACGAGGAGATCACCGTCTCCGTCACGCCCGGCTGGACGCTGGACGCGGGGGATTCCTGCTACCTCGGGGTGCTGTCCACCTCTGACGTGGACCCCACGAAGCAAGACCTGGTGCGCGCCACGACGACCGTCGAGCAGGCGCGGCGGCCCGACGAGTGGATTCGGGCGGAGCTGGGTGGTAGCTGGAACGGCGACGATACCTACAACAGCGACGCCAGCGGGCAGAGCGTGGGCCAGAACACCGACCTCAACACGCCTGTCTCCTACACCGTCACCGTCGAGAACGACGGCAACGACAGCGACACTTTCACCATCACCGGCGATGGCGGGGACGCCAACTGGGACGTGGGGTACTACGACGTCAGCGGTAGTCCCCTCGGCCTCTCCTGGTCTACGGGCAGCCTAGCGCGCGGCGAGACGATCTCCTTCACCGTGGTCGTGACACCACTGGCGAGCGCGACGGGCGGCTCGACGCGGCAAACCTACATCACCGCCACCGGCGGCACGGTGGAGGACGTAGTGCTGGCGAACACGACCGTCAATTCGGAGTACATGGTGGACGGTCAGATCAAACTGAGCAGCGAGGGATCGTACAGTTACGACGACGTTTACAAACCCGCCGCGCAGAAAAAGTCAGGGAGCGTGGAACGGAACGTCACCCTCATATACCACCTGCGGGTGGAGAACGACGGCGACACAGCGGATACCTACGACTTGACCCGCACCTACGGAGACGCGAACTGGACCGTCGTCTACTACGACGCCCAGACGGGCGGGAGCGTGGTCAACCCAGGGGATAGCTGGAATACCGGGAGCCTGAATCCCGGCGAGGTCTACGACGCGCGGGTGGAGGTCACGCCTGGCGATCATCCCCCCGTGGGCGGTACGTCCTGGACGGTCTGGTTCACCGCCACCTCGCAGGCGCAAAGGAGCGTGGCTGAAGATTCAGCCATGGACACGGTGCAGGCGGAGACAACGGTCGAGGAGGACTATCAGCCGGACAACCACGTCAGGGTCGAGGGCAACCCCGGCTGGGAGGGCGAGGATGTCCACAACATCAGCGCCGCCGGGCAGACGACGAGTACGACGACTGCATTGGATACGGCGGCGGTTTACCGCGTACGCATCGAGAACGACGGCAACTCGTCCGACAGCTTCAACGTCACTGGCACGGGCGACGGCGCGGGGTGGGACGTGGAATACTACAGCGGCGGCAGCCGCATCGCTCTCCCCTGGTCCACGGGTAGCCTGGCCGTCGGCGCGAGCGTGGAGATCACCTTGTCGGTCACGCCAGGCATCATCCCGGACGGCGGCGACGTCTACCCGGTCTATATCACCTCCACGGCGCAGAGCGACGTAAACGACCAGGACGTGGTGTGCGCCGATACCACGGTGAACGAATATTTCAATCCCGACATGGAGATCAAGTTGGACGACGCGGGCGACACATATGTCGGCAACTCCATCTACAATGCAGACGGCGCATCCCAATCCAAGACGGACGGGGTGACGCGCAGCGTGGCCGCGATCTACCACCTGCGCATCGGGAACGACGGGAACGCCACGGACAGCAACATCGTGATCACCGGCACGGCGGGTACAGCCGAGTGGGACGTGGCATACTATGACGCTGCCTCTGGCGGCACTGACGTCACCGCGCAAGTAACGGGATCGAGCGGTTGGTCGGTACCGTCACTGGCGCGGGATACTACTCGCGTGATGCGGGTCGAGGTCACTCCCCTGCTCAATGCCACCACCGCCGCGCCCTACACTGTCTACGCGCGCGCCAGTAGAGGCGGCGCCGTATCCGACACCGTGCGGGCCGAGACCACCGCCGTCGGGTCGCAGCCGGACAACGAGATCAAGGAGACGAGTCCCAGTCCCGGCAGCTACGTGGGCAATACCATCATCAACACCAGCGGCGTGAACCAAACGGTGGAAGGAGCGGGCGACGCCAACGTCGGCGTGACCTATCTGGTGAAGGTGGTGTCCGAAGAGGGCCTGGACAACTTTACCATCACCGGCACGGCGGGCATCGCTCACTGGGCCGTGACATACCACGACGCCAGCAACGGCAACAACATCACTTCCCAGATGACCGGCGCGGGCTGGAAACCAGACATCGCCGCGGGCCCTCCGGCAGGCTCAGGACAGGAGATCAGCGTCACGGTCGTCCCGGACTGGACGCCGGACGGCGGGGACACGTTTACCGTTTCCGTGCTCTCCACTTCCAACATAGACCCAGGCAAGGAAGACCTGGTGCGCGCCGCTACCACCGTCAACTCTGAGCACATCCCCGACGGCTGGATCCGGGCCGAGGATGGTCTGGACGTCTATCACGGCGACGACGCTCACAACAACACCGCCAGCGGACAGACCACGGGGCAGGCGACAGACCGGAACGCGCCTGTCTCTTACACCATCGCCATCCAGAACGACGGGAACGTGGCGGACAACTTTCACGTCACCGGCGACGGCGGCGACGCCAACTGGGACGTGGGCTACTATGACAGCGGCGGCGGCGACATCACCGCCGGGGTACTCGGCGGAACCTGGAGCACGGGCAACCTGGCGCGCGACGCCGCCATCAGCATCACGCTGGTCGTGACGCCGGGGACGTGGGCGGTCGGCGGGGTAGCGAGGCACACCTACGTCACCGCCACCCGAGGGGGCATCGAGACCGACGTGGTGTTGGCCGATACCACCGTGCGCGGGACCGTGATGGCGGACAGTCAGATCAAGCTCAGCACCGCCGGCTCGTTCAGCTATGACAATGTCTATAATCCCACCGATCAGACAGAGACAGGGGATGTGGATCGGAACGCGGTCATCACCTACCATCTGCGGATAGAGAATGACGGCAATCAGACCGACGTCTTTACCGGAACCGGAACCGGCGGGGGCAGCGGCTGGACGGTCGCTTACTACGACGCCGCCACGGGCGGGAGCGACGTCACGGCTGGGGTGCTCGGCGGAACCTGGACCACGGGCAATATGGGGCCGGGCATTTCGCACACCCTGCGGGTAGAGGTCAGTCCCGGCGCCAGCGTCTATGGCGAAACCGACTGGACGGTCGAGTTCACCGCCACTTCGGGCCTGTCGCCGACGACCGTCCTGGACACGGTAGCCGCCAGAACCATCGTCAACGCGGACTATCAGCCGGACCCAGTGATCGACGGGACGGGCGACGACGTCTACGATCCCCCCGACGAGCAAAAGTCGTCGCTGACCAGAGCGCCGAATCCGCCCAGCAGCGACACCGCCATCTACGACGTGCGCCTGGAGAACGACGGCAACGTCCAGGACAGCTTCATGGTGCAAGGAGACGGGGACAGCGGAGGCTGGTCGGTCGAATACTACAGCGGGACGCTGGACATCACAGACGACGTGATCGGCGGCGGCTGGAACAGCGGCAATCTGGACAAGGATGATGCACTCGACCTTGAGGTGCGGGTGAGCCAGGATCACGAGATCGTGCCGGCGGGCGACGTCTTTACGGCGATCCTCACCACCACGTCCAACACCGAGACGGATAAACGGGATCAGGTCGAGGCGGAGACGACGGCGGATACATACTACCAGCCGGACAACATGGTCATCTCCGGCACCGTGGTCGGAGCCGACGTGTGGAACGTCACCGGCGTCAACCAGACGCTGGCGTACACGATCGAGCTGGATTCTGGTACCACTGTGATCTCCCACGAGGTGTTCATCGAGAACGATGGGAACGCTCAGGACAGCTTTGTCATCAGTGGCACGGACATCGCGATGCCAGAGTGGACGGTCGAGTACTACAGCGGGACGGTGGACGTCACAGCCAACGTGCTGGCGGGGACGCTCAATACCGGTCCGTTGGCTCGACAGGGGCAGTTCAAACTGGTGGTAAAGATGAGCTTGGTGGGGATTTACCGGGATATCAGCGGGGCCGTCAACGTCACTTCCACTTCGGACGCCAATCAAGACCGGCAAGATATGGTCGTGATACGGGCGAACGTAGTGGGATCGCCTGCGCCTGTCGGCGGGTACACGGAGGCGCTGATGCCGCTGCGTCCTGAGCTTGTCGAAGGGTGGCTCTTGCTGATGGCGCTGGTCGCTGCGGGCGCGATTGCGAGGCCTAAGCGTTGAGATGATGCGGTAGTTTGAGGATCACAAAACCCGCAGGGTCTCGCAAGCCCTGCGGGTTTTTGGTTATATCACTCAAAACGGACGTTTAGCGAAGGAACCCGACCCTCTCGCACCCTCTGGAGGGCCTCCAAGTGGGGGTAAATTGTGTCGCGAAAGATTCTACGCGAGCATTGTGGTTGCTTCAGGGAGCGTGTCACATCCTACAGCTCCTCTACCATATCCTGCATCTTCCGGGTTGTACTGGCTACTTAACTCATCCATCGGCTTTTACGTGCTGAAATCACCGAAATCAGTTATCATGCGGTACAATCGACAATCCATTTGGAGTTAATCACAGCATGATGACGAGTATCCTCAATGCCTGTAAAAACCTCGGTGGCCGGCTGAAACAGCATCTCAAGCGATGGACCAAGCCTGCAACCTGTGTTGGCTACTTTCTCCGTTCGCTCGTTTTGGATTTCATCAGTTCTAGTATCCAACTTCATTGTCATATGGACGACGGGTATGTGAAGTCAGCAAGGGTGCGCACAGCTTGACTGCGAGCACCCCGCCCAATATATGTCGAGTGATCCAGTTGTGATCTACATACCTGAAGCAAAATAGGAAAATGGGGTGAGTGGGGATGGTTCCCTATGCTGTGATGTGGTGCGAGATATTCGTTGGACTACAGTCTTCATCTGGTCCGTCGCTCACCGAAAGTGCCCTATCGGGCGGGCGTAAGTGAGTTGATAGTCTGTCCCCATTGCTGGCATCCAGGGAGCGAGTGACTGCCGATCTGCCTACTGTTGCTACGTTTCCCATAACGCAGTTTCGTAGCCGGTAGTATCTCCAGATCGGATCGGGATAGCCGGAAAGCTCTTTACACTGCGGTGGATGAGTCAAGTAGCCAGCACAGGTCAAAGTTGATATTTTATCTGTTTTGGTGTATGCTTTGATGCAAACATCGCACCGACGTGGATACACCGTTGTCAAAGTTCGTGGTGGCTTGGCGCCCGTTGATCGCCAAGCTCACGCTGATTCGCTTTGGCGAATCAGACCCGACCTTTGCCTCCCATCCTCCGGTGCTCGATTGAGCAACGGTTTAAGGAAAACAGGTTGCACCCATTCGCTGGAGGCAACCGGGGGTGTTGTGGATTTTGTTGGCGAGGTTGCGTGATGGAGATGTTGGAATTGCCAGTAACAGGGTGATTCCCGGTGCCTCAGCTCGAGGCCTTTGCAAAAAGAGTAAACAGAATTAAAAAAGGAGATAAGCCCAAATGCCTTGGATAGATGAAGGATTGTGTACCGGATGCCAAATATGCGTTGATGAATGTTATGTTGGCGCAATTTCAATTAAAGAAGACATTGCCTTGATAAAAGATGACGAGTGCATACGATGTGGGGTTTGTCACGATATATGCCCAAGTGACGCAGTTCGTCATGACGGAGAACTAATCCCTGAAGAAGTGAAATCTAATTTAGATTGGGCAAGAGAGTTGCTAAAGCATGAGTATTATTCCAATGATCAGATAAAACAAAAACACCTTATCGAACGTTTGCAGCGACACTTTGACAAAAACAAAAAAGTTGCAGAAAGAACCATGGAGCAGCTCGATATTCTGAGGGATACGGAATATGCAGACTGATCAAGACGGAAAATGTAGAGTAGACGGCCAGCGAGGTACTGAAATATTCAGCTTGGGGTGACAAGAAACCCAACCGATCGGTGGACAGCCCAAAAACTGCGGGAAGCGACGCCGTTTGTGGTGAAGGACCGCGATTTTTGATCTGCGACAACGACGGCAAGTTCGGGCCTTCGTTCACGCGTGTGGCCAAAGGAACAGGTATCGAGGTGCTGAAAACACCCTATCGAGCACCCAGGGCAAACGCGATCTGTGAGCGCTTTCTGGGCAGTCTGCGACGGGAATATCTTGACCACTTTCTGATCTTTTGGGAACGGCATCTGTACCGAGTGGTGAAAGAGTACAAGGAGTACTTCAACCACGCTCGCCCTCACCAAGGGATCGAGCAGCGTATTCCGTGCCAGCCGGTGCGGTCAGAAACCCCGTCAGCTACTGGAAAAGTCGCATCTGGCCCCGTACTCGGTGGACTCCACCGCGATTACTTCTGGCAAACACCAGGAAGCGTTGGGCAAGGAACACACCAATTCTCAAGCTACCTTCACTAACTTGGATCACATTCTCTTCACAACTTGTCTGCTTCCTCTGGTACCGAGAAAAATACCCTCTGCCTCTGGCATCTTCCCTCCACGGATCCGATAGATTGTGTACGCCAGATGCGGATTATCTGGCGCCAGTTTCCAGCCTCAATCACCTCAACAGTCTCGTCAACCAGCCTTCAACTGGTCGGATTGAAGGGATAACTTGGTGATTGAGCGAATGTACCCACCCATTCTCCACTTTCAACACGCTCCGGGATGGGTGATTCCAGGTCCATTATGGCTAGATCGAGAACGGACATACTTTTCGGCCAGGACAGGAGCCTGTCAGAGATGCCGAGAGCATTATGGTGATTAGCGGAAACGTTGACGCAGATGATGGAAGCGAACAAGCAAACCCCTCGACCAAAAGTCAGCCCGACGGCGCCTTTTTGCTGGACGTGCTGCCCAAGGTTGTGGGCGATATCGAAACGCTGACGCTGAAAATCTCCCGGCCCCATTTCCAATTTCAGGACTTGGAGATGGGAGCGATCAGATCGCCCACCTGAATCAGGGCGAGTCATCGCGGCTGGCTTCTGAGTGGCAACGCTCACCTTCGTCGTCACATTGGTAATCATTGCCCTGGAAAAGCTACAAACACGATGGCCACCCTGTTAGACGCGGCTGTGGTCCTGGGTACGACGTTCGTCGGCGGAGTGGTCAACCCTGACTTGTTCATCTTTGACTTTGAGCGGGCGCTGGAATACGTCAACTTTGACGTGATCTTTTTGGTAATGGGGATGATCGTCATCGGCGTCATCGAAGAGTTGTTGGTCACGATTCTGAACCTCGGTCATCTTGGCATTACTGGACAACATTACCACGATGTTGTTGATGACGCCGATGCAGGGAGGCGAGGTCAGCTACCGGACCCAAGACGCGGCCATCACCTTTGCTTTGTAAGATCTGGAGAACCTGGCGGCCAGGATCGAGACGGAGGCCGGGGTGGAGGTGCGCATCATATAGGATCGGTGCGGAGGTTTATATGTGACCTCCGCAAGGCAGGGCATAACATTGACGTTTCTCGACATCTGTGGTACATTCTCTTGCGGACAGTCGGGAGGAAATGTCGAGGATGCCCGAAAACCGTTTTTTTGTTCGATTTGCGATCCCCGTGCCCCTTTTGACTCCAGGAGATTGGAGGGCGCCGTGATCATCGCCGTGCTCGACGGCATGGGCGGAGGGATTGGCGCCCAGATTGTCTCCCAGTTGCGCGAAGAGTTGCCGCTGGAGGCAGAGATCCTGGCGCTGGGCGCCAACGCCGTCGCTACACAGAAAATGATGCAAGCCCGCGCCAGCCGCGGCGCCAGCGGCGAGAACGCCATCCGCGTCTCGATCGGCCAGGCCGATTTCATCCTGGCCCCCATCGGCGTCGTCATCCCCAATTCGATGATGGGCGAGATCACGCCGATTATCGCCGCGGCCGTGGCCGGGGCTCCGGGGCGCAAGCTGCTCCTGCCCATCAACCAGCCGTACTTTGAGATCGTCGGCATCGAGTGGAAAGCGCTGACCAAGCAGATCAGCGCCGCCATCGAGACTATCCAGCAGGCCATTGCCGCCAGCGGTTGACATCCCGGCTGCCCTGTGGTATAGTTGCCCCGCTGACATGAAGTCGGCGCAAAAAGCGTATCATGAAGATCGCCACTCAACCGGCCTGAAGGCCCGGTCTGTGTGGCATTTTTGTTTTCACGGAGGTGCGAAATGTGCGAAGCCAAGGTCTATGTCCGCGATGGCGACGGCCAAGAGCGCCAGGTGATGGAGGACGTCATGCTGGTCCAGCCGGAACCGGAGCAGGACGCCTACCTGCTGGTCAACCTGCTGGGTGAGCAAAAGCTGGTGCAGGGACGGATCGAAAAAATCAACTTTTTGAAACACACCGTGCACCTGGGCCAACCGGACAGCAAAGCCAGTTAGTTTTAGCGCCGCAACGACAACTACATACGACGAGCAAACGAGGGGCCATGAAGGCCGTCTCCGGGTTGAACCTGGAACGCTTATCTGGCCCTTTTTCGTCTGACCAAAACCCATATAAAGCTACTGTTCATCTAGCGTAACCGTTCAGCCATTGACATAGGAGCGCCGGTTGAGTAGCTTCGCAGCGCCAGCGGAGAAGCGTATCGAAACCAAGCGGGTCTTTTCGGGGCAATTTGGCTTCCGAGAGCCGCTTGGCTTCGATACA
>DAOTUB010000386.1:0-10446 GCA_034437455.1 Anaerolineae bacterium | reverse complement strand
CAATTGCACCCACTCATCGTAGGCGTCGGGCAGCAGTGGGCCGGCATAGAGCTCCAGAGCGGCATCTAGGTCATCCGCATCGAGCGCGGCTTTAAAAGCCAGGGCGTCCACCCACAGTCGCGAGGCTGGGTCCAGTCCGACCCAATCACCTTGCAAGTGCAGTATCTCAGGAGGGAGCACTTGACGCAGGCGCCAGAGAGCCTGGCGTAGGTTATTAGCCGCTGCAAGGGGGGGCTTGTCCGGCCAGAAAAGGGCGCGTAACGCCTCGCGCACCCTCTGCCAAATCCGGCGCTATCTTTTTGGAGAATAGCCAAGGGATTGAGCGCGGGCTGAACCATTGGCGCAAGCGATGTTTGACAGCGTGGGGGGGAGAGGGTACACTTGAGAGGAGAGAGTTCGCAGATTAGGATTGAGACCTGGCAAAAGGTGGGCAGTATCAGCGAAATCTTGGGGGGTCCGTCATTCACCCCGCGCGGCGCCATCGTCCAGGCCTAGCGCGTGAAAGTATTGCCGGCCTGGCGCGTATCTGGGATGCAGAGGTAAGAAACCAAGTGAACGTTGCATCTAGAGTATAGAGCCCGAAAAAGGAGTGAATCATGAATGACACGCACAGCAAAAGAGAGCACACTGAAAACAATCTGGAACGGGGCCATCTTGGCCGAAAGTGACAAAACCATCGTCGTGGAGAGCAACTACTATTTTCCGCCCGACTCATTTTATAAAGAGAGATTCCATTATGCCTGATAACACCAAGCAAGAGACTTTCAAAGAGTTCAAGAACTCTTTTGCGTATGGTTCACGGAATGATCTGGGGTTCAAGTTTCTTGCTAGCCTGTCCGATCAAGATGCTGGCAAGTTTCTTCAAGACCTGCTGTGGAAATTAGGAGATGCGTTCGACGATGGTCAATTCGACCGCATCGTGGAGCACGTCTACGAGTGGCAGCTCCAGGCCTACGCCGGAGAGAGCAACAAATGGGCGTATGACAAAGGTCCGTTCACGCCGCTGCAGAAGCCACTGTCCGAGTCCCGCTTGGCGCTCATGTCCTCCAGCGGACACTTTGTTGAGGGAGATGATCCTGAACCTTTCGGGGTCAAGAATATGACCCAAGAGGAGGCAGTAAATAGAATACTCCAGTTCATCAAGTCAGAGCTAAGCCTCTCGCGGATTCCGGTTGGCACTCCAAGAGAGAAATTGAGGGTCCGGCACGGAGGCTATGACGTCCGAGGGGCCCAAGCCGATCCGAACGTAGTGTTTCCTCACGAGATCCTACTGGAGCTAGAGAAAAAAGGGCACATTGGCGAGTTGGCCCGAGAGGCATATTCCTTTATGGGAGCTTGCTCGCAGAAAAGGCTGCTGAAAGAATCAGGGCCGCAGTGGGTCAGGCTGCTCCAAGAAAAACAAATCGATGCGGCGCTGCTAATACCGGTTTGACCGATGTGTCACGTGTCCGTGGGACACGTAGCAAGACTGTTAGAAGAAGGCGGCATTGCTACAGTTATTGCCGGAATCCGAGCCTTCCGCCCAAGCCTGGAGGCAATGACCCCTCCCCGCGTGCTGGTCACACCATATCTCATGGGAAGAACACTAGGGGCGCCCGGTGATCGTGATAGGCAATGCGCGGCGGTCGTCGCCGCGTTGGAATTGCTCAAAGAGGCAAAGCAACCGGGAACCTTTGTAGAACTGCCAGACGCATATCGTGCCGGGCGAGGTGCGCGTGGCTGAGGCTTTATTTGAGCGTGGAGGTTGTATTGATCACGTTCAGCGTGGAGAAACTATTGACTATTTTGAGTGAACCGGGGAATAGAAAACATGAGTGATCCCTATGACTTGCTGGTCATCGGCGCTGGCTCGGGCGGGTTATCCGCCGCAGCTTTTGCCGCTCAACTGGGAGTGCGTGTCGCCCTGGTAGAAAAGAACCGCATCGGCGGCGATTGCACATGGAGCGGGTGTGTGCCTAGCAAGACGCTGCTCAAAACGGCCAAGGTAGCTCACGAGATACGCACCGCTGGCCGATATGGCCTGTCCGCTGTTCATCCAGTGGTGGACCTGAAAGCGGTGCTGGCCCACGTGCGAGACGTCATCGACGAGATCGCCAAAGAGGAATCGCCCGAGGCGCTGCGCGCAAACGGAATCGAGGTTGTGTTGAGCGAGGCGCGTTTTATCGATTCGCACACCGTCGTCGCTGGCGATACAATCTTGACCGCTCGCCGCTTCCTGATCGCAACCGGCGCCCGTCCCTTTATTCCGCCCATCACCGGGTTGGACAAAGTCAAGTATCAGACATACGAGAGCATCTGGAGCCTGGAGATCTTGCCCCATCACCTGCTCATTGTGGGCGGTGGGCCGGTCGGTTGCGAGATGGCCCAAGCCTTTCGGCGGCTGGGGGCAGAGGTCACACTGCTGACCAGCCGTGATCGGCTGCTGCCTCGCGACGATCTGCAGGCATCGCGCGTCCTCGGCGAGGTGTTTGATGCGGAAGGCATTCAGGTGCGATATAATACCCGGATCGAGCGTGCCCGGCAGAACAATAAAAGCATCCATGTAGGCACGGGCGGCGATGAATGGGTGGGCGATACGTTGCTGATCGCCGCGGGGCGCAGGCCGGTCATGGACGGCCTCGATCTAGAAAAGGCGGGGGTCCTCTATGATGAGCAGGGCATCCAGACGGATGACAATCTGCGCACCAGCCAGCGGCACATCTATGCCGCTGGCGACTGCACGGGCGGCCCGCAGTTCACTCACTATGCCGGTTGGCAAGCGACACTGGCCGCGCGAAATGCTCTGCTGCCAGGGGCATCCAAGGCGGTGACCGATCAGGTGCCCTGGACCACTTTTACCGATCCAGAGGTGGCTCACATTGGATTGACAGAGTTAGAAGCACGGGACAGGTTCGGAGATGCGATTATGACCTGCGACTGGCCGATGACCCGCGTCGACCGGGCGCGGACCGATAGAAGCACGGCCGGTTTTATCAAGCTGGTTCACAAAAAAGATGGGGCTCTGCTCGGCGCAACCATCGTCGCAGCGCGGGCGGGGGAAATGATCCACGAGTGGATCGTGGCACTGCATCAGAGGATCAAAGTCGGCGACCTTTCCGATGCCATCCACGTCTATCCTTCCTACTCAATAGCCGGACAGCAAGCAGCGGCTGCCATCCGCATCGACCGTTTGCTGAGCGGTACATCTGGTCGTGTGGTGCGGTGGCTCGCCCACCTCATGCGCCGAGTCAACAATTGGTAGAATTCGCCGCCTATGGCTATGGCGAGCCGATTGACAACTGGCGGATTGCTATTCTAGATTGACTGCTTGGAGTTTGTTGATGGACCTCATGACACTACTGCCCTCGGTGCAGGCCTATCTGCGAAAAGGCGCGCTGCCGAGCGTCCCGGAATGGAATCCGGCGTGTCCATTTGAGGTGTTGCCGCTGGCCCAAGGAGAATACAACCTAAACTACATAGTGAGCCAAAACGGGCGACGATGGGTGCTGCGCGTGAATATGGGGTCGCAGATCCAGCGGGACGACCAGATTGTCTACGAGTATCATGCATTGCGCCTGCTGCGAGAGAGCGGCGTCACGCCGCGCCCGTACTTTGTCGATGGCAGCCGCGATCATATCCCCTACGGCGTGTTGGGGATGGAATACTTGCCCGGCAGTGCACTCGACTACCGCCGCGATTTGGAGGCTGCCGCTCGACTCTTTGCACGCGTCCACAGCGTCCAAGTGATTGGGAGAAACCCCCTCATCTATGAAGAACGCCCACTGACAATGACCTATGAGGAATGCACGCGGCTGCTCCCGGTCTACCTGGAATCACACCTGGCCGACCCCAACTTGCGCGATTATCTCACCAAAGTGCTGGCCTGGGCTGATGAGGCGCGTCACAAAGAGGCGTATTTTGTCGGCGACCCGTGGCCCTGCATCATCAACACTGAGGTCAATTCCGGCAATTTCATCGCCAACCGGGAGCGGGGCACACTACACCTGGTGGATTGGGAAAAGCCACTATGGGGCGATCCCTCGCAAGACCTATCCCACTTTGCTGTGCCGACGACGACGTTGTGGAAAACCGACTACCGGATGACGGATGGGGACAAGCGTGCTTTCCTGGATGCCTATCGCGCCGCCGTCTCGGACGCTCATCTGCGTGATACCATTATTGATCGCGTGCGGCTGCGCGACCCGTTCAACTGTCTGCGCGGCGTCTCGTGGTCAGCGATGGCCTGGGTCACATACCAGACCGGCGAACATGCCGTGCGCAACGAGGATACCTTTCGCAAGATCAACGCATACCTGGACCTGCAATTTGTGCGCAGTTTGTTCGAGTGTTACATGAAACGAGACCAGTAAGCGATGCCGACATCCATCCTCTACGACTGTGACAACACGCTGGGGCTGCCCAAGAGAGAAATCGACGATGGCCTGACCTTGCTCTATCTCCTGGGTCAGCCTGGTATCAAGCTCTTGGGAGTGACCACCACCTTTGGCAATGGCCCCATCGGCGAGGTCTATCCACAAACGGTGCGGATGCTGGGTGACCTGGGGCACGGCGATATACCGGTGGTTGAGGGCGCAGCGGCGCGGGGGCAAACGCCCACTGCAGCAGCGCACTTTTTGGCCGAAACCGTCGCCGAATCTCCAGGCCAGATCACGCTGCTGGCGACCGGGCCACTGGGCAACATACATGCCGCCGCTATGCTCGATCCGGACTTTTTTCACAACCTCAAACAGATCGTCTGTATGGGAGGATATCTTTACTCGCTGCGCATCGGCTGGCGCAACTTGCCCGAGCTGAACCTGTCTGCCGACCCCGAAGCCGCGTACAGCGTGCTCAATGCTCCTTGCCCGGTCACGCTGATGAATGCACACGTTTGCCTGCAAGCCTCGTTCGGCTGGCGTGACCTGCGTCGGGCGCGATTCTGGAACAGGGAACTGCGTCGCGTGGTACGCAACTGGCTGTTGATCTTTGGCCTCTACTGTGGCGTGCCCGTGTTTTACCTGTGGGACCTGCTGCCGGCGGTCTATCTCTCGCATCCCGAGTTGTTCGACAAGAACCTGGTGGCGATTCATTCAACCGCGGCCGACCTGGCGACCGGCACGCTCGTCCCTGCGGATGACAGAAAAAATGCGCGGGTCAACATGCCGGCGCGCATTCTGGACGTGGAACAGTTCAAGATGATTCTGTTCGAGGCGTGGCAGCGTGCGCCAGATAGGAATACATAATGCTGGTCTCTGTGATCATCCCGGTGTTGAATGAGACGGAAAACATTCAAGCTTGTCTCGCCGCCGTCCGGCAGGACTATGCATCCGACGAGGTGGAAATTGTCGTCGCCGACGGCGGCAGCAGCGATGGCACCCCCGATTTGGTTCCGCCCACGGCGACCCTCGTTCGCGCGCCGCGCGGGAGAGCGGTGCAGATGAACCGAGGAGCAGCGGTCAGCCGGGGCGAGATGCTGGTCTTTTGCCACGCGGATTCGTTGCTCCCCGCCGGTTGGCGTAAAGCTGTGATCGCCACTCTGAGTCAACCCGGCGTGAGCGGCGGTGTCTTTCGTACGCAGATTCTGCCAGAGACGACGTGGTTGTTGCGGTTACGCAATCGGCTACCATTGAGTAGCCGCTGGTGGGAGATGCACGGCGATCAAGCACAGTTTATGACTCGCGCGATGTTTGAACGCCTCGGCGGTTTCCCGCAACTCCCACTGATGGAGGACATAGAGATGTCCCGCGCGCTCCACCACGCGGGACGGCTCGTCCGTCTTTCACTGTGCGTTAGCACGTCCAGCCGCCGCTATATGGAGCGCGGCGCACTGCGGCAGGCGTTGCGGAACCGCTGGAACCTGTTTCGCTACCTTTGCCTCGGCCGGGACGCCGAGGCGATCGCGCGCACTTATTACTCCAAACGCGAGGAGGCGCAGTGAAACACCGACTCATCGTGTACGCCAAGTGCCCGCTGCCCGGATACGCCAAGACGCGCCTGGGCACGGACATCGGGACGGAACAGGCGGCGGGTGTCTATGCCCGGCTGCTCTACAGCTATCTGCTGAACCTGCTGCGCGCCGGCCTGGAGGATACTTGCATTGAGCTGTCGGTGGCTGCGCTTGCCGATGTGCCATTTTTTACCGCGGCGTTTCCCGAACTGGTGGTACAGCCCCAAGTTGCGGGCGACCTGGGCGCGCGGATGACCGCTTCGTTCAGCCAGGCGTTCGCAGCCGGCGCTCAAGCCGCCGTATTGACCGGCAGTGATATTCCCGGACTGGATAGCCATCTAGTATGCGACGCCTTTGAGGTACTGGCTGAGGCACCCATCGTCATCGGTCCGGCCCGCGATGGCGGATACTATTTGATCGGGATGCGTGCGCCGGGCTTTGCTTTGTTCGACGGCATCGAGTGGAGTACACAGCGTGTGCTGGCGCAGACCGAGGCACTGGCGCAGTCCCAAGGTCTGCCGCTGGCCCATCTATGTGAACTGGACGATATAGATACAGGGAAAGCCTTTGAACGCTGGCGGCAAGTCGAGTCAAAGCGCCGGTGAGCAAGGGAACAAGATAGCTCACCGTTGCCTGGGGCATAGTGGCGATCCTGGTACTACTCTACTTCATAGTGAGAAACTATCAAGTGAATGATTGTGAGAACATAAGGAGTGACCATGAAATGGGACGGAAGTGAATTCGAATCCAGCCTCAGGCGTATTGCCGAGTTCGGCCTCGAAAACTGCATCGGGGCCAACGACTGTATGAAAGCCTGCCCAGTCAACCGGCTGGAGGTCAATCAAAACGAGCTGGACTCGGTGATGACCTCGGGTGTGTGGACGGAGCGCGTGCAAACCTTTGTGACCGAGTGCGTCCAGTGCAGCGACTGTACACTGGCCTGTCCAGCCGGCGTGCACCGCGATCAAATGATGCTCTATCTCAAGTCGCAACTCCCCGAACTCCCCAAGTCCTGGAAAAGATATTATGCCATCAAGGGCCGGCGCGACCGGGGATGGCTCATCTCGCTGCTAGATGTGAAGACGCGGATCAGCCTAGGCGAGCTAGGCAAATATGTGGACAAATCTCCCCTGCAGCCAAGCCCCATCCTGTTCTACTTTGGCTGCTATATCGCGTCCCCCTCTGGCGCCCCCGCCGCCACGCTCAAGCTGGCCGACCGGCTGGGACTCGACTATGAGGTACTGGGAGGCGTGCGCGCCTGCTGTGGGTGGCCGCAATACCTTAGCGGTCAGATGGGCTATGGCCAGCAGATGCTCCTGTACCTGGGCACACTGATCGACCAGGTTCAACCAGAGGTGATCATCAGCGGCTGCGCCGAGTGTTACGCGGCGCTGCTGCGCCTCAAAAAGAAGACAGGTGCGACCTGGACGCCATTGACGACTCCAGAGTGGCTACTCCAGCACGCCGATCACCTGATCTGGCACAAGTTTGACTATCCCATTGCCATCCACGACTCGTGTCACGTCACCAAAAAGCTGAGCAATCCCCAGCCAGCCCGCAAACTGCTCTCGCGGATGGCAGATGTGGTCGAAATCGCCGAGACACCTCAGAACTGTGTCTGCTGCGGGTACTATAACCTGCACGCCAACCACGAACTAGATCAAAAGCTGCACGCGGACAAGCTAAAAGTTGTGAGAGAGAGAGGGGCGGGGGGGATGGCAGTCGAGTGTGTCACTTGTTGGGAATCATTCGAGGAAACGTTCCAGGAAGGCGATACGCCGCTGTGGGAATTGATGGTAGCGGCTGAATACTCAACCCGTGGCACGCAGCACGCGTCCGAGGAGGTAAAATGAACGCGAACCACAGTCCATCCGACGCACAGTATCTCATCATTGGCAATGGCGTGGCGGGCATCACCGCCGCCCAAGCGATCCGCCATGCAGACCCGGCCGGGGGCATCGTTCTCATCGGCGATGAAGGAGAGCCCTACTACTATCGCGCTTCTCTCTCGGAGTGGATTTCTGGACAGACAACAGACGAGATGCTGCCGGGCAGGACGGTCGAGTTCTACGATCAGATGCACATTGAGCAAGTGGCGGGGCACGTGGCGCAGGTCGATTCGGTGGCCAAGCAGGTTCATCTGACTGACAGCAGAGCCATCGGCTATCGCAAGCTACTGATCGCCACCGGCGCCCGTGCCGACGTCTATCCGGTAGAAGGACTGGACCAGGTCATGGTCTTTCGCAGTCTGGCCGATGCGCGAGCGATCAAAGGGCAGCTGGGTCGCTGCGGACGGGTGCTGATTGTGGGCGGCGGTATCCTGGGGCTGGAACTGGCCGGTGCGCTGCACAAAATGAGTATCCCGCACATTGGAATCGTCCAGCGCTCCGCCCCCATCGGAAAACCACTGCTAGATATGCCAGCAGCAGCGTGGCTCCAGGAGCGGATGAGAGCGGACAGCGTCGACCTGTTCGTTGGCGACACGGTCACCCGGGTGGAAGGCCAGACGGCGCATTTCAAGAGCGGACAGATGTGGGATTTTAATGTCCTCGTGCAGGCGGTGGGGATCACGCCCACCTATCCCAAACTGTCGGGGTTGGAGGCGGAAAAAGGCATCCGCATCGACGCGCGCTGCCGTACCAGCCTGCCCGATGTCTATGCTGCCGGCGATTGCACCGAGACGCGCACTTACGGCAGTGACGGCGTGGCAGACCGCACATGGCAGACAACGCGCATCTGGCTGGACTGCGCCCGGCAGGGCAAGATCGCCGGTCAGAATATGGCGGGCCAGGACGCCGCGCTGTCGGCGCAGCCTTTCTTCAATGCTTCGATCATCTATACCCACCTCTATGCCTACATCGGTGAACCACACGGTGAGGCGGGAGAGGCGCACGTGTGGCAAAAAGGGGACGGCTACCGCAAGTTGCGCATAGTGGATGGGCGGTTAGCCGGGGCGCTGCTGCTGGGTGAGCGACACGGCAGCATGGCCATATTCAGGGCCATCGGCCAGCCGGTGGCAGAGTTTGGCGCTGACATCGCCCGCCCAGACTTTTCCTGGAACGATCTCACAGGACAGGATTGGGACTATATGTTCTACTGATCGCGGAACCTCGGGGCTTGTGACTGGGCATGCCCGTCTCTTCGCATGCCGCGAGCGCAAGGCCAGATCACTATCCGCATCTGCGCTTCGCGCTGGCTCTTATGATCAAGGGCATCACATCTACACAAAATGAGATAATCCCGTGCTCAAGGAAACCAACCCACCCAATACTCTCATACGCCTGACACAATACATCGTCGTTCGCCTGATGACATTAGCTGTCATGGTCGTCATCAGCGTCTTTTTGACCACCATCGTCGCCAATATGGGCGGCTATGTGGATGAGGTCATCCGCGCCAATCTCAACTTTAGCATAGGGATGGCCATGCGCGAGGACGAGTATGCCAAGAGCCTGACGTCGGAACAGCGCGTGCAACTCTTGGAGGAGAGAGTAAAAGCCGCCGCCGAGGCGCAAGGGCTAAACCAGCCCTTTATGCTGCGCACCGCGCGCTGGGTCTCGCGCGCCCTGACCCTCGACTGGGGACAGTCCAAGATGGAACACATCTACTTTGGCGGGCAGTACACACGCAATGTACGCGCGTACATCCTGGATCGCCTGCCACGCACGCTGCTGCTCTTTGGTCTGGCCAACCTGCTGCTGTTCTTTGTCAGTATTGTGGCGGCGCTCGCGTTGACCCATGCCCAGGGCGGGTGGCTGGATCGGCTCATCATCCTCCTATATCCCCCGCATCCTACAGCACATGTTGCTCCCGACGCTCTCGATCTTTTTGAGCAAGTTCTTCCAGAGCGTATTCGCCTGGCGCACGCTTTTCCTGCTGTATTATGATGACGATTATGTAGACTTGCCAAAGCCAAGGGCTTGCCACGCCGGATGCTGGACTGGTACTGCTACCCGCCATCATTTTGATGGTGACGGGGTTGGCGTTTGTGCTGGTAGCGTCATACTCGTTCTACACCCATGCCGGCAAGACAAAGTAGAATGTGCTGCCTTGCCCGATTTCACTCTCCACGCCAACCTGAACACCTAACTTTTCAACAATCCGCCGTACAATGGATAGGCCCAGTCCATGGCCATTGGCGCGCACCTGGCTTAACTGGGTAAAGGGGGTGAACAACTTGGCCTGGGCCTCTGCGTTCAGGCCGGGGCCGTTATCCCGTACCCAA
The DNA here is from genome assembly GCA_034437455.1 of Anaerolineae bacterium. Taxonomy (GTDB): domain Bacteria; phylum Chloroflexota; class Anaerolineae; order B4-G1; family B4-G1; genus DAOTUB01. The sequence continues at coordinate 295 of DAOTUB010000386.1, read as the reverse complement.
AAGCGCACCTTGCTATCTGCTTGCATTGTGGCTCCCAACTCTATGTGTGGCGGCTGTCCGCCATACTTGATGGCGTTGCTGATATAGTTGGCCCACACCTCTTCGATCCACAGGGCATGACCCAATGCTTCCGGCCACGTGGCTTTATGCAAAGTGATTTGAGCTTGTTGATCTCGAATGGGCATCTGCAAGCGGTTGATGGCTTCCCGAACGACATTCTGCATATCCAACGGTTCAGGAATGACTTTTTGCTTGCGGACGCCGGTCAACAGCAGCAATTCCTCAATGATTTCAT
>DAOTUB010000385.1:0-4704 GCA_034437455.1 Anaerolineae bacterium | reverse complement strand
AGCCGCGCTTTCCATAGCGCGCAGGCCCGCGAGGTATGGAAACCTCGGCTACATAGCCCCGTTTTATTGAAAAGATACAGTCTGGAGAAAAAAGAAACCTGTCCCCCAGAGTTCTGAATTATACCCAATTACGTGGCGCCGGAATGGGCTGTACAGGCCAAGCAAGGGACGGTATGGTGAGGTTTTATGAATCATTCGTCGCTTCAGTCTATCGCAAGGTACTTGATGGGCGAACCTGACCGCTGAATAACAGGAGGCAGCCCGTGAGCCAAAACGGGCGAAAGACGCCGATAAAATTCAAAAGACAGATCCGCTCCACTCTCCAGTGGCTCAGCCCTGGCATGAAGGTCAAACGCTGGCTGCTGCTTCTGGCTTGTGGTATTGCTATCCTGAGCCTGGGATTCAGCTTTTTGTTTCGGCAGCTCTATCCCTTGCCGGATATTTTTTACTACTTGACCTTCCAGTTCATCCCGCGTGGTCTGCGGGCCGGGCTCTTTGGACTGGCTGGCGTCTCCGCGGTAGTGATGGCGCTGATCGGACTCAACCGGGCGCTGTTGGAGCCATTTGTGGAGCCTGATCCTGAGCGGGTGGTGAATGCCGTCTACCAATATCGTCGGCGCAGACGCGGCCCCAAGATCGTCGCCATCGGCGGAGGACACGGCCTCGCCGTCCTGTTGCGCGGCCTCAAGCGGTACACTTCGAACATCACCGCCGTCGTCACCGTCGCCGACGACGGGGGCAGTTCGGGGCGACTGCGGCGCGAGCTGGGCGTGCTGCCGCCGGGCGACTTTCGCAACTGCATCGCCGCGCTGGCCGACGACGAGGCGCTGACGACTCAATTGTTCCAGTATCGCTTCCCCTCGCCCCCGCCCAGGATGGACGGCAAGGACAGCAGCCTCAACGGGCATAGTTTCGGAAATCTTTTCATCACCGCGATGGCAGAGGTGACCGGCAGTTTCGAACGGGCGATCCTGGAATCGGGCCAGGTGCTGGCGGTGCAAGGTCGCGTGCTTCCCAGCACACTGCGCGACGTGACGCTGATGGCCGACCTGCAAGCTGAATCGGCTGGGCCATCGTACCGTGAGGGCCAACACTCTTACGGGATCAGCCGCGTGACCGGCGAGTCGAGCATCACCAAGGCGGACGGCGCCATCACGCGGGTCTATCTGGAGCCGGACGATGCGCCGGCGTATCCCGGCGCAGTGCGGGCGCTTTTGGAGGCGGACCTGATCGTGGCCGGCCCGGGCAGCCTCTACACCAGCGTCCTCCCCAACCTGCTGGTGCCGGACGTGGCGCGGGCGGTCGCGACCAGCCCGGCGACCAAGGTCTATGTCTGCAACGTCGCCACCCAGCGCGGCGAGACGGATGGGTACAGCACGGGCGATCACGTCAGGGCGTTGGAGGCGCACGTGGGGGCAGGGTTCTTCCCGCTGGTGCTGGCCAACGATAACCTGATCGTGGATTTTGACGCGCCCCCTGGGGTCGAGCTAGTGCCACTCGATGTTCCCCCTCGCACGGGATACCGGGTGATCGCTACTGACCTGGTTGATCCCGCCTATCCTTGGCGACACGACAGTGATAAATTGGCACGAGCATTGTTACAAACGTTATCAGAAACGAAAGGAGCAGAATAATGACAGTTAAAATCGGTATCAACGGTTTCGGCCGCATCGGCCGACAAGTACTCAAGGCGATGAAGGAAAAATATAGCGACGAATTCGACGTCGTCGCCGTCAACGATCTCTTCGACCCCGAGACGAACGCGCACCTGTTCAAATACGACTCCAACTATGGCGTCTATCCCGGCGCGGTCGAGGTGGTCGAGGGAGACATCGTCGTGGACGGCGACCGCATCAAGGTCTTTGCCGAGCGTGACCCGGCGAAACTGCCCTGGGGCGACGTGGGAGCAGAGATCGTGATCGAATCCACGGGCGTCTTCCGCGACGGGAAAAAGGCCGCCGCCCACATCGCAGGCGGCGCGAAAAAGGTCATCATCAGCGCCCCGGCCAAACCGGCCGATAGCGTGGACCTGACCGTCGTGCTGGGCGTGAACGACGAGATGTACGACCCGGCGAATCATCACATCCTCTCAAATGCTTCTTGCACCACCAACTGCCTGGCTCCCGCCGCCAAGGTGATCTTTGACAATTTTGGCATCGTCAAGGGCTTGATGACCACCATCCATTCCTACACCAACGATCAGCGTATCCTCGATCTGGCCCACAAGGACCTGCGACGGGCGCGGGCGGCGGCGATGAACATCATCCCCACCACCACCGGAGCGGCCAAGGCGCTGGCATTGGTCATCCCAGAGCTGGAGGGCAAGTTCGATGGCTTTGCCCTGCGCATCCCCACTCCCACCGTCTCTATCGTGGACTTTGTGGCCGAAGTCGAGAAGGCGACCGCTATCGAGGAGATCAACGCCGCTTTCAAGACCGCTGCCGAGGGTCCGATGAAGGGAATTCTGGGCTATTCTGAGGAGCCGCTGGTCTCGATGGATTACAAGGGAGATCCGCGCTCCAGCATCGTTGATGGATTGTCTACCATGGTCATGAAGGGAACTATGGTCAAAGTTGTGACCTGGTATGATAATGAATGGGCTTACTCGGTGCGCGTCGCTGATCTGGCCAAGTTGATGGCAGAAAAGGGGTTGTAAAAAAGTAGACAAGGGTACAAGTAGACAGGTACATTCCTGTCTACTTGTTTCCCTGTCTACTTTTCAAGGAGACGTGATGAACAAAAAGACAATTCGCGACGTCGACGTATCTGGCAAGCGCGCGCTGGTGCGGGTTGATTTTAACGTGCCTCTCAAAGAGGGAACCGTAACGGACGACACGCGCATCCGAGCCGCGTTGCCTACCATCGAGGTTCTCCTGGAGCGCGACGCCGCCGTCATCTTGATGTCCCACCTCGGTCGTCCCAAGGGCGAGGTGGTTCCCGAACTGCGGATGGACCCGGTGGCGGCGCGGCTAGCCGAGCTGCTGGGCCGTCCGGTGAAAAAGCTCGACGATTGCGTCGGGCCGGAGATCGAGGCGGCGGTCCGGGCGATGCGGCCCGGCGAGGTCGTCCTGCTGGAAAACACGCGCTTCCATCCGCAGGAGAAGGCGAACGATCCAGCCTTTGCCGCTCAACTGGCCGCCCTGGCGGACGTGTACGTCAACGATGCCTTTGGCGCGGCTCATCGCGCGCACGCCTCCACCGAGGGAGTGGCGCGAGCTGTTCGAGAGCGAGGCGGCGCGGCGGTAGCCGGGCTGCTGATGGAGCGGGAACTGACGTTCCTGGGACGAGCGGTGGAGAATCCGGAACATCCCTTCGTCGCCATCCTGGGCGGGGCCAAGATCTCGGACAAGATCAGCTTCGTCGAAGAGTTGCTGGAGCGGTGCGATCGGCTCCTCATCGGCGGGGGGATGGCGAACACGTTCTTCAAGGCGATGGGCTTTGGAGTGGGCGATAGCCTGGTGGAGGAAGATGCAGTGCCGACCGCCCAGGTGCTTCTGAAAAGCTCCGGTGGCCGGCTGATCTTGCCGGTGGACGTGGTCATCGCCGACGCTTTTGACAACGACGCCCGCGCCCGCGTGGTGGCTCCCAACGAGGTATCCTCCGGCTGGCGCATTCTCGACATCGGCCCCAAGACGGTGACCACCTTCGAGTCGGCGCTGGGCGGGGCCAAGACGGTGCTCTGGAACGGGCCGCTGGGCGTGTTCGAGATGCCCAACTTTGCCGAGGGCACGAGGGCCATAGCGCGGCTGCTCGCGGGTATGGAAGCCACGACCATCATCGGCGGCGGCGAATCGGCGGCGGCGGTGCGGCAGGCCAAGCTCGCGGATCGAATGACCCACGTTTCCACCGGCGGCGGGGCCAGCCTCGAGTTTTTAGAAGGCAAAACGCTGCCAGCGGTGGCGGTGTTGGACAAGCAGTAAACGAGAATCCGTGAAGGACTAGATGATTTGAACTTGGTGCACGGGAGGATGGAAATGAATCAACTCCAGACGACGGTAGCAGTCGCTTCCCAGGCGGCGCCATTGGTAGCATCAGAGGTGGAACGTCCTTGGCCTCCACCTCAGGGAGAATGGACCTACGAGGATTGGTTGCGTCTGCCCAATGATGGCTGGCAGTATCAAGTGATCAAAGGAGTACTCTACATGAATCCCGCACCGGCAATCATTCACCAACGTGTTTCTCGCAACCTCGAATTTGCATTCCTCCTTTTTACAACAGAGAGGCAGTCCGGCGAGATTTTCGACGCGCCGACTGACGTCTATCTTCCAAGACAAGATACACCTGTGCAACCAGATCTGTTGTTCATTTCTGCTGAGCGTCGGGACATCATCGGTGAGCGAGGTGTTGAGGGAGCTCCAGATCTGGTAGTGGAGATTCTCTCTCGCCGCACCTGGTGGCAAGACCGGCGCGTAAAACAGCCATTGTACGAAGAGACAGGCGTGCGAGAGTGTTGGATAGTGGACCCAAAGGCAAAGACGATAGAGGTCTACGTCCTGCAAGAGGGGCAGTACGCGCTGTTGGGCCAGTGGGAATCAGGGGAAACAGCACGGTCAGAGATTCTGATAGGTTTTGAAGTAATTGGACTTTGGATAAAAGTTTTTAGCCTACCACCACATATACGTTCTTCGCTTGGCGAACCGGTATATATAGGGGTTTGGCCTTTCTGTTCAGGATTCAAGTCCTAGACAAGCCTTTCTTTACCCG
>DAOTUB010000384.1:0-9972 GCA_034437455.1 Anaerolineae bacterium | reverse complement strand
AAGGCTGCCCCTAAATCTCGACGTTTTCGAGGCAAAAATGGGGCATGAAGCCTCAATGTAGGCCAAAAAACTGCGCCTGAAGGGACGTTTCCTGCCAAAAACAAACCCTCTCCGACAGCCTGCTAGGATGCCATTTATGTCAAAAGCATCGTCTATCCCACCTACTTCGATCTCGAATTGCTCAACAGTCTGCGACCCGACTTGTAAACAGTCCACACGCCGAGAGAAAACAACCTCCGTTCCTCCAGCGCCACGGATGACGTGCAAAACATCGTCGAGTTCTGGAACGATTCCAATCTGGGAGACGATGTCGGTGGAAAGCATAGTGGTAGCCGATCCAGTATCAACTACTATGTCTGCCACTTGGACCTTTTGACCCCGGTATGCCACTGTTACGCAAGTCAAGATCAGGCCATCACGCAGGGTTAACTGCATAGTTCCTCTGCAATCCCAGCCAGTGTCTCTCTCGAATGTCCAACTCCTCGCGCGCTGTGTGTACAAAGTAGAATTCACGCTGGGGGTATTGGCGGTGTAACTCACGGTATCGTTGGAATGCCGCTGCTCCATCCGGGCAAACTTCGACCACCGTCATCTGCTCCAGTTTTCGACGGTCTCCCTCGGTGTGGGCCTCTAGCGTGTCTATGATAAGCCACTGATCTGGATATTGCTCGCGAATCTCTGCCCAACGCATGACCACCTCCTACATTCCCTTCGACCGCCGCTCCTCCTCACCGGCGGGTACGTGCGGTGCTAGATTTCCCCTGCATCCTCATCCCCGCGCAGCAGCGCCCGACCCCACGCCAACACCGCCTCCGGCTCCTCCGCCTCGCCGACGCCCAGCGAGGCGTAGAACTCGGGCGTGCCGTAGGTGCGCGTCTTGACCACCACCGGCATCGGCACGGCGTGGCCCAGGATGAGCGCCTGCTGGCGGGTATCGAGCCGCGCCAGCACCTCTCGCAGCGGCCCCGCCCCGCTGATGCCCGAAAAGACCGCCCGGATGTCCGCCTCGTCGTCGAGCAGGCACGTCACGCGGGTGCCGATCTGGCTCATCACCTCCGGGTCGATCCCGCTGGGCCGCTGGTCCACGATGAAGAGCGTGACGTTGTACTTGCGCAGCTCGCGGGCGATGGCGCCGAAAATGGTGTGCTTGGCGACGGCGGGGTCGAGGAACTTGTGCGCCTCCTCGATGGCGATGACGAGCGGGTGCGGCTCCTTCCCCCGGTCGCCCAGCGCCTCCTCCGTCCGCCGGACGTAGTGGGCGTGGATGCGGCGGGTGATGTAATTAGCGACGAGCAGATAGGCTTCCAGGCTGCTGCCGTAGCGGCCAAACTCCAGGATGATGTTCACCCCCCGATCTAGATAATCCAGGATTTGCTTCACCGGGTCCTCTGCCGCTCGCGCCTGGAGAAAATCGAAACGACGAAACATCCCCAGCTTCCGCTGGATCGCCCCCAGCGTGCCCCCGTGGATCGTGCCCCGATCCAGCGCGCTGTCCAGTTCCTCTAGTGTATCGTGCTCGTCCAAAAGCCGCGCGACCCATTCCCGCCCCAGCCGCCGCCGCAGAAAGTAGAGCGCGCCCACCTGCACGTCCGAAAGGGCCATCAGGTTGGCGAGACTGTCCACGTCCTCCGGCTCGATCTGGTCGTAGCCGATGCGCACCACGCCATCCACCTTGCTGCCCCGCCGCCGGGACGACTCGTCGTCCAGCGTAAAGACAGAGACGCGGCTGGTAAAGAGTTGTTTTAGTCCCTTGACCTCCTGCTTCGCCTCGTCTTGACTCTTCCAGCCGTACTCGTTGTGCATGTCGAACACCAGGCTGACCGCTTTACCCCACTGGATCAGCCCGGCCAGCAGCGTGCGTGTGAGAAACGTCTTCCCGGTGCCGGTCTTGCCAAAGACGCCCGCCGAACGCTCGACGAATCGCTCCAGGTTGAGCGCCACGTGGACGCCCTCCATCTCCAGCGGATCGCCGATGTAGAAAAAGCCTGGCTCTTTTTCCTCGCCAAAAATGAGGGCGACCTCCTCCGCGCTGGCGGGATAGACCGGCCTGAAGTGAGAGGAGATCGTCTTGACTGGTTTCGGCTCGCTGCTGCCCTCATCAAGTACCAACATCGGCGCGACGTGGATGCGCCCAAAGACGGCCGTGCCCTGGTAGACGCTGGCGAGGAAGGGATCGGAGACGTCTGGCGGGGCCTTTTCGATCAATGGGTTGAGCGCGTCGAGTTGCACGTCGGTGACAATGGAGAAGAAGCGCCGCCCCGTCTCGCCGTGCGCGACGACGTAGCGCCCCACGGCCAGCCCCTCGATCACCGTGCTCCGGTCGAGCTTGACGTCCAGCCCCTTCGAGAGGCTGCCGCCGACGACAATGCCCAGCTTTTGAGGAGGTTCAGGTTGGGCTGGGCGGGGGCCGAGGAAGGCTTCGAGTTCCTCTTCGGGGGTGCGTTCACTTGTCCGAACATCTTCCATCAGGCCCTCCTTTATTCCTCATCGTCAAACATCGCGCACGGCCCCCAGCGGGTCTCACACAGCGCGAGTAGCTCGGTCTCCAAACGATGCAACATCTCGATCTTGCGCTGCGAGGCCTCTCGATTGTCCAGGTGCAAAATATCCACCAGATCGCGCCCAAAATGTTCCGGCTTGACCGGCAGATCGCGCACTAATTGGCTGATGCGCGAGGAATGACGATTATAGTTGGCCTGATCGTTCAGCACCATCACCGCGTCCACGAGCAGGTTCTTGATCGCGGATAGATCCAGGCCGATCCACTCTTTTCGCTGGACGTATTTTTCGTAGCGGTAGATGCGCGCGTGCAGCAAGCGCAGATCCGCCTGGACGCGGGCCTTGAGTTCCGCCTCTGTGAGCGTCTCGCTCGCCTGGCAGAGACGCGGGGTCATGTCGTCCTTGTCCAACAGGGTGATATAGTCGAAGCAGAACTCGAGCTGGTGAGGCAGATGGTAGCTGACGTCGAACCAGGTGTCGTGAAAGACGAATTTGTCAATGACCTGCGACTCTACCGGCAAGGCGGGATTGTCCACACCGGCGATGGCTAACATAATGTTCCAACAGCCGATATCGCGCAAGCGTTGCAGCCGCTCGTCGTCGGGGATCATGGTGATGATGGCGACCATCATGTCCACGTCGGAATAGACGTCCTCCTCCCCGCTGGCGCTGGAACCGACGAGGAAGACAGCCCTCGCCCGATCGTCGTCTTTGTACCCCCACGCTTCCGTAAAGGCCCTGGCTACCTGAATATGTGTCTCTTCTCCCATCTCATCACCTCACCTGGTTTGCAATCGGTGCAGCAATCCCTCCAGTCGCATCGGATCTCCGGCCAGCAGTCGCGCCAGTTCGCGTCCCGCGTCGATCAGGAACGTCTCTCGTTCACCCTCCGGCTGTGCGGCAGCGGCGATCCGCAGACTGGCCGCCAGAAGTTCGTCGGCCGGCGCCTCGCGCGCTTCGAGCACCAGACGGAAGTAGTCGAAGCGGGTGGTAAAGGCCCGCACTTCCTCGTCGGTGCACTGGTAAAGCCAATCGAGCGTCACCGGCGGCTGCGCGGGCAGGCAGTGCCGAACCGTCTCGCCATCGCTGCAACCCACCGCCAGCACGCTGACCTCAATCGGCACCTGGCGGGTCTCGCGCATCTCCCGGATCACTTCTTCCGGGGTGTCGGCGCCGATAAAGTGCCGCACAAACCGATCGTCCTCCACACAGACGTCATAGATCAGGCCATAGTTGGCGCTCCCCGGCGTCAGCCCCTCCGCCCGCACGAACGAGCCAAAGGTCGGGATAGCGGGCCGCATCACTTCGCAGCCGATGACAAAGCTCCGCGTACTCGTTCGCAACACGCGCCCCACTTGCAGATTCTGACCAAGCCTCATCAGCGATACTTCCTTCTGCCGCCCCGAGTCAGGCTCTTGTAATACGCTTTGGGCGAGAGGGCAGACCTCACGCCGGCGCGCAACAGCGATTTGATGATCATGTCCTCGAAAGCCTCCCGCTCTGGTCCCCCGATGAAAGCCAGCTCGTCGGCGCGGATCAGCGCGTAGGGATAGTCGCCCGTGATGCGCGCCTGCGCGACGACGGCGCCGTGGACCAACGCCAGCCGGTCGGGATGCTCGGCGACCCAGGCCGGCAGCTCCACTCGCGCGATGACCGGGTCGCGCCCCGCTTCGGCCAGGTTGAGATAGAAGAAATAGACCGTGTGCCCGGCGGGGCGATAGTGTTCGTGGTTGATCGGCGAGGGATTGACAACGAGCGCCGAGCGCGCGCCGGGCGGTAAATTCTCAAAGACAGCGCGGTCGGGCAGATGTTCCAGGGGATTCGGCTCCTGGCTGGCCCGGTTTGCATCCCCGTCCACGCTGGCCAGGTGCAGCAATCGCGTCACCTCACCGTGGCGCGGGCGGCTGATAAAGCCAGCCACGACCACGCCAGCCCGACGAAGGCGGTCCAGTTGCTCCAAATAGTCCGCCATCTTCCCCTGCCGTTCCTGGGGCGGCAACTCATCCAGCGCCCACAGGATGAGCGAGCCATCCACCAGGGCGATCGTCGGCCCCGGCGGCTCGGCGGCGCTGACGTCGGCCAGGTGCGTGATCTCGGCCAGATCGCGCCGCACGTCGAGCAGGTTCCCGGCCACCAGCATCCCGCCCTCGTACAGATCCTCCTCGGTGTAGCCCAGCGTGGGAACGCTCTGGGTCTCGGGGGCCTCGCCGCTGCCGTGCCGGTAGACGAGGCTGCCGACGTTAATCAGATGGTAAAGCACCGCGCCGTGCCGGTCGGGCTGGATCTGCGAGCCATCGGCGGCGACGACCGTGATCTGCTCGGGAATCGCAGGCAGAGCGGGATGGGCGTCGAGGAGTTCGCCGGCAGGGATGGCAGCGCGGATAGCGCGGGCAGCGTGACCTAGTGATTCCCCCTGATCGGCATACTGGGCCAGCCAGCGACGCGCCAACCCCACCATGTCGGCGTACTGCCGCTCGCGGGTGGCAAGCTCCTCGCCCATCGCCTGCACTTGTCCAGTCAACCTGCTCAGTTCGAGCGTCACTAACTTCTCCCCTCAAGTGCGTTGCACCTTTACAAGATTATACCTGAGTCATCGAACACTGGCAAGCAAGACCCTCGCCCACTTGCGCCCCTGGGGTTGGCAAGTATAATGGTGTGGATGACAAAACTCACAAAGTTCAGCGTCTCACAGATCGCCGATAAGTTGGAAAAGCCCTTCTCGATGGCGAACGTCGTGCACGTGGGCGACATTGTCGTTAGTGTCTACATCTGCCAGGGAATGGTGCAGTGGCACAAGCACCTCGACATTGACGAGTTGTTCTGGGTCTATGAGGGCACCATCCTGCTGGAGAGCGACTGGGGAGAGGTGCGGCTGCGACCTGACGACCTGGTCGTCGTGCCGAAAGGGGTTGGGCATCGCTCCAGTTCGGGGCTTCGGGCCAGCGTGCTCCTCATGCGTTGCGATTTCTTCCCCGACCGGAAAAACGGACGGCGCCGTCTCTACGCCATCCCTGGCGAGGAGAAGTTGGAGCGCGCCAGCTTGCGCGATATGGCGCAGAAGAGCCCCGCGCTGTCCCAGTTCCAAACCGTCGCCCAGATCGAGGATTCGGTCGTGCAGGTGGCGCGGGGAGAGGGAAACTGGCCGGTCCACATACCGGCTACTCACGATCGATTGCTCTACGTCCTAGATGGCACCGCGACCGTGCGAACGTTCCGCAGCATGCTGCACATGCACCCTGGAGATTTCACCGTCGTGCCGCGCGGGGCGGAATTCCAGCTCAACAGCACCAGGGGCACAGTACTGGTCCAGGTGACCCGCGAACGCGAGCCAGAATGAGCGTTGACGAGGATTTTACGACGGAGCCTGGCCCTCATTGGCGGCGATACGTCGTGGGCAGCGGCGCGTTGGAACATACCGGCTCCACCCTCCGCTTTGTAAACACCGATATTTCCTCCCGACAGTACACCGACGCGCAGATAGATGATTACGTCGGAACTTGGTTCCGCGGCCTTTCCCGCCGCCGTTTCCTCTGGCGCCCGCCGCTCAGGATGACGGTGGCGGCCCGTTTCTCCCATCCGGCGGGGCAACTACAAGGCACCGCCGGTTTTGGGTTCTGGAACGATCCTTTCCTGATGACCGGAGTCAGGGTACCGACGCTCCCCCGTGCCCTGTGGTTCTTTTACGCCTCGCCCCCCTCAGATATGAAACTCGATCTGCGCACGCCGGGCCGCGGCTGGAAGGCGGCCACGATAGACGCTCTGCGCCCGATCGCGCTTCTCCTGGCTCCTCTCGCGCTGCCTGCGGCGCTGTTGATGAACTTTCGTCCTCTCTACCGGGCGCTCTGGCCGCCTATCCAGCAAGCGTTGAACGTGCAAGAGGCCGCGGTCGAGACGGACATGACCGAGTGGCACACGTATGTCATCGAGTGGGGTGTGGAGCGAACGCACTTCTGGGTAGACGGCGCGCCCGCGCTGGAGAACGGTCCCGCGATCCGAGGGCCGCTCGGTTTTGTGATCTGGTTGGACAACCAGTACATGATCGCAAAGCCGTGGGGGCGGTTGGGATGGGGGCTTTTGGACGGGCTGGGCCGCCAGTGGATGGAAGTGGATCGCCTGACGCTTGAGCCGGGTTAGCTGCGCGTCACAATAGGCAGATAAAATCTGCACAGGGTTACTTGCACTGAGATGCTCTGACTGTCGCTCGACGGGCAGGCGTTTGCCGCCTCCAGCGTGACGGTGTAGAGACCGGTCGCGGGGTAGGTGTGGCTGACGACGTCCAGCTCCGTGCCGATGAGCGGTGGCGTGTCGTCGCCAAAGGCCCAGGTGTAGGTGATGGGAAGTGTGGCGTTCGGCGGCTGGTATGATGTGGTGAACATGTACGCACCCGGATAGCCTGTGGCCTCAAATTCAATGGCGATGTCCGTCAGATCCACGCAGACCCCAGTCTCGCTCACCACGACGGCGACGGTGTCGGTCACAGGCTCAGACATGTCACAATTCCACGTCGCGATCTCGACCGTGTGAGTACCGGTTAGAGCAAAGATGTGATCCAGCGTCAGCGGATCGGCGCTGCCGATGGCCGGTGGGCCAGGGCCGGCGCCATAGTCAATCGTATAGGTGTAGGGCAGGCTCGCGTTATCCGGCGCGACGGCGGCCTCGAACTCGACCAACGTTTCGGTGTAGATGGTGCCCCGTGTCGCCAGCGTCAACTCCACGTCCGAGATCTCCACACATTGCACTGCCGTCGTCAACACACTGCTGGCGCTGACGACGGCGCCGCTCGCCGTCACCGTCGCCACGTCAAGATCGCCTTCGTATGCCGAGGACGGAATGGCGACCTCGACGGTCAAGTCCACTGTGCCATCCGGGCTAACTGGATCGGTGCCGGTCAACGAGGGCGTCGTCGGCCACGTGGCCGTCACGCCGATGGTGTAGACGTCGATGAGATCGCCGGTGTTCTCCAGCGTCAGCGTGTATAACGCCCGCGCGCCCGGCACGCCGAGTTGAGCAGCCGTCGTCGGCGTCAAGACCGCGCCATAGGTGGGAATCTTGACAGTCACAAAGGCAGCGGTAAAAGGCCCCCAATCGCCATCGTCATTCTGGCCGTGCACGAGGAGATAATGCTTGCCCAGAGCCAGGCCGGAGATGTCCACCGTCGCCGTCACGGTTTCGCTCAGGTCTCCCCAGTCGCCATCGGCGGTGAGCATCGGGACGCCCGTGCCGTCGTCGCCTGGAGCGTCAACAAAGTACTCGGCGGCGGCGATGGGCTGGAGCGTGTCGCTCCCGTAGCGATGGTCGGCGACGACAGCCGTCAGTTGCACCGGCTGGCTCTGAATCGCCGCATCTGGCGCGACGGTCAACTCTTCGGCATCTGGGCCGTAGGCAGTCACGTAGGGAGTGCGGGCGATCTTGTGGGCGTAGAGAAAGGTCGGTTTGTTCTCGGCCCAGAAGTTGCGGCCGGCGTAGCCGTCTATGCACTCATAAGGGGGGAAGAAGCCTTGACAAAGACCGCTGTCTGGCCCGACCTCGAAGGTGTAGGAGGGAACGCCAAACTTGCCATAGGTCCAGTCGTCGGTCGCGCCATCCACATCGTACCAGATCGTCGCGCTTGGGTTGTAGCCATTGTAATAGGCGAACTTGCGCCCGATGGTTCGCATTTGCGCATAGTTGGGCGAGTCGCCGTAACCCGAAAAGCCCCAAGGCCAGAGCACCAGGTCGCCATAACTGTGCAGGGTGATAAAGACGCCGGTAGTGGTGATCGGCGCGGCCGGAGGGATCTCGTCGTCCCCGTTCGGGCCGTTCTGGTCGCTCATCACCGTGGCAAAGTAACTTTCAAACGCCTGGGTCTCTGGCTCGGAGCCGCGACTGGGACCGCGATAGGTCTCGTTGCAAGGACTGCCACTGGAGCCGCCGCAGCAACCCCACAGGAAGCTGTGATTACGGTTCAGGTCTATGCCCAGGTCGCCAGCGCCGCAAGCCGTGCTGTTCATATTTTTGCGGTGATAGTGGTAAGCATTCTGTTCGTTGTAGACGTGCCCATCGGGGTTCTGCATCACCAGAACATAGACCGCGTTGTGGTCCACCAGCCAGGTGACGTCGGGGTCCAGGCCGTAGCCGCCCTCGCCATTGTAACCTCCGGTCAGGTACTTGATATAACGGATGGCCAGTTCCGGCACCGCCACCTCGCGGGCGTGGATGGTGGCAAAGAGGAAGAAGGCAGGCTTGTCCTTGATGGAGCCGTAAGATGAGTTCTCGTTGGTGATGCGCAGCACCCAGATGTCACGGTCGTGCTCGCCTGTCTGAGAGGCCCTCCAGGCGTCGCCGATGTCGATCAGCTCGGTCAGATCGGGATAGGCGGCGCTGATCTCTTGCAGGAAATCCACCACGTAGAGGCCGTTGGGGTTGGTTTGGTAATCGTCAAAGTAGTAGAAACGGGGGTTGAGGGCGGCCTGAATCTCCATCAACCCCGTCTGTTCCGCGTCAAGCTCCAGCCGGTAGCCCAGGCTTTCGAGCCACTGGTACTGGGCGGGCGTCACGGCGGCGATGACGTACCTGTCTTCTGGGTGAGTCTCCCAGATGTCCAGTTCTCCGGCGACGACATTCAGGTGATCCCGGTCCCGAACGTGGAGTCGAACAACGATCGGCGCGTCAACAGGCGGCGGCGCAGGAAGCGGCGCAGGAAGCGGCGCAGGAAGCGGGGGAGAAAAGGCATGGACGGCCAGCGCTCCGCTGCCGACGAACAGAGCCAGGGTGAGCAAAATCGTGATTCGGGTCCGATGCATACACGGTATTATACCGCCTCTGGCATCGGGGTCAAGATGGCTGCCGCGCCGGGGCTGTTCAGTTCTCCCCCTCACCCCAACCCTCTCCCCGTCGGGGAGAAGGCTGAACGGATATTCGAGGGTCATGCCTGGCTTATGTATGGGATTCCCATACCGGGCGCATCGTCGGGCCTTTTCACGAATCCGCGTTTCTCGTAAAAGTCCGCCTTCCCTCTGGCGCAGAACAGTTGAATATCCCGGACTCGGTGCGATTGGCACCTGGCCACGAGTTCCCTCAGAATATGATTTGGGTGTGTTTCATTTCGGTTGGAGGTAGTCGCGGTTTCCATACCGCGCGCTATGGAAAGCGCGGCTACTCAACCCATTTGAAACACACCCATATGATTTCCGATGCCTCTGCCCTGGTAGCCGGGAAGTATGATCATCTCTGCGATCAAAGCGTGAAGCATTCCATCGGATATCGCACGCCCAAAGCCAACCAGCCGGTCGCCATCGTACGCCGACACCGAATACCAGCTATGCTGGAGGGCCTGGTGAAGTTGATCGGCGTCAAGCTGATATTTTTCGCAGTACCGCATAACTTGCTACGCGGCTTGACATAGGGGGTTTTCATAGCATACTATCTCCATTCCACACAAGGAGAAAAGAGCTATGAGGACCCCAAGAGAATCTTACTCGAGAAAGCCAATTG
>DAOTUB010000383.1:0-16015 GCA_034437455.1 Anaerolineae bacterium | reverse complement strand
AGCCGCGCTTTCCATAGCGCGCAGGCCCGCGAGGTATGGAAACCTCGGCTACATAGCCCCGTTTTATTGAAAAGATACAGTCTGGAGAAAAAAGAAACCTGTCCCCCAGAGTTCTGAATTATACCCGCTCCACAATGACACGTTGACCCATTGGAGCAGTGTGTTATAATGCACGCCACGCAGTGTATAGTACATTGCGTAGGATGTCATCGCAATGAACGAATCTGAAACCATGATTGACCTTTCCATAGTAATCCCCGTCTACAACGAGGCCGAGTCCTTGCCCAACCTGATCCCCGAACTGACCGGCGTGCTCCAAAAACTGGGGCGCCGTTACGAGATCGTCGCCGTAGACGACGGCAGCTCCGACGACAGCGTGGCCGTGCTCCGTCGTCTGCAAGAACGAGAACCCCGCTTGCGCATCGTCCAATTCCGCCGCAACTTTGGGCAGACCGCCGCCTTTGCCGCCGGGTTCGACCACGCTCGGGGAGAGATCATCGTCACGCTGGACGCCGACGGCCAAAACGATCCCGCCGACATCCCCCGCCTGCTGGAGGTGATGGCGGAAGGGGATTACGACCTGGTCAACGGGTGGCGCCATAACCGCAAGGAGCCCTTCCTGACCCGCAAACTACCCTCGATGGTCGCCAACTGGCTCATCGCCAACGCCAGCGACGTGCACCTGCACGACCGGGGCTGCTCGTTGAAAGCGATGCGCCGCGACCTGGTCAAGCAGATGCACCTTTACGGTGAGCTGCATCGCTTCATCCCCGAGGTAGCCAGCTTGATCGGCGTGCGCGTGACCGAGGTGCCGGTCAGCGACCGGCCGCGCAAGGCAGGCCAGTCCAAATATGGCGCGCTCTCTCGCACCCCGCGCGTGCTCCTCGATCTGCTCACCGTCTCCTTCCTGCTCAGTTACTCCAACCGCCCGATGCAGCTTTTCGGCAAGGTAGGGCTACTGAGCAGCGGGCTGGGCGGGATTATCGGCCTCTATCTGGCCGGAGCCAAAATCATCCAGGGCCTGCTCTACGGCGAGCAAGGATTCCGTGACTATCGCATCGGCACCAGTCCGTGGTTGATGCTGTCTGTATTGTTGATCGTGTTGGGCGTCCAGTTCCTGATGATGGGCTTGCTGGGCGAGATCCTCACCCGCACCTACCACGAAGTACAGAATAAACCTATCTATGTCGTCCGGCGAGTCATCGAGACAGAACAGGAGCAAACATGAGTCGAGTATTGGTAATCGGAATTGACGGTGGGACTTTTGACCTGGTCCATCCCTGGGCGGACGAGGGAGCCTTGCCCAACCTGGCCCGCTTGATGGCGGAGGGCGTCCACGGCCCACTGGAATCCACGCTCCCGCCAGTCACCTCGCCGGCGTGGCCCACCTTTGCCACCGGCAAGAATCCCGGCAAACACGGCGTATTCGATTTCATCCGGCCCATGGGGCGGACACACGGTCGTCCGGGAAGGTTTGAACTGGTCAACGCTGCCTCTTTCCGCACCCCGACGCTGTGGCAGATCCTCTCCCAGGCTGGCCGCACAGTGGGCGTCATGAACGTCCCCGTCACCTACCCGCCCGCGCCAGTTAACGGCTTTGTCATCGGCGGGATGCTCTCGCCCGTGTCTGGCGATTTTACGTACCCCTCGGATTTGCTCGATCGATATGCCAACCGGATGAAGCCCTACCGCATCGCTCCTCACGTGCAGTACAAGGAGGGAAACGAGGCCGAGTTTGCCTCCGATCTTCTCGAGGTGGTCGAGCGACGAGGGGAATATGCGTTGCAGTTGATGGCCGACTATCCCTATGATTTTTTGATGTTTCACTTCCAGGCCACCGACTGGATACAGCATGCCTTTTGGAAATTCATAGACCCTACCCATCCTCGCTACGACCCCCAGGCCGCTGCCCGCTTTGGCCCTTCACTCAAGCAGATCTACCAGCGCGTGGACGATTTTATCGGCCAGATGCTCGACCGTCTTGCGGATGATACCACGATCGTCGTGCTATCTGACCATGGCTTTGGCCCGTTGCATTACGTGGTCAATCTGAACCTGTTTTTGCTGGAGCAGGGCCTACTGAAACTGAAACGCGGGGCATGGACGCGGTTCAAGACCGGCCTTTTCCGCGCCGGTCTCACCCCTGCCTCGATCTGGCATCTGATCGAGCGCGTGGGCCTGCAAAACTATGTCTGGCAAGTCTCAAAGTCCACCCGCAACCAGGTTGTGAGCAAGTTTCTCTCCTTCGACGACGTGGACTGGTCGCGCACGCTCGCCTATTCCATTGGACACGTGGGCCAGATCTATATCAATCTTCGGGGACGCGAGCCTGAAGGTATCGTCGAGCCGGGCGAGGAGTACAAAGTCGTGCGCCAGCAGGTGATCGAAGCACTGCAACATCTGCGCCACCCGCAGACCGGCAAACCGCTCGTGGATGCGGACTGCTCACAGTCCGGCGTAATCCCCGGCAGCCAGGTGGCCCACGGCCCCTACGCTTCCCAGAGTCCAGACCTGCACCTCGTCCTCGACGGTTACCGTTCCATCGCCTTCCCTCTCTTTGCCACCGACAACCACATCGTGACCCGCCAGATTCGCGGCGATTCCGGCTGCCACCGACTGCACGGCATCTTTATCGCCTGGGGAGCAGGGATCAGCGCGGATGAGACGGTGGAAGATGCCCGCATTCTGGACCTGGCCCCGACCATCCTGCACTTGATGGGGCTGCCGGTGCCAGACGATATGGACGGGCGCGTGCTCGGCGAGGCGCTCACGCTCACCCGTCCGGTAGAGTACGAATCCGTGACGGAGGCAGAGCAAGCAGTCGAGGCGGGTCTCTCTGCCGAAGAGACTGCCGAGGTGGAAGAACGGCTGCGCTCGCTTGGCTATCTGGGATAATGACAGCGCCCAAGTTGGGTCATTGGTCATTGGTGATTGGGATTTGTGTAGCAGGCTTGCTGCTGCGCCTCGTGCCCATCGGGCGCTACGTGACCCCCGACGAGCCTAACTGGGTCTATCGCTCGATTCGCTTCGCCGATGCGCTCTCCGCCCGCGAGTGGACGGCGATCCCGCCCACAGGCCATCCAGGCGTGACGACGATGTGGCTGGGAGCCGCGGGCGTGGCCGTACAGCGTTGGTTGAACCCTGCCGAGAGCGCCGCTCACCTGGACTGGATCCGCCACCTGGCCTGGCTGGCCCCCGAGAACGGGGAGGCGTTTCGCCACCTGGCCTTCTTTCTCCCCTGGGGACGTGTCGCTGTCGCACTGGTCGCCACGTTGGGGCTGATCGTTCTCTATCCGCTGCTGGCGCGCCTCTTCGACCGGCGCGTGGCGCTCATCACGGTCGGATTGCTGGCCTTTGATCCGTTCCTCACCGGCCACTCTGGCCTGCTCCACACCGACGCGCCGCTGGCGACCTTTAGCCTTCTCGCTCTGGCAGCGGCTCTCAACGGGCAACGAGAGCCACACCGCGCCGCATGGTGGGCCCTCGCCGGACTCTTCACCGGCCTGTCACTGCTGACCAAAATCCCTACTCTGATCCTGCTCCCTTTCATCTTGCTTCTTTTAATCCACTCTGCCATCCGAAATCCTAAATCAGCCATTGTTCATTGTTCATTTTTCATTGCTTCATTGCTCATCATTATCTTTATTTCTTATCCCATTCTGTGGGCCGATCCGACCATTCCCTTGCGCACCCTTTCCACCTTTGCCGAGCGCCACATCGAGACGGTGCAGCGGCCCATCTTTTTCGCCGGTCACATGACCCGCGACCCTGGCCCGGCCTTTTATCCCGTCGTCTTTTTCTTCCGCATCTCGCCCTTATCCCTCATCGGACTCGCCATCGGACTGGTCGCACTGCGCCGGTTCTCTCCAGAGCGACGTTTTGTGTTCCTACTATTGATCGCTTTTGCCCTGCTCTTTGGCGCAACGATGACCCTGGCGGCCAAAAAGCACGATCGCTACCTGCTGCCTGCTTTCCCTCCGATCACGCTGGCCGCCGCGCTGGGGATTGGCACATTGGCGCATCCTCCCAGTTTACCAATCTACCAATCTACCATCCTTCTCCAGTCCCTCGTCGCCCTGACCTGCGCCGCCCGTCCTCTCACCGCCTTCAATCCCCTCGTTGGGGGATCGCTGACCGCCGCTCGCGTGCTCCCCACAGGCTGGGGAGAGGAAATGGGAGCCGCTGCCCGCAGCCTGAACCAGCTACCCGATGCTGACCAACTCACCGTCGCCGCCTCTTCCGTCCCGTCCTTCGCCTCCCTCTTTGTCGGCCACACCGTTCTGCTCGACGATGACACCGTCCCTCTTGCCGATTACATCGTCACTGCCGCCGACATCCAGACTAACACAGCCCCCTTCGAGCAGGCCGACTACCTGGCTGCCCACGTCGAGCCGGACGGCCTGATCCTGCTGGACGCCGACACGCCGCTGCTGCGCCGGTACGAGGGGCCGGGCACGCTGCTCTCGGCGGCCTCATTGCCCACCGAGGCCGCCGTCGCCGACTGGTTGTCCCGGCAGATTCCCGATCACGAGACGGTGTGGCTGGTCGCTTCGCCGGGAGCGTCGCCTATCACCGCCGCTCACCTGCGCCGACAGGTGGAGGCAGTCGCCGCGCCGGTGAGCACCGATACCGTCGCCTCCGCCGCCATCACAGAGTTTACAACTCGCAGCTCGCAATCCGCAAAGCCTGCCTCACCCTACCACGCTGCCTTTGGGACCCGATTGACATTGGTGGATGGGGCGCTCCCGGAGGCTGCCGCCTGGCCTGACTTGTTGCGTGCGACGCTGCGGTGGCAGGCGAACATTCCCACCGCCGACCATCAGGTGGTCGTGGCGCTTCGAGATGCTCAGAGGCATGCCTGGAGCACTGTCGAATTGCCCGTTCACAACAGTGTCAATTTTTCCACCGCCGCCTGGGCAGCAGGCGAGTGGTCCGACGCGACCTACGAGTTATCCCTGCCACCGGGTATTCCGCCGGGCCGCTACGCCATCGAAGTCAGCCTGTACGACCAAGCCACCGGCGCGGGACTGGGAGCGACCGGGCCAGAAGGCGCTTTCCGAGGCACACGGGTCTCGGTGGGAGAGGCGGCAGTCGCTCCACCCACAACCCCTCCCGATACTACTGCGCTGGAGATACCTGAACAACTGGGCGTCACCATAGGGCCGCTGACGCTGCTGGGATCGGAGCCACCGCCAGAGCAAGTGCTCTCCGGCGACCATCTCCCCTTTGCCCTCTTCTGGCAGGCTGACGCCGCGCCAGAGGTCGACTATCACGTCCGCTTGCAACTGGTCGGTTCCGAGGGTCAGATCGGGTTGGAGACCACGCTTCCACTCAGCCCCTACCCCACTTCCCATTGGCGGGTTGGGGATCGATTCCAAAGCCATTACGACCTGCACATCTTGCCCGACCTGTCCCCCGGACGTTATCACTTGACGATGGATGTGCTGGACCGGAGAAACCCGGTTTTTGCTAAAAACCGTTCTCTGGCAACGGTGGAGGTGTTGCCCAGGGAGCGATCCTTCACGCTGCCGGACTCGATTCCCCACCGATTGAACCTGACTTTTGGGGAGATGATCCATCTGCGCGGCTACGGGCTGGCCGAGGCGAAAGCCGCGCCCGGAGGGACATTGGCGCTGACTCTGTACTGGCAAGCCGACGGGCCCACTGGCCGGGACTATACTTTGTTTGTGCATCTTCTGGGTTCAGACGGGCTACCTCACGGACAGGTGGACCGGGTACCCGGCGATGGGTCAGCGCCGACGAGCAGTTGGGCCGCCGGGCAGGTGATCGTGGAGCAAATCCCCCTTCCCGTCGCCGCCGATGCTCCGCCTGGCAACTACCACATTGCTGTCGGGTCTTACAACGCCTCCTACGGCAACCGCCTCCCCGTCACTGATACTGGTCAATCTCTTCCCGACGACCAAGCCATTTTACCAATAGAGATCGTCATCGGAGGCCAACCGTGACCAAATCGCCCCAAAAAAAGTTGGTCATTGGTCATTGGTCATTGATCATTGTCCTATTGTGCATCATCGCCATCCTCCCCCTGCTGCGGGCCGATTCACCCTGCACCCACGATGGCGGCGCCCACTACTTTCGCGTCGTTGCCACGCGCCAGGCTCTGCAGGACGGCCTGCTGTTCACGCGCTTCCTGCCCGACCTTGCCTTTGGTTACGGCTATCCGTTCTACAATTACCGCGCCCCCTTGTCATATTACCTGGTGTTGGCGCTTCACCTGACTGGCCTGTCGCTTCCCGTGGCCCAGAACCTGGTCTATGCCCTGAGCATCGTCGGCTCGGCCCTCACCGCCTATCTGCTGGCCCGCGATCTGTTCGGCCCGCAGGCCGGCGTTGTCGCCGCCGTCGCTTATGCCTACGCTCCCTACCAGTTTCTCGACGCGCTGCTGCGCGGCAATATCCCCGAATCGGTCGTATTGGCGCTTTTGCCTCTCATCCTGTGGGCCTTCCGCCGTCTGGCCCTGAGCGGACGGCGGCGCTGGTTTCTGATCAGTGCCTTCTCCCTGGCTGCCCTCTATCTGACCCACAACATATCCAGCTTGATTTTCACGCCCTTTCTCGTCGCTTTTCTGTTCGTGCTGTGGCTGGTCTATCGTCGCGAGGATCATTGGGTGGCTACTGGCGGCGCGCTGGCTCTGGCGTTGGGCCTGGCTGTTTTTTTCTGGGGACCGGCCTTGCTGGAGAAGGGGTATGTTCAGCTCCACATGTCCCGCTCCACTCGCAACAACGATTTTCACTTTAACTTTATCTCCCTGGCCGAGATGTTCCCGCTGTTCGCCCCGGTGGATACCTCTCTGATGAACCCGCCGATGCGCTTCCACCTGGGGTTGGTGCAGGCGGCGCTTGCTGGGGCGGGGCTGCTCGTGGGAATCATTCAAACCAGGAAGCAAGAGAGCAAGGAAGCAAAGGAGCGACGGACCATCCTGGTTTTCTTCGCCGCCTTTGCCGCCGCCTGTATCTTTATGAGCACTCGCGCTTCGCTTTGGCTCTGGGAACACGTGCCGCTGTTGCCTTTCATCCAGTTTCCCTGGCGATTCGTAGGCCGCGCCACGCTGCCCGTCGCCCTGCTCGCGGGCGTCTCTATCCCCGCCACGCAAAAGGCAATACGCACTACACATCACGCATCACGCATCACGCATCACGTTTCCCGCATCATGCCCCTGATCCTCGTCAGCGTGCTCATTCTCCTCGCCCTGCCCTACACCTATCCCCCCGATGGCTATTGTCCCAGCGCGCCGCATCCCACCAGCGACGATCTATTCGCCTACGAGCATCGCTCCAAACGAGCGGGGCTGGCCGCGACCGGCGCATTCTTCCCGCGCTGGGTGCAGCGACGACCGACGGGATCGCCACTGGAGGAGCAGTACACCGCCGGCCCGGTCGCCCGCTTCGACGAGACGGCGCTGCCCTCAGGCGCTTCCGTCGCCGAGGCGGATTACGGCGCCAATCAGGCTCGCGTCGTCGTCGAGACGCCAACCCCCTTCCGCGCCCGCTACTTGACCTTCTACTTTCCCGGCTGGCGCGCCTGGGTAGACGGTGAACTCGTGGAGATCACGCCATCCAATCCTGAAGGATTGATCACCTTCGACGTACCCGCCGGTCGCCACACGGTCGCCATCCGCTTTGGCGAGACGCCCCTACGCCTCGTCGCCGACGCCATCTCTATCCTCAGTCTCGTTGCTATTGTTATTCTCACTCGGATTGGAACAATTCGCCCTCGGCCTTTGCCATCCGCAACCCATCATTCGCAACCCCGTAGTGGCGGTGGCCCCTACGGGACACTGCCCGCAATGCTTCCTGCTTCCTGCTTCATTCTTGCTCTCCTTTTGCTCGTTTTCAAACTTGCTATCGTTGATCGCGCCGATACTCCTTTCCGCCGTCCCACGCTGCAAGCCGACGGCGCTCTGCCCGGAGTCGAACACGCGCTGGATCAATCTTATGTCGACGGACTGACGCTCATCGGCTATGACCAGAGTGCGGATCAAATGCCCGCCGATGGGGTATTGCGTCTGGATCTCTATTGGCGCGCTCGCGTCCAACCCTCCCGCCGCTATCAGACGGTCGTTCACCTGGTCGGGCCAGACGGCCTGCGCTGGAGCAGGCACGATTCCTTCCGCCCGCGCGGCTACGAGGATTATCCGCCCACTACCACCTGGGAACCGGGCCGCTACGCGCTGGACAGCCACGAGATCGAGCCGCTGCCCGGCGCGCCGCCGGGCGTTTATGACGTCGTGTTGACGGTCTTTGATCGTGACACACTGTCGCCGCTATCGGTGCTGAACGAGCAAGGCCAGCCCGCTGCGCCGACGCTTTCATTGGGACAGGTAACGCTCACCCGTCCACGCCGCATGCCAAAGTTGCCTGAGAACGATCTTCTCAATATATCGTTGAGCAGCTTTGATCTCGTGACCGCCGACTTTGACCGCAGCCAGGCTGCCCCTGGTGATACGGTTCATCTAACACTGCTGTGGCACGCTAAATACGATGGAGACGCAGGGCCATCATCCGAGCTATGCTACCAGAGTCTTGCGCTTCTGGCTCCAGACAATACCTTGGTTGCTGGCTACCTGTTATCTCCGCCCATCTTGTCCTGGAAAAAGGGCGACGTCTGGCGAAGCCAGCACCAGTTGACACTCCCTGCTATGATCGAGACAAACACCTACACCTGGACCGTGGAGTGGTGCGCCCTGAGTAGTGACCCAATTGGCCAACTATCTGTTGTCGCTCCACCTCACACGTTTACTCCTCCGGCAGTGGATCTGGAGGTAAATACCCATCTGGGTGATATTGCTACTTTTTTAGGGGTCAACCTGGAACCTGAAACCTCTATCCTGGAGTCTGGTGCCCTCCTTACCGCCACCTTGATCTGGCGGGCAGAGAGCACGTCTTCCACCTCCTACCGCGCCTTTCTCCATCTCATCGGCCCCGGCGGCGCGCTGATCGCCCAATCGGACGGCATCCCCGCCGAGTGGACTCGTCCCACCACCGGGTGGCTGCCCGGCGAATACGTCATCGACGTGCACACCCTCGCCTTGCCCGCCGAGGCACCGATGGGCGATTACAAACTCTTTACGGGGTTATACGTCCCCGGCGGCGAGCGGCTCGCCACGCCCGATGACGACGATGCTATTCTGTTGACTACTTTCGTGGTGGAGGAAGAGTGAATAAACGTATTGACGATCAAAGGCAGACGTCTATCCATTTTGTCCGCCAGCTTCCCTCGTGGTATCATTTCACCGTTCGCCAACCGTGAGAATGAGACAGAATTTGATATTCCAACTTTCCGACTACTCCGTTAAGTGGCAACGAGTTCGATCTGCAATTCTCATCACGCTGATATTTGCCAGCATCACCCTCGTGGTCACATACCCCGTAGTCGTCCAACTTGATACCAGTCTCGCGCAGAACCCCGAGTGGAGTTACGACGCCTTTCATCATACCTATATGCTGTGGTGGTTCAAGCAGGCATTGCTGGACCTGCACATCAGTCCAGCAGACTTGCAGTGGATCCACTTTCCCACCGGCGGCTATTATCCGGTGTTGCTTACATTCTCCACCGTCTATCTGCCTGGGATTCCCTTGCAGTTGTTCCTCTCGCCCGTCGCGACATATAACGCCCTTTTCTTGCTCACATTTTTTCTCAGCGGATTGAGCGCGTATGCGCTCTGCGCCCATCTTACCCACAATCGGTGGGCGGGGCTACTGGGTGGGATCGTGTATGCGTTCTTTCCTGGCCGTATGGCGCACGCTCTCTGTGGCCACCTGGAGTTGATCTCGACCTATCTGTTTCCCTTGTACTTGCTGCTCTTCATCAAAGTAGTTGAGCGGCCCCGCTGGACAATGTCATTGCTCTGCGGGTTGACATTGGCGGCGTCATTGCTTGTACAGCCATTATACATTCCGTTCCTTCTCGCGCTTTTTACTCTTGTGTGGCTATTGTACGAAATGCTTGTCTTGCACCGACAGATCGAGCGTCGCGCGTTCATCGCGTTGGGAGGTGCATTTGGTCTCGCTGCACTGTGCACTGCTCCGTTCTTCTGGCCCGCAGTGTGCGAGCAGATGCAAGGGCAGGGCGCCCATCTACAGGATTTGGGTGTTGTCCCCTTTTCTGCTGACCTTTTAGGTATCGTCTCACCTTCGCCCATCAATCCCGTGCTCAATGCACTCAAACTGATCCCTGCTTACGCCCATCGCACAGTGCCTACTACCTGGCGTATCGGCGAGCTGTTGACCTACGCGGGCGTTGTCCCCCTGTCGCTGGCGGCGCTCGCCGCTGCATGGCGCCGGCGTCGTTTGGGTGTCTGGATACTCGTTGCTATCGCCGCGGCGGTTCTTTCGCTGGGTCCCGCGCTCAAGATAAACGATGCCCTGGCCACTTTTACCGCGGACGATGTAGAGATCACTATCGCGCTGCCCTATGCGCTGCTGACCAACCTGCCTCTACTCTCCCTCAACCGCGCCCCGGCGCGTATCCATGCCACGTTGATGCTAGCCCTGGCGGTGCTTTCTGCTTACGGACTGGACTGGCTGATGAAGCACATGCCCTGGGGTCGGCGAGAGTCCGCCGCCGTGGCTTTGTGCCTGATCACGTTAGGCGAATTTCTGGTCGTCTGGCCATGTCCCACCACACCCGTGCAACCTCCTCCCTATCTGTCCACACTCGCTCGCAGCGCCAATCGAGACCCGGTTCTGAATCTGCCTATTACGAGGGAAGACGCCTCGGCGCGTCGTGCAAAGGAGCTAGCCCTCTTTTATCAAACAGTGCACGAACACCCTATGTTCGATACCTGGGTGCAGCGATCTCTGTCCACTCCCGCTGATGCATCAGCCTTTCTCGATGGCTTGCTGTCCCCTATGTTGGAGCCAGACATCATCCCGCCGCCGAGAGTTGGCGCGCGCGCTGCCATCGCCCGCGCATTCGACGTCGGCCATATCTTTCTGTTCACTCGTTACGCGGCGGATGCCGCGCCCCAGATGCAGTTGCTTTCAGCAGAGTTTGGCTCCCCCCAATCCACCGAAAACCAAATCATCATCCACCAGGTTCCTTCGGGGCCAACGACTGTGGATGAACCGGTGTACGTATTACCAGGCGATCACTGGTGGGGCGTGGAAAGTTGGAACGGTCAGCCAGCCCGTTGGATATCCGAGTCTGCCGAGATGTACATCTACTCCCCGGACCGGCAAAGAGGCTCTCTCCAATTCACTGCCTTGCCCTTGGACGACCCGGAGCGGATGCAGATCGAGGTCAATGGATCGCCGCTGATGACCCTCGTGATTGGAGATTGGATCCCGTATACTACGGTCTCTTTCGATCTCCAACCGGGGATGAACCGTGTTCACTTTCGACCATTGCAGGGCTGCTCTAATGTCGTCGGCGACCCTCGTTGTGCAGGCGTCACACGTGCAGAAGCGCGCGATGCCGAATTCCAGTGTCTCTTGTACGGCCAGTGGGAGCGATGTCTGAGCGTCCTTTTCCAGGATATACGCTTTGTATCTGAACAAGCTGCCCTACATGATCAGTCGAGTATCGTTCTCGCCGACCAGGTGCGTTTTCTGGGCCATGATATATCGGGACATCCAGAACCGGGTCAGCAAATATCCCTTACCCTTTATTGGCAGGCCATCAATCCGCCAGAAGGGGACTATACCGTCTTTGTGCATCTTTTGGGATCTGATGGGAACTTGGTCGCTCAGCACGATGCGCGGCCCCTTGACGGTCTCTACCCTACTTCTGAGTGGATCGTCGGCGATGTCTTTGCTCATAGTACAATTCTCCAACTTCCGCTCGACCTTCCTGCTGGGAAATATAATCTGTTGGCAGGAATGTACACCTATCCGGATATGACCCGGCTTCCTGTTGCCAGAGATCGTCCCCATGCCCAGGATGGTCTGATCTGGCTGCAGGGTATAGAATTCCCGCCCTAGCCAATTTATGATGCTGCGATCTATCCGTCGTCTGTTATATTCCCCCGCTGCCTGGCCCTTCCTGCTGACCGTGCTCTACCTGGTCGGCGTGGCGACCAGCCCTACTCCGTACCTCTTTGGCCCTGACGAGTGGCGTTGGCACGGTCGCCCGCCTTCCCTGGCTTCCCTCCCGCGCTGGTGGCCTTCGCTGGTGCTTCTGGTCGTGTATCTTCTCGCCGTCGTGTTTTGGATAGACGGTCGCGGCTCCAATCGACCCTCCCGACGCCGCGAGTGGGCTGCACTGGCCTTTTTGATCGTGATGGCCCCGGCCATCCAGGTCGCCTTCACCTACATCCGCTATCGCTATCCGGTGGAATTTTATCTCTATCGCACGATTAGCTACAAAAATGGCTTTTGGCAGGTCGCCATCGGCGCCGCCAGCGATCTGAGCCTCTATCTGCGCACGTATCCCCAGCAGATGCAGGCCCATCCCTTTGTGCATACCCCGGTTCATCCGCCGGGCGACATCGTCTACATCTGGCTGTGGCGGAAAGGCTTCGATATGCTGCCGGGAGCGAGCCGGGCCGTGGCTCAATACCTGCGCACGTACAACTGTGCCGATCTTGGGTTCGTCAACCTGGAGGACGCCCAGATCGCCAGCGCGCTGGCGCAGATGGTCATTCCTCTCTTTAGCGGCCTGGTCGTCATCCCTATCTACGGGCTGGGAAAGCGGCTGGTCGGTTCGCGGGTTGGTTTCCGGGCGGCGGCTCTCTACATCATCGTCCCCTCGCTCACCTTGTTCACGATGCGGTGGGATCAACTCTATCCCCTGTTCTTGTGCCTTTCTCTTTACTGGCTCCACCTGGCTCTGGAAGATCGGCGGTCTGTGTTCTTTTTTCTGGCGGGGTTGACTGCATCTGTAGCATCGTTTATGAGCTTTGGCAACCTGACTATCTTTCCGGCCCTGGGCGCGTACGGTCTGGCTCACCTGGTCTTTACCGGTCTCGCCCGCTGGCGCGAGTGGCTGCGACGAACCTGGCGGGGATGGGGGCTGTTGGCTCTCGGCAGCACATCCGTCTGGCTGGTTTACCAGGTTGCCTATGGCGTCTCTTTCTGGGACGTCTTTTCCACGGCGATGCAGACCCACTTTCATCTGGGACGGTCGTACTGGTTATGGGTCGTCTACAATCCCTATGACTTTTTGATGTTTCTGGGAGTGCCCATCGCGGTCCTTTTCGTCGCCGAAAGCGTCCGCGCCTGGCGCAGGGTGATACAGGCGGGCATAGCTGCTTCTCCCATCTCGATCAAGGCTCTCCCGGCCCTGACCATCAGCATCACACTCCTGGCGCTCAATCTCTCTGGAGCCGCGCGGGGGGAGGTGGGGAGAATGTGGCTGCTGTGGATGCCGACGGCCTGCCTGATCGCCGCCATCGGCCTGGCACGCGAAAAGCACCATCGCTCTTACAACCTGATTCTGATATTGTTGGCCCTGCAAACGCTGTTTTCTCATCACTTTCTCCGCATCCACGACACGGGGATGCCTCGTTTCGAACCCCATCAGCCAGAGATGACTCTCCCGGAGGTAGAGCATCTACTCGATGCCAGGCTGGGCGAGGAGATCGCGCTGATCGGATACGACCTGGAGCCGCGAGAGGTAGCTCCGGGGGAAACCATTCGCCTGACCCTCTATTGGCAAGTGTTGAAGCAGCCGCATCAACCCTACACGGTCTTTGTACATCTGCTGGACGAAACGGGACAACTGTGGGGGCAGCGGGACAATATGCCCGTGAGGGATAGTCTCCCTACCAACTGCTGGCAGCCGGGCGAGTTCGTGCCCGATCCTTATGAAATCCCCCTTGATGCTGGCGCGCCGCTTGGCGAGTATGCATTGGAAGTGGGAATGTACTACCTTCCCACTGGGGAGAGGCTCTCCGTCGCCGCCCCGCCTGGCAGCCATCCACCGGATCGAGTGCTCTTGCAGCCGGTGAGTGTAGTTGCCCGCTGAGCGCGAGCCTGTTCAAGAGGGTACTCTTTTCCCATTTGCCATCTGCCCTTGCTCAGGTTATAATCTTGATTAAGTTTAGCCCCTACCAGGAGGCAAAGTATAAAATGATTGAAGTAGAAATCGACAGCATCCGTGTAAGTTTGATGTCGGCGCAACGAGTGATCGTCTTGAAAGCCGTCGACGCCGAGCGTTACCTCCCTATTTGGATTGGCCATTACGAAGCAGAGGCCATCGCCATCCAACTGAAGAACATCGAGATCGCCCGCCCCTTGACCCACGACCTGCTCAAGAGCGTCATTGCCGAGATGGGCGGAGACGTATCGCACATCCTCGTGAGAGAGTTGCGCGACGACACGTTTTTCGCCTACATCAGCGTGAACGTGAACGGAAAACAATTGGAGATCGACTCGCGTCCCTCCGACGCCATCGCCCTGGCTGTGCGCGTCGACGTCCCCATTTTTGTGGCGGAAAAAGTCATGGAGGAGGCCGGCATCGTCCCTGAGGAAAACGTTGACGAGGAAGCGGGCGAGGATCTGTCGGCTTTCCGCGAGTTTGTAGATACCCTCGACCTGGATGACCTGTCCAAACAATAGGAAAGGCTTATGGCGACCCCCGACAAGCTCGTGCCTCACAACATCGAGGCGGAAGAAGCGGTCCTTGGCTCCCTGCTCATCGATCCCGAGGCGCTGTTTCGCGTCACGCCTTTTCTAAAGGCGGATGATTTTTACCTCCAGAAGAACGCCTGGATCTATGAGGCGATCCTGACGCTCCACGAGCGGCGCGAGCCGGTCGATTTTGTCACGCTGTGCGATGAACTGGAGCGCCGGGAGCAATTGGAGGGCATCGGCGGGGCGGCTTACGTCACCCAGTTGATCAACGCCGTGCCCAGCGCCATCCACGTCGAGGCCTACGGCCACATCGTCGAGCAGTCTGCCGTGCGTCGGCGCCTGATCGACGTGGCCAGCCGCATCGCGCAATTGGCCTATCAGGAAGCCGAGGACATCGACCAAACGGTCGACCGGGCCGAGCAGGAGCTTTTTGGCGTCTCTCAACGCCGCATCACCCGCGACCTGGCTCCTATCCAGGAGGTCATCCGCCGCTACTATGATCGCATCGAATATCTCTACGCCCACCAGGGCGAGCCGCTGGGCGTGCCCACCGGCTTTGTTGACCTTGACCGGATACTGGGCGGATTTCAACGCTCCGATCTCGTCTTTATCGCCGCCCGGCCCTCGGTCGGCAAGACCTCGCTGTGCCTCTCGATGGCCCAGCACGCCGCCCACTTTGGAAAGCACGTCGCCATCTTTAGCCTGGAGATGTCGAGCGAGCAGATCGTGCAGCGCATGGTCTCCGCCGAGACCGGCATTGACACGCAACGGTTGCGGCTGGGCGACCTGAGGGAGAACGAGTGGCCGCTCTTTGTGCAGGCCACCGGCAAGCTCTCCGACGTTCCCATCTTTATCGACGATACCCCCTCGATCTCGGTGCTGCAACTGCGCACCAAGGCCCGCCGCCTCCAATCCGAGCACGGGATCGACCTCGTCTTTATCGACTATTTGCAGTTGATGACCGGCGACGTCCGCTCCGAGAATCGCGTGCAGGAGGTTTCCTATATCTCTCGCTCGCTCAAGGGGTTGGCGCGGGAGCTGGATGTGCCCGTGGTGGCTGCCTCGCAGCTATCCCGCGCCGTCGAGCAGCGCACCGACAAGCGGCCGATCCTGGCAGATTTGAGAGACAGCGGCTCTTTGGAGCAGGACGCGGACGTGGTCATGTTCATCTACCGCGACGAGTTGTACAACCCCGACACAGACCAGAAGAACATCGCCGACATCATCATCGCCAAGCACCGCAACGGCCCCACGGGCACCGTCCAGCTTTTCTTCCGCAACCGGTTGGCCCAGTTCCTTGATGCCGAGACGCGGCGGGAGCCGGTCGAGTTTTCATAGAGGGCGAGTGAGGTTGTTATAGCTTAACTCCTGCACATTAACAACCTCATACGCCGAGTAACGCGCAAGCGACTTCGGGGTTCTGCCTCGTCTGGAAGAGATCGTAGAGCCACTCCACCAACGCACGCACGACTTCTCGTTTG
>DAOTUB010000382.1:0-39407 GCA_034437455.1 Anaerolineae bacterium | reverse complement strand
AGCGGGACATCCGTGTCCCTATGGATGACGGCGAACCGTGGTGGCTGCTGTTTTCCTACCATCTGGATACTCCGTCGTCTTCTGCGCAATTCAAATGACGCATTATGAAGCTGAGAAATCATTTATGCGCCGGTCGCATGACAGGAGCAAGTATGGAGCTAAACTACACGCAAACTCTATCTGCAGCGACCTTGTATCTCGCCCAAGGGCTGACACGTCTTGAAAAAGACACGGACCGCAAGCGCAAGAAGGAGAACTTTATCGCCGATAAATGCGATAAAGTGCGCAGATCATTTTTTAAAGACAGGTCCGATCTGGCGCTGGAAGAGGACGTTCGCGGGCTGATCGAAGGGGATTGGTCTAGAGATCAAGCGATGACGCTGATCATCGATTTAGCGTTTACCAACCCGTTTGCCCCCTACGAGTTGAACTTTGAGAGAGAAGATTTCTGGCGAGTGCTCAAAGAGATTGGCGTGATCGTCCGGCTATATTTCTCAGACGTCGAGCGGGTATGCGAGACTCAGCAAGAGGCGTTTCAGGCGCATGGACGTCGAGGCCTGCGCAGAGCTGCGCTCGTTGGCAGCATTGGCGGGATTGTCCTCCTTGGCACCGGCGGTTGGTTGCTTGCGCCACTCATCGGCACGGCGGTTGGCACAGCAGCGGGTCTTTCGGGAGCTGCTGCGACGTCGCATGGCCTGGCGATCCTCGGGGGTGGCAGTCTGGCTATCGGTGGGATGGGCATGGCCGGCGGCATGTGGGTCGTGACTGGTGCCGGAGCAGCGCTCGGTCTCTTGGGCAGCAAAGCAGCACTTGGCCTCCTAGAAATCGACGGGGTTCCTCTTCTGCTAGAGATCGAGACCAACAGGTTCAAAATCGAACTCGTCAAGTTGCAGGTCTACTACAAAGAGGTCCTGCTAGCGGATCGAAAGCACCTGGCCGAGTCCCGCGATGTCATCGCGTCATTGACTCAACTACAGGACAAAATCATGCAGCAGCTCGAGCGCGAGCGCGAACTCAATGAAAAGAACGCGCAGCGGGTCAAGGATATCGAAGCAAAGTTGGAAGTCCTGGAAAACGCGCTCAAGTGGATGAAAAAGGCCGGGGGCAACGGCGGTTCCACTGAGGATGAGTAGAACGAGTGAAATAAAAATTAGAGTGAAGGAAAGAGCCAATGACAGAACTTGAAACACCTTCCCCCCTACAACTGCGCGCCGAACTCCACGATATGGTCCGTCGCGACCTGCTCGGCCCGGCCGGCGGGTCGGAGGAAGAGGTCAACGAACGCAACGTGCGCGGTCGCTACATTGTCGGCCTGCTGGCTCCACGCGGTCAGAGCATCCTGCCCGACGAGCAAGACGAGCTGGGCGTGGGCGGCGCCGGCGACGCCGAGGAGTCCAAGGCCGACGTCGCCATCCCCCAGACCGCTTCGATGCTGCCCTCGGCCATCGGCTTGACCTTTACATTGGAGGGTGCCGCACAACACATCCAGGTCACCGCCCGCTGGGGCCGCTACCACCGCGTCCGGAGCGAGACGCTGTTCGATGACGAGGGGAAGCCGCGCCTGGTCTGGAAGCGGGAGCCGGTCGCGAGCACCTCCGAACCCATCCCCCTCAAGCCGGGCGAGATTCCTTGGTTCCCCGAACCGGAGGATCGAGCGGTCTATGTGCGCGGCCTGTGCCGCCGGCGCGACGATGCCTGGACCGTCACCTTGTTCCTGGTCAACGCCCAGGACGAACCCAAATCCAACAAGGATAGCGCCTGGATTTTCCAGCCCGAGCTGCTCGTCCGCGCGCCCGATGGCGCCCCGGTCTTTATCAAGCGCCGGCTGCCGTCCGACCTGAACGTGGCCGATCCCGAGGACCGCGCGATGGAGATGCTCTACCGCCACCACGTCGAGTTCGCCGTGGGACACGGCGTCGCCGTCCACCCCACACTGGCGGAGGGGCGCCGGGACCGCGCCGTCGCCGTGCGCACCGAGGTGATGCCCACCTACGAGGTGGAGCAGATGAAGCCGCCCACGCCGGAAGAGGTCCCGCTGTTGGATCAGGCACTGCTGGATATGCGGGACCTGGCCAGGCTGGAGGCGGGCGACTTTGCCGGGGCGCTCAACCCCCTGGTCGAGGCCTACGCCGGCTGGATCGCGGCACAAGCGGCACGCCTGGCCGCTGCCCCTCCGGACCTGGTCCCCTATCAGGCTGACGCCGAACAGGCCCTGGAACGGTGTCGCGAGGCGCTGGCGCGCATCCAGCAGGGCATCGCGCTGCTCGACGATGACGCGCAAGCCGCCACGGCGTTCCGCTTTGCCAACCACGCCATGCACCTGCAGCGCGTGCGCTCCATCTATGCGCGCGGGGTGCGCCGGGGGCAAACGCCGGATATGGACGCCATCGACGTGCCTGAGAACCGCCGCTGGTACCCCTTTCAGTTGGCCTTTGTGCTGCTGAACCTGCCGGCGCTGGCAAACCCCACCCACCCGGACCGCAGCGATTCCAACGAAGCGATCGCGGACCTGCTCTGGTTCCCCACTGGCGGCGGCAAGACCGAGGCCTACCTGGGCGTCGCGGCCTTTGCGATGGGCATCCGGCGCCTGCAGGGCGTGCTGGGCGGGCGCTCCGGGCACGCCGGTGTCGCGGTGTTGATGCGCTACACGTTGCGGCTGCTCACCCTGCAGCAGTTCCAGCGCGCGACGGCCCTCATCGCCGCCTGCGAGATCATCCGTCGCGCTGACCCAGTCACTTGGGGTGAAGAACCCTTTCGCATCGGCCTGTGGGTCGGCATGCGCAGCACGCCCAACTGGACCGACCAGTCGGCCGAGGCCATCAAGCGTGAGCACGGCATAGGCTGGAGCGGTGGCGCCGTCGGCGGCATAGGGTCGCCCCACCAACTCACCAACTGTCCCTGGTGCGGCAAGCCCATCGACTCGGATAAAAACATCTGTGTGGAGACCTTTGAGAAAGGCCGCGCCCGCACCTTTCAATATTGTGGCGACAAGTACGGCCAATGCCCGTTCAGTCGCAAGCAATCACCGGACGAGGGGATTCCCATCGTCGTCGTGGATGAGGAAATCTACCGCCGGCTGCCCACCCTCGTCATTGCCACGGTTGACAAGTTTGCCCAGATGCCCTGGAAAGGCGAGACCCAGATGCTGTTCG
Organism: Anaerolineae bacterium; assembly: GCA_034437455.1. Taxonomy (GTDB): domain Bacteria; phylum Chloroflexota; class Anaerolineae; order B4-G1; family B4-G1; genus DAOTUB01. The sequence goes on along the minus strand of DAOTUB010000382.1, from coordinate 36,255 downwards.
GGCGGGTCAACGGCTACTGCCCGCGACACGGCTTTCGCTCCCCCGAGATCAAAGACACGGACCGCCACCGCAAGTTGCGCCGGTTACCCGCCGTAGAGACCGTGCCGCTGGAACCCTTGCGACCGCCCGACCTGATTATCCAGGACGAGCTGCACCTGATCAGCGGCCCGCTGGGCACGCTGGTCGGCCTGTACGAAGCTGCGGTCGACCACCTGGCATCTTGGGAACTGGACGGGCAGACCATCCGTCCCAAGGTCATCGCATCGACCGCCACCATCCGTCGGGCCGGCAGCCAGATCAACAGCCTGTTCCTGCGCCGGGTCCGGGTGTTCCCGCCCGCCGGCCTCGACGCCGACGACAACTTTTTCTCCCAGCGTCGCCCCTCCAGCAACGCGTCGCCGGGACGGTTATATCTCGGCGTGTGCACGCCGGGCATCCGCCTCAAGACGGCCCTCATCCGGGTCTATGTGGCGCACATGGCTGCGGCACAGGTGCTCTATGAAAAGTATGGCCGGGCCGCCGACCCGTGGATGACGTTGATCGGCTATTTTAACGCGATGCGCGAACTGGGCGGCATGCGGCGCGTGGTGGACGACGCCGTGCGCACGCGTCTGCAGCGTATGGAACAGCGCGGTCTGGCCAAGCGCTATATCCACGCCGTAGAGGAACTGACCTCGCGCAAGGGATCGACCGAGATCCCCCACATCCTGGATCGCCTGGAGGCGCCCTTTGATCCGCAAGCGACCAGGTTGCGCAAGGCCAAGAAAAAAGCCGGCAAAAAGGTTGACTATGGCAAGCGTCCGCTGGACGTGGTCCTGGCGACCAACATGATCTCGGTCGGCGTGGACGTCGGCCGCCTGGGGTTGATGGTCGTCGCCAGCCAGCCCAAGGCGACCGCCGAGTATATTCAGGCCACCAGCCGTGTGGGGCGCCAGTTCCCCGGCCTGGTCTGCACCGTCTACAACTGGGCGCGTCCCCGCGACTTGAGTCATTATGAGCGTTTCGAGCATTACCACGCCACCTTTTACCAGCAGGTCGAGGCGCTCTCGGTGACCCCCTTTTCACCACGGGCGCTGGATCGTGGCCTGACGGGCGTGCTCGTCGCTTACGTGCGCCTGCTGGGTGAGACGTTCAACGCCAACGAGGACGCCGGCAAGCTCGCACGCCAGCACCCCTTTGTCGATACGGCGCTGCAGGCCCTGGCGCGCCGGGCCGGGCTGGTCACCGGCAGCGACTGTGTCGGCGATCAGGTGCGCCAGTTGATCGAGGAGCGGCTGGACGAGTGGCTCGCCCAAACTGAGGTGCAAAGCAGTGGCGCGATCCTCGGTTACCAGGTCCAAGGCAAAGCGGGCGGTGGGCGGATCATCAGCCTGTTAAAAAAGCCAACCGACGAGGATTGGGACACCTTTACCTGTCTCAACTCCCTGCGCGACGTCGAGCCCAACGTGGCTTTGATCTTAAGAGACGGCGGGATGGATCGACCGTCCGGTGCCGCCCAGGAACGAGTGCAGAGCGAGGAGGTAAAATGACCCCCCATCCTACCCGCGTGGGCGAGATCCGCCCCAGCCAGTTGATGTTTACCTATGGCGTTGGCGCCATCGTCGATCTGCCCAAGTTTTCGGTGATCGTGACCGGCCTGGAAGATTGGCCTCAAAAACCCGAGTATATGCAGCCCGTCATCGAAAACCGCCTGTTACGAGCGGTACGCTACCGGCTGCCCAAGGTCAACAACTTGCTCTCCCCTCCAACGGCGCCCGACAGCGGGATGCCCGTCGATCCTTTTGATCAAGTCGCGCGCATCGGCGTGCCGGTGGCCACCTTTCCCCGCTGGATGGTCTGCCCTTTCTGTCGCCTGTTGGCGCCGCTCAAGTCGGGTTTGTTCAAGTTGAAGGAAAGCCCTTATTATCCCGAACGGACGGCCTATCGACACGAGAATTGTCCCAAGGCCAAACATCCCGACGTGATGCCCGCCCGTTTTCTCGCGACCTGTGAGAACGGCCACCTGGACGATTTTCCCTGGATCGAGTTTGTCCATCAAGGAGAGTCGTGTACATCCCCTTGGCTACGTCTCATCGAATACGGTCCGTCGGGGGAGGCGCGCGACCTGGAGGTGCGCTGCGAGTCGTGCGGCAAGCGGCGGCGTCTCTCGGACGCTTTTGGGCGTGAGAACCGTGAAAAGCTGCCCTTGTGCCGGGGGCGCCATCCACACTTGCGCAATTATGACCCCGACGGTTGTGACCTTCACGTGCGCCCCATCATCCTGGGGGCTTCCAACACGTGGTTCCCCGTCGCCTATAGCACCGTCGCCATACCGGTGGACGCCGGTCGCCTGGCACAGTTGGTGGACGAAAAGTGGGCAACGCTCAAGAACACGACCAGCATTGACATCATCACCTTTCTGCGAAATGGTGGCCAACTGGGCGAGTTGAGCGCCTATGAGGACGAGGAGATTTGGGCCGCCATCCAGACGCGCCAGCAACAAGACGCCGGGGTCATCCCGCCGCCTGCGAAAGAGCCGGACCTCAAGGCCCCCGAGTGGGTGGTTTTCGTCGCCCACGATCCTGGGCTCAACAACGATGATTTCCTCCTGCGCCCGGTGGACGTGCCACCGCGCTACACATCGCCGATCCGGCAAGTGGTGCTGGTCGAGCGGCTGCGGGAAGTGCGGGCGATGGTCGGCTTTACCCGGCTGGACGCGGTGGGAGAGCTGACCGACCCCGACCTCAGCATCCAGATCGACCCGGTGCCGCTCTCGCGTCAGGCTCCCACCTGGGTGCCGGCCACCGAGGTGCGCGGCGAAGGGATCTTTATCCAGTTCGACGAGGACAAGATCGAACGCTGGCTGGCCCGGCCGGCCGTTCAAAAGCGGGCCGACGCCTTTTTCGAGTCACACAAGAAATGGCGGATCGCGCGGTACATCGAACAACCGGAGGCTGGCTTTCCGGATATGCGCTACGTCTTGATCCATTCCTTTGCCCACGCCTTGATGCGCCAGTTGGCGTTGGAGTGCGGTTACGCCGTGGCCAGCATCCGCGAGCGCATCTATGCCCGCTCGGCGGACGCGACGGATGGGCCGATGGCGGGTTTGCTGATCTACACCTCGGCGCCCGACAGCGAGGGGACGTTGGGCGGCCTGGTGAGCCTCGGCCAGCCGGAAGCGCTGGGGCGTCACATCTCCCAGGCGCTCGAGTCCGCGCACCTGTGTGCCAGCGACCCGCTGTGCGCCGAGCATCCGCCCAGCCTCACCGGACGGACGCTGCACGCGGCCGCGTGCCACGCGTGTCTCTTTGCCCCCGAGACCTCTTGCGAACGGGGCAACAAGTACCTGGACCGCTCGACGTTGGTCAAGACAGTCGAGATCGACGACCTGGCGTTTTTCGAATGATGCCGTTGAGGTAGGATAAAACCGTGAGCCACCCACAACAACTGACCCGCATCGCCCCAGAGATCTACCGGTTGGTCGCCGATCTGCCGGTCGAATTGGCCGAGCAGTTGTCCGCTGCGTTCGCCGAGGCCGGCGCCGGCGACGGGCAACGATTACGGGCACGGGTGCTCGGCGTCGTGCAGCCCGCCGCCGTCCGCCAGCGGGTGAGCGCGTTCATCGAAACCTGGCAACGGGACGCGCCCGACGTGAGCCCGCAAAGCGTGGCGCTGGCGTTGTTGACCGCCGCGCAGGCAGAGGCGGCCCACCGGCAGCGCCAGCGGCTAGAGTTGGTGTGGACCGGCCCGGACAGCCACGTCATCCCGCTCCGGCGCACCGACCAGGCGTTGTTGCAGCTCATTGACGGCGCGCAGGAACGGCTCCACATCGTCAGCTTTGCCGTGTACAAGGTTGAGACCATCGGCCAGGCCATCGTGGACGCCGTCCGGCGCGGCGTGGCGGTGTCCATCTATCTGGAGACGCCCGACGCGAGCCAGGGACGCATCGCCTTTGACACGATCGGCGCCCTGGGGGAGCAGGTCGTCCGGCGCGTACAGCTCTACGTCTGGCCCCTGGAAGCGCGGCTGCGGACGGCCGACGGGCGGCACGGCTCGCTCCACGCCAAGGTCGCCGTGGCCGATGAGCAGACGCTGTTGATCTCTAGCGCCAACCTGACCGAGTACGCGATGACGCTCAATATGGAGCTGGGGCTGCTGATCCACGGCGGCCCGCTGCCGGGCCAAGTGGCGGCCCACCTGGCCCGGCTGGTCGAGTTGGGCGTGTTTCAGGGCGTGTGAGTTGAGGAGGGGCCGCTATACTTGTGAGAGCGTTTGGGGTTGGACGAGCAAGGAACGGGAATTGCTGGGATGGTTCGGATCCCTGGACTTTGTTTCATAACGCCAGGGAACCGGCGCTGCTGCAAGTAAGGACGGGGTCTCTCAAAGATCAAGATTTTCAGTCGCGTGGGGCAAATGTACAAATCGAATGGGCCATCCTCGCGGCTCTCATTAGCGAGGATGGGACAGCGCCCGATACCAGGCCTGGCCCACGTGGCAATATCCAGCGCAAGAGTCACTTTCTGGATAGTGGCCGGATCGCCGCACTATCGCGACTATGTCGCCGCCGCCGACGCGACCAAGCGCAAGCGGCTCAAGGCCAGGGGGTATCGTGTGCTGGCCATCGCCGGGGACCAGCTTGAAGAGGGGCTGGATACGCTGGCGCAGTGGCTGGGAGGGTAGGAGGATAGCAAGAGATGAGCAGAGGGCAACTCGACAGACCGACGCTCGCGACGATCAACGACAAGCTACCTGACATGAGCAATCTACGGTTTATACAAAGTCTATCGCCGGATTTTATTTCAATCAAGTTCGACCCAGATAGCACTGTCCCCATAGCGGCAGTTGCTTTGCAAGATGCCCAGATTGTCCTGTCTGAGGCTCGAATTGCGTTACACGAGGCCTATGCTTGCCAGATATGGTACCGCGAGAAAGAGCCCAATGAAACAGCCGCTTCATTCTTTGTTCGTTTCTATGTTGACGATGCTGCAATGCGGCTTTATTCAGCGCAGGAACACTTGGCCTATGCCATTATCGCTATGCTTAAAATCAGCGAGCAAGCGCTTGAACCACACGGGAGACGTCTAACCAGCCAAGCGTCGATCGTCGGGCACTTTTTACGCAGGGAGAAACCCGATCACCGCGTCACACAAGCGGCCAGCCAGCTTTGGTCGGCGGAGTGGCAGAAGACGATGGCGTACAGGGGGAGATTGGTTCACGATCAACCGCCGCTCGTGGAAGGTTTGGGAACCGTCTGGAAAAGGTACAAGCGGTGGCAAAAAGCTGAAAGGCCGGGGAAGACAGAGTACCTGCTTGGAATAGGCGGCGGCGATGAACCCGAGTTCTCGGTTGACGATTTGATTGACTTTGCACAACCGTCTCTGTTCCATTTTGCGCAGGCACTTTTAGAGGTTGGGCAGTTCTATGTCGATTTGCTCAATCAACACGGCATCACTATGGATAGAAACAGCGGTAACCTGACGTTGTCTCTGGGGTAAACGACCCAACGCCTGACTCGATGACGTCGACCAGGGAAGCGCGGGCAACAGAGGCAGCATCGCGCCGGATTCACGGATGACGCTGATTAGTGTTTAAGGAGAAGGATCTATGTTCTATCGCGGGGCTACTCATGGTGCCTGGTGTGGTGCACGCACCTATCCCACTACCTGCCGTTGGTGTGGCGCCAAGGTTTTTTATTTTTGTTGTGGCTGCGGTTGCAAGGTCTTCTTTGACAGCCTGGGGCCACCCTGGCCCGTTCACAACTGTCAATCTCCGGACTATATCTTGGCCCAGGTAGAAGTCAAAATTGCCCAAGATTACGCAGAGCGCGTCACCCGGCGCCAGCGTCGCCGCGAGTGGCGGGCGCCCATCCGTGCTTGCCCACCTCTGGAAGGGCAAACCATAGAGGAGATGGGCTTTGTGCGCGAGGTTGGGCGGGTGGACGTTTACAAAAAGTTTCGGCTCTCACCTGATGCGCAATTGGCCTCACAGTTGCTGGGCGAACTATCCGACAACGATTTTTGGCAGGTCACGGTCCACACTGGCGACATGAACGCCGATCAAAAGGACAGTTACACCTTTTTGATCCGGAAAGATGACTGGGAAAAGATCGGCGCCATACGCGGGGACTTGTTATGCTTTAGCGCATTGGGCAAGGCTATGCCGGGTCGTGAGCCATATTGGCTGTGCACGGAGGTTTACTGGCCTTTTTAGGAGACTTGGATGAACGCAAAAGAACACCCTGACTACGGAGAGGAAAAACAGCACCTGGACGAAACCCTCAACTTTATAGAGGAGCAGTTAAATCGAGACCAAGTTCGTCATGGCAGTGACCCGTGGTCTACAATAGTGCTCACCAGGATGTTTCGTGAACAGACCGAAAAGCTTCGTGAGGTTCGACAGCAACCTTATTCCATTCGCGTTGACTGGTTGCCGGAGGATGGCCCAGGTCGCGAAACATTCTACTTCGGCAAACAACTTGTTCAAGGTGCCGACAGAACGTATGTCTATTCTTGGGCCAGTGATTGGGCCGGTGAACTGTACTTTGAAGGAAGCTCTAAACGTGAAGCAGGTCAACGCTTATTAAAACGCACTTTTCAAATCCAGCGCGGCCAACTTGAAATCATCACTGACGAGTACGTGCACGATAGCCTGGCTGAACGGTTGACCGTTGCCCGCCACACCGATCAGTTGTTGAGCAGGCTGTTGCGTACGTCGCGGGGCAGGAAACTACAGGACATCGTCGCGACTATCCAGGCGCAACAGTACGATATTATCACGCTGCCCAAAGAGCAAATGGTGGTCGTGCAAGGCGTGTCTGGTAGCGGCAAGACCTCTATAGCGCTGCACCGGGTTGCCTATCTCTTGTATCATCACCGGGAAGCTCGCGACTTTGCCGCAGACAACCTCCTGATTTTAGGCCCCAGCCGCATCTTCTTGGGATACATCGCCAACGTCCTGCCTTCGTTGGGCGAGCATCGAATTCCCCAAAAGAGCTTTGACGCGTGGATGATAGACAGGTTAGATACGCCGGTAGATTATGAACCCCAGGATGCCTCCCTGGAACTGTTATTGGACCCGACAGTGCCGTTGGCAGAGAAAGCGATGCGCTATCGCAACGCCCGAAACAAAGGGTCCATCAAGATGGCGCAGTTGCTAAAAAGTTACGTGGAGATTCTACACCACGCGGTGTTGGACGGCCAGGCGCCTCTGGTTTGCACCTATCGCGCTCCTGGCGCGGGCACGCTGCGGGTCGAACGCACATTAGAAGACTTGCGAAGGGTTATGGACAAAGTCGCTGACCGCCCGTTCAACGCGCGCAGAGCGGCAGCGGAGCAGCGTCTGACCCAGGTGATCGCCCGTGAAATAGAGGCCAAACTTCCCACAGAACAGCGGGGTGGTGGGTTGGGGGTATTTCAACGCATCCAAGAACGCGTTGAAGATCAGGTCCACCAATACTTTGAGGGGTGGCACAAATTGAACGTGTCCCGAGCCTATCGGCGCTTGCTGCGCACCCATCGGCTGTTACAACAGGCCGGCGCGGGACTGTTTAGTCCTTGGGACCTGGAGCTGATGAGACAAGACGCCCCGACCGCTTCCAGGCCTTTCCGCTTCAGTGACTTGGCCGCGTTGCTCTATTTGAAAATCCTCTTGGATGGCGTGAACCGCCATCCTTATGACCACATCGTCATCGATGAAGCTCAGGACATCACCCCTTTGCAATTCAAGGTGCTCAGCCAATACAGCCGTGACTTGTCCATGACGGTGCTGGGCGACCTCGCACAGGGCATTTACCCTCACCATGGTGTCCAGGATTGGCAAGAGTTAGATGCGGCCGTCGGCGATCACGAGATTCTACAGAAAAACATTCTACAGAGCTATCGCTCTACCCAGGAAATCATCGACTATGCTAACAACATGCTGGCGCGCATAGGGGTAGCGCAAGACCAATTGGCTCAACCCTTCCGCCGCTCCGAGTCCAAACCCGAGCACCATCCTTTCAGCGACCGCCAGGCGCTGGTGGCAAGTTTGCCCAAGATTGTGCAAGACGCGCACGATCGGGGGCACAACTCTATCGCCATCGTCTGCAAAACGCTGACCGCGTGCAGAGCGCTGGACGCAGCGCTCGGGGAAACCCGGTCCTTCGACTATCAACTGATTGACGACCGAGACACACAATATCAAGGGCGGACGGCAATCATCCCCTCGTACCTGACCAAGGGATTGGAGTTTGATGCAGTCATTGTGGCCGACGCCGAGACCTACGCGCCCCACGAGTTGGACGCTAACTTGTTGTACGTGGTGCTGACGCGGGCTTTGCACGCGTTGCATGTGTGCTGGACGGGCGATACCCCGTCCTTGTTGGATGAACACTTGACAACGGTCGAGATACAGCGGCCCCTGAGTGATCGCCTCGTCCCTCGTCCGGTAGTGATCGAAACGTGTGTATCCCAGCACACGGACCTGGATGCCGACTGGTGCGTGGAGCGCCTGGCAAGCGCCGACAAGTTATGGTTGTTGCAAGATGGCAAGATCGACGAGACCGTGTTGGCGGTCTTGATTCGTTCGTTCATAGAGGACTCGAGTGCCAGCGTCGAGCCGGCCGTCCTCTCTGTGGACGCCGCGACGCAAGAAGCGTTGGAGGCATATGTCGCCGATCTCACGAACGCCGCAGATGTGGAAACGCAACGCGCTTTGGCTTTCACTCAACTGGCTTATGGCCTGCTGCGCAATCCGATGCGGCGCGTGGGATTGCAGACACCTTCTGATGATGGGAGCCTGTCCAATCAAATCATCCTCCTGGTAACATTGTTCCAGGCAGTCCAGGTGGAGGACGTGACGCTGCGTGTTGGACCGCGCACGACGCGCCGGCGCGCGTTGCAGGCTGTAGAGGGACCTCAGCGCGAATTTGCTCAACAGCAACTATCGCTCTTGATAGATTTCGGCATAGTCGAAGAGGCCAGCGGGAAACAGCGGGATTGGATACACGTGCCGCAAACATGGCTCTATGGCCTGCTGGCGTTGGGCTTGGGCCACGTCCCTGAAGATTGGGATCAGGACCTGCTAAATCAAATTGTGCGCTTGCCGGAACCACTGGATTGGCAAGCGCTGGCGGAGGTGGAATGAAAATGGCAGAGAGGACCCTGCGCGAGCAGCTGGACACACTCCGACAAGGCTATCAGACTCGGATCGAGGAGATCGAATGCGAACAGGAGCGCTGCCGGGCGGAGCAAGCAGAGACACAGTCCGAGATACGCCAACTCTTGGAGCGCCATTGGGAGTTGGGAGAAACACTCCCAAGGCTGAAGGCGGAGAAGGGACGTCAGGCCGACAAATTTGCTCAAAGAGGATTTGAGGCCGTGCGAGCAGCCCTGGGAAAGAGCTACGACAACCTGCGGCAAACACAAAATCATTGGGTGACTTGGCACCACTTTTATGCCGAGCGTCGGGACTTGTTGGAAAAGGATCCGGAACTAAAAACCATTTTACAGGATTACCGGCAGCTTGACGCCGAGCTCCCAGAGATTCTCGGAAGGTTGCCCCCGTCATACCACGCGCCTCTCCTGGCCGAGCACAAACAGTTCCAGGAAAGGCTAGCCCCTTATCTAGCGCTGCTTGACCAAGCCCAGCAACAGAGTTGCAGCCATCCCATTACCCTTGAAGTGGTGCTGTCTCACAATCCTGAGGCCGGGGAGATGCGTTGGGCTTTTCCCTGTCGCGAGGATCCCGCGCTCCCAGAAGAAATAGACGACGCGCTGTATGATGTTACGGGCGCTGTGATCTATGCTATCACCCGTTTCAAGACGCAGCCCGATTGGTTTTTTGACGAGGCGGAGCAAGACGAGTGGGCGGGCTATGAGGCACTGGTGACTGCCGGTGAACACACCGGCGAACAAAACCTGGCCGACGTCGCTCAAACGCTGCTTCAGGCAACGTTGGCCGAGATGTCTCTCTTTCGTGACACTGCGCTAACAGTGCGCGTGACAGAGGTACCTCAGGCGGTATGGGAGCTGGGCCAGGCTTGGCAAGAGGCCGAAACTACCCCGACCGCCGCGCCACCGGAGGTTGAGGCGGTCGGCCTAGCCCTGGTCGAGGTGACCGGGGGATGGTATCGCGACGCAGACATTGAGACCTGGGAGCGGCCGCTAAACGTCGCGTCTGACAGCCTGTGGAATGTGCAAGCCCGTCGGCTGCGCACGCTGCTCATCCGCATGGTGGCCAAGGGCAAGGTGGGGGCACAGGCAATACCGGAGGACCTGCTGTGGCAACATCTTCCCCCGCCGCACGGCGATCAACTGGCCTGTGGCGTCAAGCACCTGGTAGACGAAGGGCTACTGTTGCAAAAGACGCCCGCAGACGGAAACGGCCACCAGGTCACCTTGAATCCTGAAATGCTGCCAGAAGTTCAGAGCTTGATAAACTATGATGTGACGCCCTTTTGGGCCGGGTTAATCCGTGCGGAAGAGAATGATGTCTGACCCCCTGGTCTTTGTGTGCGACGATGTTGAACATGGAGCTGGGGTTCAAAGTGGCCCGGCTGGTCGAGTTGGACGTGTTTCAGGGAGTGCGAGTTGAGGAGGCGCGACGATGCCCATCGAACTTGGTATCTGGCGAATTGACGAGAGATTGACGCAGGTCCATCCCTCACGGTTGGACCAGGAGGCCCGCCTGGAAGAGTTTTTGGCCGAGGACCCGTCCTTGTTGGACGAAGGGCTTCTGATCCTTGGTCGGCAGGTCAGCACCGACCAAGGCAAGCAGATCGACCTGCTGGCCATCGACGCCGAAGGCATACTGGTCGTCATCGAGTTGAAGCGGGACCGCACGCCACGGGACGTGGTGGCCCAGGTGCTCGACTATGCCTCCTGGGTACAAGACCTGACCTATGACGACATCAAGCGCACCTTTGAGGACTATGCCGCCAGGACCGATCCCGACCTGCGCTTCGAAGAGGCCTTCTCTGACCGGTTTGGCAGCAGTCCGCCCGAGACGCTGAACGAGAGCCACCGCCTGGTCGTGGTGGCGGCCCAACTGGATCCCAGCACGGAGCGCATCCTGACGTACCTATCAGAGGGCTATGGCGTGCCCATCAACGCGGTCTTTTTCCAGCACTTTGTCGACGAGGGACGCGAATACCTGACCCGCACCTGGTTACGCGACCCCAAAGAGGTTGAGGCCTCGGCGCCGGCAGCGCGCAAACGGGAACCCTGGAATGGCCGCGACTTTTACGTCTCGTTGGGCGAGAGCGAGACACGCAACTGGGATGACTGCGTGCGCTATGGCTTTATCTCGGGCGGGCAGGGCCGTTGGTACAGCCGCACGCTAGAGATGCTGTTCCCCGGCGCGCGCGTCTTTGTCAACATCCCTGGCACCGGCTACGTGGGCGTGGGCGAGGTCACCGCCGAGACCCGGCAGGTCAGGGAATTCAGCGTTAAAGTTGACGGGCAAGAGATACTCATCCTGGACGTACCTGACCTGAGGGCGTCCAACATGGCCCGCAACGCCGACGACCCTGACAAATCCGAGTACCTGGTGCGGGTGGATTGGATCGAGACCCTCCCCCGCGAGGAGGCGATCTGGGAGAAGGGCATGTTTGCCAATCAGAACACGGTCTGCAAGCTGCGCAATCGCTTCACGCTGGACCGCCTGCGGGAGCGTTTTGGGTTGGAGGAGTAGGGGGGCGGAGATGGTGGGGGCGGAGAGGAGCAGGGGCAAGCGGTTGGATCCCTGGAGTTTGTTTAATAACATCATAGAAGTTGTGTTGTCGGATAATAATGAGAGGTGGTGCCGGTGACCGAGTTCACGTGTATTTACTGCAATAGTAACTTTCCAATTGACAAGTGTTCAACAGAACACGTGGTTCCTCAGGCATTTGGGAGATTCGAACACAACTTCACTCTCACGGATTGCGTTTGCCATGACTGTAATCAATATTTCGGAAATAACTTGGAGGTAATTGTTGCACGATTCGGCAGTCTCGAAGCTATTCATCGCTTGGATAAAGGCATCGCTCCCACTGACAGGTCAAGTTTTCTTTGCAGCGATCGAGTCATTTTTTCATTGGCGCACTGGGGGGAATGGACTGGATTTATAGTTGAACTTCAGGATCACGAGGGTCAGTTGGTCGTTACACCAGTTCCACAAGTTAGATTCCGAACACGGGATAGGCAAGATTGGATTTTCATTCCGGAATGGTATTTGAAAGATTTGTCCAATCCGCTGCCAGCAGAAGTTGATACCGAAACAGCGGTTCCTATCTCTGCAGAAGTAAAGGAGAGTAGCCTAATCGAAACGCTTTCAGCACGTAACATCAAGTTTCCGGAGGGGAATGCGCGTTCACTTCCCATCTCGGAAGGGAGCCGGGTGAAGGTCGATTCAATCACAGCACTTGACGGTCCCGTTAAAAGATTGATGGCCAAGATTGCGTTCAATTATCTTGCCTTCAAATGTAAAGCTAATTTTGTGCTAAATCGCTATTTTGACCCGGTCAGAAAATATGTTAGATACGGCGAAGAGCCAGGTTTTGAGATGATTTCTGTAACAAGAGAGCCGATTCTTGCTGATGACAGTGTTACACAGCGTCAGACCTCTGGACATTTACTCACATTGAATTGGCCTTCAAATGCACCTGATATCATAGGGCAGATGAGCCTCTTTAACCATTTGAGATATGATATTTTGCTGGCAAGAAACCCTGAACTTGTTTGGCGAGATATTAATATTGGGCATCACTTTGATATTGAAAACAGACAGATTAAACAGATCCGTCACAAGCCATATTGGAGACTTCCGGGCAGCATCTTTTAGTAACTTGTCCATTTAGCAGGCGAATTTGGTAGAGCTGACCTGGTTCGATCACTTCATTGACTGGCCGACTATATGTTATTATTTGTTGCATCTCTCTGCCACTGCTGAAAGTGTTACGCGCCGGACTCCTCGCAAGCATAAGCTGAAGTTGACACAGTGAATGGAAAAAGCATAACCGATAAAAGATGAAAAATAAGAAAAGAACCTCTCGAATCCTACTCGTCATCGGTCTGACCATGTTAGTGCTATCATTGGTTGGATTCTTTGTGGTTTACAAGCGTACTCCTCAAAGGAATACATTGATATTGGATGTGAGTCGAGAAAACAAAACTATCGTACAACCAACAAATTTTCCCTCAGACAAATATCTTTCGACGCCCCAACCAACTGAGCAGAATCAAACACCTGCTCCTCCATTATCATCCAATATTTTCTTTGAAGATGGAATGGTCAAAGAGACAACTCAAGTGTTGATGAATCGGATATTAATTCAAGATTTTGAAAGTACTTCAGGTTTGATCGTTAACCCCATAACAGGGCACATTAGTGACTCTCTGATCATTACATTTGCTGTTACCAACACCGGTAGCTCACCCATCACTATTACAACCGTCGCCGATCGTCTTGTTGGCACACTAGTCCGCGTTGATGGCGCCAACGGCGATGACCAAATCTCGGCCGGTGAATCTTGGCTCTACACAGCTTCTCATACCCTTCAAGCTAGCAATATATTGACCAGCACTGTGGTGATTATTGGTACGGACCATCAGGGTGAGAGTTTAGCTATCTCGATGGATTACTTTGTATACTTGGGGAAATCGCGCGTTTACGTGGTTCCGTTAACTGTTGGATCCAGGACATTCCCTGACATTTCCACTAGTAGCTCGTTTCAAGAATATGTGGAATATATCTTCAACGCAAGCATCATTGAAGGCTGTAGTGAAGGCAGTTTTCGCCCTGAGAATAATCTTACTAGAGGGGAAGTAACTGAATTATTCGCAAGAGCTCTTTTGGAGTATGCGTCGGCAGAAAGTATCGAAATTGAATGGCCAAAGAGCATCTTGGAAGCTTTTTTGGAATATAAACCGACAGAAATCATCGAAGCTGAATGGCCAAAGAGTATCGAGGTCGATCAGTCGGACTCGGTCAGGGTTTCGTTCATTCAGACAAAAGACGGCGGTTACGTAGCTAGACTGGAGAGCGAAGACAACGTTATAATCCCCGCTACGCCTCTACCCGTCGGTACGCCGAGTGCTCCTCTCGTCGATGCCTTTGGCCCTGAATATGAAGGGTTTGCGCGGGCTGATTTAGGTAGTGGAGCTTTTAATATTGTGTCGGTTTGGTCTGAAGAATATTCCCTCGCTCAAAAAGAAATTACCTGGAAATGGAACGTTATCTCCAATAAACCGGGACGCCAGGTCCTTGATGCAATAGTTGAAGTAGTGTGGCGGCCAAAAGACGGGGGCGATCCCATTAAGCGTATATCCTGGCAGCAAAGTTTACAAATTCTTGTCAAAAAGCCCTTGATTGGGACAGATCAGCTTTTGCTGTTCTCGGTGATGGGTCTTTTGACTGGTACGGGGTTCAGTACATCCTGGTTTTATTGGAAATTGAAACAAAGACGACGCCTGCAGGAATACAGTCGTCGAATTGATTGGGTGCTGGCGACGGATTTCGACCTCGATGATTTGAGAGTGGCCCTCACCGATTATTTTGATCTGGAAGAGCTTCGCACCCTATGTTTCAAGCTCCAAGTGGATTATGATCACTTGAGGGGGGAAGGCAAAGGAGGTAAAGCGCGAGAATTGGTGGCCCATATGGCTAGGCGAAAGCGGATTGACGACCTCGTCATGGCGCTGCGCAAGGCACGACCGGGGCTTTTTGATGATAAATGGGACTATGATGCATAATCCATTAACTTCATTACTTCGGACCATCATCGATCATTACAATCGCGAAGAGCTGAAAACCCTGTGCTTTGAGCTGAGTGTGGATTACGACGAGCTGGGAGATGAGCATAAGTCGGGCAAGGTACGGGAATTAATTCTATATCTGGGCCGGCGCCGCGAACTGGAGCGATTGCTGGACGCGCTGCGCCAGGGTCGGCCCGAAGCGTTCGGCGCGGCCGGACTAGACGAGGTCACGGTCGAAGCGTTATATGACGCCTTGCCGTCGTGGGATGCTGGCGATGTGCCCGTGCCCCCAGCCCCCAGCACGCCAGCCTGGGAGACCGTGCTAGAATGCTATCGTGAGCGCGTCAAAGCGCTCTATAGCACGGTGCGTGTCTTGGGCAAGCCGGAGCCGGTTTCGCTGGCTGGCATCTACACCGATGTCTATTTGCTAAAAGAGCCTGCAGCTTGGCACTACATTGATCCGAGCGCAAGTTTGGAGCACGCGCGAGGGCAGCGTCAAGATGGCCTGGCATTGGTCAAGCAATTGGAAGATCAGCAGCTTGTCATCCTCGGTAAGCCTGGTGCAGGCAAGACGACCTTTCTCAAGCATATCGTCTTACAAGCTGATGAGGGAAAACTGGGCGATAGCGTGCCGATTTTTGTCTATCTTCGAGAATGGGCCGGTGATGACCTGCTGGATTTCCTTGCCGTGCCATTTGGGGGTTGTGGTCTTGCTGATCCGGCTGCTTTCGTTGAGCGTCTGCTGCAAACAGGCTGTGCCTTGCTCCTGTTCGATGGTCTGGACGAAGTCAAGGAGGCTGAGCGGCACGATTTGATCACCAAGTTAGAGCGGTTCGGTCGTCGCTATCTAAACTGCCACATTTTGTTGACCTGCCGCAATGCTGCCACGCCTTATCAATTTGAACGCGCTAGGTACGTCGAGGTCGCCGACTTTACCGACGCGCAGATACAAGCCTTTGCCGCTAACTGGTTCGGGGAAGATACGGCTAAAGCGAAGCAATTCCATCGGCAGATGAAGCGGGATAAGTATCTACGCGATCTCGGGCGCACTCCACTGCTATTGGGGATGTTGTGCCTTACCTTTGACGAACAGGGAGCATTCCCTGAAAAGCGCACTGGTCTTTATCGTCAGGCCCTGGACACACTCTTAAGACAGTGGGATGAATCCCGTAACATCCAGCGGGGCGCAGTGCGCGGGGCGGAGATTTATCATAGGCTATCCTTGGGCCGTAAGCATTGGATGTTTGTTCAAATCGCTTACGAGACTTTTGTGCAAGACGAAACCCTGATTCCCCAGGAGCGGCTGGAACGTCTGATTACCGACTACCTGGTCAAGGTACCCGGTGCCCCGGCGCGTATAGACCTTGACGCCAGCGCGATTCTCCAAGCCATTGAAGCGCAACACGGTGTCCTCGTTACACATGCCAAAGGGGTCTATGCCTTTGCCCACTCTACTTTTCAGGAGTATTATGCTGCATGTGACGTGGTTGCGCGGGCTGAAGCAGGCGATGCGCAAGCTATTCCTCAGCTCTTGGTCCATGTCCACGAGGGCCGTTGGCGTGAGGTCATCCTAATGGTGGTTAGTATGCTTTCCAACGCGACCGCGTTTTTTAAGCATCTTATTGCTGTTCTAGACGGGCTGATCCAAGGGGATGAAAAGTTAGTGGCATTTCTGACGTGGGCCGAGCGCAAGGCGGCCTCGGTCGATGTATTTTACAAGCCGGCTGCTG
Organism: Anaerolineae bacterium; assembly: GCA_034437455.1. GTDB lineage: Bacteria > Chloroflexota > Anaerolineae > B4-G1 > B4-G1 > DAOTUB01. The sequence continues at coordinate 19,832 of DAOTUB010000382.1, read as the reverse complement.
TACGCGCCCATTACATCGCTTGCGACCTTGCTCGCGCTTCCATCCGGGCCTACAACCTCGCTCGCGGTCACGACTCCAGCCGTGATCTTGCCAGCGACCTCGCTTACAGGCTCGCCAGCGACTTTACCAGCGATGTCGACCTCGATTTCGCCCTTGACCTTGCTCGAGCCCGTGATCTCGCCCGTGGCTTCACCCTTACCCTCGCTCTTGGCCTTACCCTCGACCACGACCTTGTGCCCCCCTGTGCCGGCGACCTTGACCTCGATCTCGACTGTGCCTTGAATCAAGCTGCAACGCTGGGCCTCACTGGCCTTCACGCAGAACTCGCGGCTTTGGTCCCGCCCGCGGACGACGCACATCCTAGAGCCTGGCACGTCTTTGCCTGCAAGCTGCAGAGAATTATGATTGAGCATCGCGACATTGGTCACGATTGGGACTTTACTAGAGAGCAAGGAGAGACTTTGACACACTATTTCACTGCTTCCAGGCTCCTCTTGACATACCTAGACATGGCCCAGGTCACCGACCGCGACGCTATTGAAGCGCGCCTGGTTCGACCGCCGAAGCACTCTGGAGATGGGGGTTAGATAATGGGAAGACTGGATATGCAAAACCTGCTCCGCGCCATTGTCGCCCATTACAACCGTGAAGAGTTGAAAACCTTGTGTTTTAGCCTGGGCATCAACTATGACGAACTCGGTGGCGAAGTTCTCAGTGCCAAGGCGCGCGAGTTGCTCGCCTACCTCGACCGCCGTGGCCGTATCCCCGACCTCATCGCCACCGGCAAACGCCTCCGCCCCGACGTCGCGTGGGACGACGCGCTCGCGGCATGGGCACAGGCCAAACTCGATGCCGATATGGAGCGGCTACGGGTCAAGCTCGACCAGGCGGACCAGGCCCGTCGCGAGCTGCGCCAGCGCCAGCGCGTGGTCAACCTGCGTCCTCTCGATGTCACCCACACCTTCAGGGATCGCCGGCGCGAGATGCCCACCCTCTGTGACCACCTGGCCGATGGAAGCGTGCGTCTGGTCAGCATCCTCGGGCGGGGTGGGATGGGCAAAACCGCCCTCGCCAGCTACGTCCTGGCCGACCTGGAGCAGGGTGTGCTACCGGCCCCTGACGAGCAGAAAAAACGCCCCATCGACGGCATCCTCTACCTCAGCGCCCGTGGAACCGGCATCAGCCTGGAGCGGATCTATGCCGACGTGGGACGCATGCTCGGCGAGCCCGCCGCCAGCCAGTTGGCCGCCCGCTGGGCCAACCGTGACACCCCGCTGGTCGCCAAGGTCGAATACCTGTTGGAGCATTTGCAGGATGGCCTCTACCTCATCCTGCTAGATAACCTGGAAGACGAGCTGGCAGAGGACGGGATCATCCGGGAAGAGGGTCTGCGTCTCTTTTTCCAGCATTGCCTGACTCAGCCCGGCGGCGCGCAACTCATCGTCACCTCGCGCGCGCAGGTCAAGATCGCCGCTGCCGCGCTGCGCAACGCACGCACCATTCCCCTGCGTGAGGGCCTGCCGGAAGACGAATCCATCGCCCTGCTGCGCGACCTGGACCCCGATGGGGCGCTCGGCCTGCGCGAGGCGCCGGAAGCGGATCTGCGTCAGGCCGCCCAACTCACCCAGGGCATCCCCCGCGCCCTGGAGATCCTGGCCGGCATCCTGCACGAGGACCCTACCACCAGTTTGCCTCAACTGCTGGGCGACGAAGACCTGTTTGGCGAGCAGGTGGTCGAGCAATTGGTGGCCCAAGGCCACCGAAGCCTGGGCGAAAACGAGCGCCGCGTGATGGAAGCTCTGGCCGTCTTTGACCGGCCGGCAGAAGAGACTGCCGTCGCTTACCTGCTGCATCCCTGGTTCCCCGGCATGGACGTGCGGGTCAGCCTGCGCCGCCTGGCCCGTGGCTACTTTGTGAGTGTGAACCGCATCACCGGCGAGTACAGTCTGCATCCTCTCTACCGTGAGTACGCTTACCGCCAACTGCCCGATGACGGAGGGCGGCTTGTCCTGAGCAATGCCGAAGGGCCTGTCTCAAGCCCCGTCGAAGGACCGGATGTCTACAACAGACGCAACCTGGAACTGCGCGCCGCCGATTTCTATGCCAGTATCCGCAAGCCCGAGAGCGAGTGGAAGTCCATAGAGGACCTGGCGCCCCAGTTGAACGAGTTCGAGCATCGCGTCCGGGGCGGGGATTATGATGGCGCTTTCCGGGTGTTGGAATTGATAGATAATGAATATCTATTCCTTTGGGGACATTATGCACGATTGATTGAACTGCGTGAGAAGCTTTTGGGGCGACTTTTAAATCAAGCACAAGTAATCAACCTAAACAACCTCGGTCTAGCTTACAGTGTGCTGCGACAAGTCGATAAAGCGATCGAGCTTTATACAGAGGCCTTGGCTACTGCTCGCGAGATCGGCGATCGTAAATGGGAGGGGAGTATCCTTTGTAACTTGGGCTATGCTCGCTATTTCCAGGGACAGATCGAGCAAGCGGTGGAGCTTTTCGATGAATCACTGAATGTTGCCCGAGAAATCAAAGATCGTAGGAGCGAAGCAATCCGTTTGTCCAGCCTCGGTGAAGCCTATCGCGACCTGGGACAAGCCGAGCGTGCCATTGATTTCGTCAAGGAGGCTCTGGCCATAACCCGTGAGATTGGCAGTCGCCGCTGGGAGTGCGACTCGCTAGGTGCTCTTGGCCACATCAATCACGGCTTGGGGCGAATCGAGCAAGCAATCAGCCTTTATCAAGAGGCTCTGGCTATCGCCCACGAGATTTGCGACCATCAGCAGGAGAGTTATTGTCTGCCAAAGCTGAGTAGGGCTTTGGTGGTAAGGGGTGAACTAGCGCAAGCCCAAAAGCACTGTATGGAGGCACTGCGCCTAGACATTCCAGATAGTTACCAAGCCGCATTAGTGCTGGGGATTGTGCTCTTGCATCAAGATGACGCAACCGCAGGCAACGCATTTGAAGACGCGTGCGTTCGCTGCGAGTCAATGCTACAAAACACACCTGACTTGTGTGAACCTCGCTACATACTAGCGACAGCATTGGTAGGGCTTGCGATCTGCAACCCGCGCTGGTCAGACGAGAGTCAACGCGCCCAACTCCTTGCTCCGGCCCTGGCCGAATACCGTCGCGCGCTAGAGATCACTGCCGCCTTCGGTATCGTCGGTGACGCATTGCGCGACCTGAAGTTGATACGCGCGGCGGGCGTCGAGGGCCTGGAGCCGGTCTTTGAGTTGCTGGAGTCCGTGTGAGAGGTGTACTATGTCAGTTGATTTAGCTGCTGGCGTTGTGCGTGTCCTAAAGCCGAACGGCGAGACAGCCGGTACTGGCTTTGTTGTCAGCCAGGATGGTCTCATCGTTACCTGCGCTCATGTGTTACAGAGCGAAGAAACACAAAGACGAGGCGATCCCAGGCCAAACTACGTAAACGTGGTTTTCCTGGGCACCAGCGGTGCCTATCGGACCGAAGTAGAGAACAAGTCGTGGCGTCCTGTTTATGGCGATGATGTATGCATCATGCGGCTGGTGGAGCCTTTGCCTAGAGATGTCAAAGCCCTGAAACTAGGCTCCACTCGCCAGTGCGGCGGCCATAGGATGCGAACGCTGGGATTCCCGCCATTGTCGGGTGGGTATGATGTCGTTTGGGTAGAGGGTGAGCTGCGTGGTGTGGTTCCAAACTCCAGCAAGCAGTCCATGCTTCAGATTGATGCTCACCCGATTTGGAGAGGAATGAGTGGTGCTCCAGTGTTCGATATCGCTACTTGCCGCGTGGTAGGAATGGTAAGCGAATACCTGGCAGAAGCCCCGCTCAAATGGGCGACGACCAGCGAAACGCTGTACAACATCTGCCCCGCACTACCACTGCATCCCCCACAAGCCGTGGAAGACTACCTGACGGCCGTGCGCGAGTATTGCATCAACCTACCTTACCTAACCCTACACGAAATTCGGCCGCCCAAGACGTTAGATGAAACCTACATTCCTTTGAAAGCAAGACCAAAGCCACCCAGGGATGAAAATATAGGGGCCATTGAGGAGCGCACTGTACAGGGGATACAGCATCTCGAGCCGCTTTCTATTGCTGAGGTGATGCAAGAACGTGACCAACCACACGTCTTGATCCTGGGTGAGCCAGGAGCAGGCAAATCCACCTTGTTACGTCAACTGGCTGAATACGCCTGGGACGCACCGCAGAAAATTGGTCTGGAAGTGCCACACTTGCCGATCCTCGTCCCACTACGCCGACTAGTAAGCTCAGATGGTTCACTAGAAGATCGTCTTAGCCGCGCTCTCAGCGGCGAATTGGCGTTGAAGCAGGGCTTGGTTGGAGGCTTTTTCGCTAACTGGCCGGCGCAGGTCGATGCCCGCTGGCTTATCTTGCTTGACTCGCTGGACGAGGTGCCAGCCGCCGAACGGGCGCGCTGGGTGCAATGGTTTAAAGGGATTCTCAAAAGCATTAGGCCGCACCGCGTCATAATCACCTCGCGGCCCTCCGGCTACTCGCTGAGCGAGTTTGACGAAAAGCTTTTTGCCCACTATGATCTTTTGCCCTTTACACCAGAGCAAACTAGCGAATTTGCTCAAAAATGGGTTGGCGGAAGATCAAAAAAATTTTTAGATGAACTGGAACGGGTGCGCGCCAGCGAGTTACACGGCACACCGCTGCTGCTGACGATAGCAGCTAAGGTTTTCCTTGAAGAAAACAAGCTACCGCAGCGCCGTTCAGCACTTTACGAACAGTTTGTGGATATTTGGTTGTGGGAGGCTGAACAGCGCGGGCTTGAGGCTGAGCTGGGCGATCGGTTATGCAAAGTAGTCAAGCCGGCATTGGCGAGAATCGCTCAGGCAATGACCGAACGGCCTCACGAAGTGACCGAGTCGGTCCTATTCAACGTGGCTGCGGCTTATTTGCGTGACGCACTGCATCTTTCTTATGAAGAAGCAAGAGCTGATAGTATAAAGTTCATCAAAGTGATGGCACAGCGGAGCGGGTTATTCATTCGCCGGGTTGATATGTATGATTTCATCCATCCGACATTCCAAGAATACTTAACGGCATGTTCTTGGGTTGATAACTGGGGTACAAATACCAAAAAAATTCACAAGGCGATTGAATATCATCGGGTGTATTTACAAGATACTGTGTTATTTCTCCTAGGTATTCTCAGTGATTCCGGTATCCCGGTCACGAAACCAATAAATAGGATCATCGAACAAAGGGAAAACGGTTTATACTTCGCTGCTGATTGCATAGCGGAAGGAATTGCCATAGATGATAAGACAAAGAGCGAGATTGTGAAGCGGTTGCTTGCTCAATCGTGTTCTTCGCGTTTGAGCACTTCTGATGCAATAGTCAAACTGACCAAACTGAGGCACAATGAGGAAGCGATCCAGGGGCTGTTAGCCTTGATATATCGTGGAAAATTTCCCCCTCTCGCGGACCGCGAAGCCATTTATGCACTGGCTAAGATGGGCCGCATAGATGATTTGCTGCAAATCGCAAATAATGAGCAGCTTGCTCTCCATTTGCGAATATATGCTGCTGAGGCCTTGATCAGGGTGAGTAGAAACACCAAGGTTGTCTCGGTGCTCAAAGCTATAGTTTCTGACAAGAAGATTAATTCAAATACACGCTGTTTTGCCGCCGGGCTAATAGGGGAAGTTGGCTATACTCGGGTAGCAACCAATTTGCTTCGATCTCTTGCGCGCAACAAACGAATTGATGCTAGCGTGCGTTGTAATGTAGCCACTGCACTGGCAGAATTAGGCCACAGGGCCGAAGCGGTTTCTATTCTGCTCTCGCTGGTGAGAAAGAAGAAAACTCGCAGGGGGCAGGAGACTTCTCTTCCTTCCAATCGCAGATTGATGGAGAAGTACCTCTTTGACAGGGAATCATCAGTGCGAGCAAGTGCCGCTTTTGCCCTAGGCAGGTTGGGTCGATCAGACATAGCGATTCCCACTCTATTAGCATTGGGTAATGACCGGGAGGGTGATCCACTTGTGCGACTAAGTGCAGTTCGGGCTTTAGTCAACTTGGACCATGGGGATGATGCTGTTCCAATTCTACTGGCACTCGTACACGACCAAAGAATTGACGATACGATGCGTTTTGCCGCTAGCTATCAACTGATTCAGCTAGGCAGTATCACCGATCTCTTGTCGCTAGAAGAGAATACCGCTAGTGAACGGATTAGATATGACGTCGCTAGAGCATTGCTCGCGACGGGTCATGTATATGAAGCTGTTAGACTTCACCTGTCCCTTATCCACGGAAGACATACTAGCCTACTGATGCGTGCCTTCGCCTTTTTTCAGGTTTGGCGTTTGGGTCAGAAACAATACCTATTGTCCGTTGCATTTGGCGAAACGACAGATGAGTGGATGTTGGCCCCAGAGTACCGAGCCAGAAATCGTGATGTGGATGGAATAGCATCAAACCTTCTTCTCCTAGCCCTGGATAGTCAGATTCATGCGAGAGTACGCCGCGCGGCAGCAGAGGCGCTGGAAAATCTCGGCAAGTTCGACAAAGCAATTCGGGCATGGCAGTCTTTGAGACATGGCGGAAAATCGCTTCTGTGGGTAAAGTGTGTTGCAGCCAGAGCCCTGAGGAGGTTGGGCCACAAAGTTGGGGAGAGCTCGGCGTATGATCACACAAGGAAAGACGAGCAAACCGGAGAACCCAATGTCCAATAAAACACAATCCCTTGGCCTCATCCCGGATCGACTGCTGGCCAATGTCAAAAAGGGCGACTGCGTCCTGTTCCTGGGTGCTGACCTACCCCTGGACTACGACGGCGCGCCACCCAGCCGTCCCGAGCTGGCCGTTGCCTTGGCTCAGGCGTACGACTTGCCCACCGATCAGCCCTGGCCCGAGACCGCCCAGGCGTACCTAAATCAGACCGGGGACGACCGGGCGGGGCTGGCCGCTTTCCTGCGGGGTCACCTGGACAGCCTCAACATTTGTCCCGGCCCGCCCCACCGTGCCATTGCCCGCGCCGGGTTTCGCGGCATCGTCACTGCCTGGTATGATGACCTGCTGGAAAAGACGCTGGACGAGGCCGGTTACCGCGTCACGCGCGTGGTGCGCGACAAGCAATCACTCTACGTTGAGGGAGGAGAGCGGGAAGTCTTTGTCGTCAAGTTGTGTGGTTGCCTCAGCGATGATGAGTCGCTGGTGCTGGGCGCCTGGGATCATCGCGGACTGATGCTCCAGTTGGACCGAAAGCTGGAGCTGGTGAGCGGGTTCTGCCAGTTGCGTCCGCCCCTTTTTGCTGGCTTTGACTTGACTGCCTCAATCCCTCAAATGCTCTGCGTGCGGGCGCTGATCAACGTGGTCGAGCAGGGCCGCCGGGCCTACGCCGTGTGGCCTGAGCCCATGGATGAGGCACAAGCCGCTTGGACCGGGGGAAATGTCCAGTTCATCGTCGCCGATACCGCCCCTTTTCTAGAGGCATTGGTCAATCAATTGCCGGCGGCGGTTTCTGCCACCCAAGGTCCCATCCGCGTGGATCGCCCTCCGTACAAGTTCCTGGACTACTACCAGCCCCAAGACGCCGACATCTTTTGTGGGCGCGACACCGACAGCCAGATCGTGACCCGGTTGACTCTATCCCATCGCTTACTCACGCTGTTCGGCCCTTCGGGCGCCGGCAAGACCTCCTTGCTGCTGGCGGGTGTGCTGCCTCGCCTGGCTCCAGAAGGCTATCAGCACGTCTACGTTCGCGCCCTGGATGATCCTCTACCGGCGGTGCGCAAGGCCATTGCCGAACGCGCCGGACGCGCCGACTGGCAGGTCGGGGACGACCTCCGGGCCTTTTTGAATGCCGTCCTCACGCCGGTCCCTGCAGAAACCAAGCCAGCTCCCAGTTCGCAGTCAGAGGCTTCCCGCGTCCGACTGCGCCGGACTCTGGCAGAGCGTTTCGGCCTGGAGGACCTGCGCAACCTGTGCTTTGATCTCAATGTAGACTACAATGCGTTACCCGGCGAGGGCACGGCCGCCAAGGCCCGGGAACTGGTCGCCGCCTTTGAGCGCCGACAGGCGTTGCCCGAACTGGTCAGGTGTGGCCGACAAGTGCGGCCAGACATCTCCTGGGACGATCTGACCGCACCGGCCCGTCCGTCTTCCCCTCCTCTGGCAGCCTCGGACAAGCTGGTGGTCGTGCTGGACCAGTTTGAGGAGCTGTTCTTGCGCGTGGGCAGCCGGCAGCGGATGCGGTTCTTCCAGGAACTGGCGACGGCCCTGGACAAGCCAGAGCGGGAGGTGCGCTTTGTGTTCAGCCTGCGCGAGGACTATTTGGCCCGCCTGGACGAGGCACGGCCTTACCTGCCCGACATCTTTAGCAACAGCTTTCGCCTGGCGCCCCTCGAGCGGGCCAACGCCCGCGTGGCCATCACCGAACCGGCGGCCCGCGCCGGCGTAACGGTCGTGCCTGCCTTGGTGGATGCCCTGGTGGGGGGAGAAGGCAAAGCGGGCGAGGGGGAGCCGGTGGGGGACCTGGTTGAGGCTGACGGGCGTGTGCCGCCGGCGGCCCTGCAGATCGTCTTGGACCGGCTCTACCGGGACGCGTTGCCGCCTGAGCATCCCCCTGACGGCCCGCCACCCAAGGGCTTGACGTTGACCTGGGAAGCCTACCGTGCCGTGCGCCACCGGCTGGGCGAGGGGGAAGAAGCCGAGGAACTGAGCGGGGCCAGGGCGATCCTGGCGAGCTACATTCACGAGGGGCTGGCCCGCCTGCCCGGTCTCAAGCGTGAAGACGGTGCAACCTCTTTGGGGGCGGACCCTGATCTGGGCCGGGCGATCCTCAAGGCGATGGTCACCAGCCAGGAGACCAAGGCAGCGCTGACCCACGGCGAGATCGTGACGCTGTTGGACGAGGCCGGGGAGATCCAGCAGGAGGGTCCCCGCGACCTGGTGCGGGTCGAGGACACCCGCCTGGGACTGGAGCGCGTCCGCTTACTGCGTGGTTTTGAGCGGGACGGCCTGGCCTACTATGAGCTGGCCCACGACCACCTGGCCGCCGAGATCGCCACCTGGATCACTGCAGAGGAGATGCAGGCCAAGCTGGCACGGGAACTGTTGCGCCGCGAGATGGACAACTGGCGCGGCGCCGGGTTGCTCATTCGGCCCGAGGTGCTGGCGCTGATCCACGAGCAGCGTGAGGACCTCAAGCGGTTGGGGGACGAAGAACAGGCGTTGCTTTTTCGCTCTGCGCTGGCGGCGGGATACGAGGTGCCCTATTGGTTCCAGCGGGCTTATGAGGGTGGCGTGGCAGCCGACGCCATCGCGTTGGAAGGCTTGAAAAGCGACAGTTTCCGCACCCGCGCGGCAGCGGTGAGTGCGCTTGCCGGGCTGGGGGAACGGTTCATCCAGCCCATCACCGGGATGCTGGACGACGACTATCCCCAGGTGCGGGTGGCTGCCATCCAAGCGCTGGAGCGGCTGAGGCCTGATGGGATCTGGCGCGAGCACTTGCAATACGAGTGCTACGTCCCGGCGGGAGAGTTTATTATGGGCGATGATGATAGCAACCGGGATAATGAGAAACCGGCTCATAAGGTCTATCTGGATGCCTTTTACATCGGCAAGTACCCGGTCACTAATATCGAATACAAGCGTTACATGGACGACCTTGGGCGCGCCTTTGAGGTCCCTCAGGGCGAGGCTGACCACCCTGTGGCCAGCATTAACTGGTATGACGCCCGCGATTATGCGGCCTGGGCAAGGATGCGGTTGCTGACCGAAGCTGAATGGGAGAAGGCGGCCAGTTGGGACGAGAGGACAAAAGGAGGAGAGGGGCGAAGGCGCCAATACCCCTGGGGCGATGAGTTTGATAAGCACAAGTGTAACACAAGCGAGTCGGGCATCGGAGGCACGACACCGATAAGTAAGTACAGCCCAGAAGGAGATAGCCCGCATGGCGTGGCGGGTATGGCGGGCAACGTGTGGGAGTGGACATCGAGTCTTTACAAAGTTTACCCTTACCGCGCCGACGATGGGCGCGAGGACCCCGGCGCGACGGGCCGCCGCGTGTTGCGGGGCGGTTCGTTCGCCTATAATGTGGGGTTCGCTCGTTGTGCGCGTCGCGGCTACAACGATCCAGACTACCGTCGCGGGGGCTACGGTTTTCGTTGTGTGGCGGCTCCTTTCTCTCAATCTCTCTGACTCATCTGCGCTCTGGCGTGAGCGACCTGCCCTGAGCAAAGCTGGAGGGTAGCGGGTGCATTGGACTTTTGTTCATAATGCCATGGAATGGGATTCTCTCGGTACACCGTCAGGGCCACCACCGGCATATCTCTTGCACGGCTCCCTGAGCGCGAACAAGCCCGACCGAGATCGCGCCGATTTCGTCAATCTGGCACCGAGATAGATTTTCAGAAAGTGTGAGTACAAACTTCCGGTTCGCTAAAAACTAGACGAGTTTAGAGAATTGCGGTAAGCTCACAGTATGACTGAAGAGCTTACCATAACGAATGAACGAGTTGATGACACGCCGTTTCTGATGGCGCATATAAAGCGGATGAGGATCCCTTGGCTGCTTAACGAGTGCTTTCCCACCCATGGGAACTGGGAAGGTCTCAGACTGGGTTGGGCAGCAGCAGGATGGTTGTGCCACATTCTTTCTGAAGGTGACCATCGGATGAGCCACGTTCAGCAGTGGGCAGAGAAGCGATTGGATACATTGAGCAGCTGTATGGAGCGGCCGGTGCGTGCTTTGGATTTCAGCGACGACTGTCTCACGCTCATTCTGCGAGCTTTGAGTGACGATGAAAGATGGGACATCGTCTAGAATTATGTGCTTGACCGCCAAGTGAGAGGTGGCGGTTGATAAAAAGTGCTCTCTTCAGTATGATTGAAGTGTGACCTACCAATCAATCTGAAGGAGAGCACCAATGACAAGTATAGCTGAAACAAAACGAAAGCGCCAGAATCGAACAGTAACCCTGCATCTGGGCAACACGCTGACAGAGTACCGGGATATGATTTCGACAGAAAAAGGGGTCCGAGAAGTGATTCGACGGGTTGAGGTTGCAGACAGCCTGAATTGGGGGTGTCTGGCCAAAGGGCATAAAGAAGACTGTCCCCGGCGGCTGTGCTTCACGCACCACGACGATTACAGGCGGTGGGCCAAGCACTTTGATGGGACGCGATCGCTGGTGACCATACTGCGTGTGCGTTGCTTGGATTGTGGAACTGTTTTCACGGTTCACCCCTCGTTTATCGTACGCTACAAGCGTTACGATACTGATGCGATTGAAAAGTTTGCCGCGTTGCTGTTCATCACAGAGGACAGTTACCGAATGGCAGGCGTCAGTCAGGCCCTGGGCATAGACAAACGGCACGAGGGAACTTGGGTGGCATTGAAGGAGACCGCGCAAGTCAGCATCTCGGCCACAGTTTTGTGGAACCTGATACAATGGTTGGGGCAACTGTCGCCAGCTCAACTGAATTTGGCCTTGAACGTTGCTCCACCTACCCATGTGATTGAAGATGAGAAGCATACCAAAGAATGTGGTACAAAGACGTATGTGCCCATCGTCTATGCCCCCAAGGAAGCTTTGATTTGGTGGATAGACTATGTTGACAGCGCCTTGGAAACTGCGCTGCGTGACAGTCTGGAACGCTTCAAGGCGCTCAGCGAGCGCCTGACCTGTATTGTAGGCGCCACTGTGGATGGATGGGACCCTGCCCACAAAGCTCTGCAAGCTGCTTTTCCGGACATCACCCTGGCAGAGTGTCATTTTCACGCCATGCTCAAATTGGGACAACATCTTGCTACCTGCAAACGCCAACGCAAAAAAGCCGGTCAGCCGGTCTCCGAACAAGAGGAAGCCAACATCCGCCAGGCGTTCTCGGATGTCTTGAATGCTCCCACACCTGATGCATACCACAAAGCTTTGGATGCCTTGCCTGACGCCTTCGAACATGAGCCTTTGGCCTCTCGTAAGGATTCCTTGACCGCTAAACAGACTCTGTTCCAGGCTTGGACCACAGATTGCCAGCTCGCTTTAGTATACACTGCACTAGACCAGTGTATGAAGTTCTTGAACCGCAAATTGGATAACATGCAGACTCTGCACACTGCCCAAAGCGGACTGGCTACTGTCAATGCTTGGGCCATCACTCGTAACTGCTGGCGTTTTCTCAAAGGCGCTTTGCGTGCTGGCTTATCCCCGCTGGAATTAGCCGGGGGCGATTCCCTCAGTATTCCCTGGATGCAGTTGGTCAATTTAGTCTTGTGCGCCTGGCCCTCTTTGTCTCTCGCTGCGGGCGCTCTGAGGTTAAGCACATAATTCGAGACTATGTCGTTATGTGTATCATGCTTGCGCGATCTGCGCAAATCGCACGTTTATGTTTTTAATATGTGTCGAATTAGTCACTTGGACTTTATAGGAGATAACGGGGTCAATCGTGTCATAAGAGATGTTAACCCTGACATTTTTGGTTGTCTACTGTTAACAAGGAGCCCCGGTAATGGAGTAATTGCCTACGAGCAATTAGCCAAATGCATCAAGTTATATGTTATCTTTCAGACTATGCTGGTCCAATGACTTTAAGGCTCCTAAAGTTCGGAGATTCATAGCTGCGTTCAACCAACAACGATGACTGGTCTTTCTATTTGAAACCATCAAGTGGTAATCTCAATTGGCGCCAATTGCTTTTATGTTCAACCTCATAGGCTTTTAGCTGCCGCTTTGAGACCAAAAATAAGTCAGAATACTCGATTTTAGCAAGAAGCCGCCGGAGCAAGGACGTTGACGAGCCGTCCTCGAAATGACTGACGACAGCGAGTTGTCCACCGGCTGCTTCTATCTCATCTTGGCGATCTTGAAGGTATGGGTCACCATCAGTCACGGCCAGAATATCAGCTTTGATTAACTTATGTAATCTAGTGTAAAATGGCTTGAGTGGCATTTTGGGAGAGCCGCTAATCACGAACGTGAAATCAACAAACTCAAGTGCCTCGACTACTTCTACTCTCTGAGAAATCGTATTGACAGGTCGCAGTGGTCCCTTGAACGCACGCACCCGGGTGTCATCTTCAATCCCAACAACCAAGACATCTCCAGTTGCCTTTGCGCGTTTGAGGAATCTTACGTGGCATTTGGTCAGAAGATCAAAGCAGCCAGTAACTATCACCACTCGTTTTCCAATCTCTTTTGCATTCTTGACGAACAGTTTTGCGTCCTTCCGGTAGTTCAGTCTCGCAGGGGGTTCAACATACCAACTGATGTCCAACAACGTTTGTTTCTTTACTTGAACGCGGTCATTGTCACGGAGAGTAACTACATATGCACCGTCCCTGTCTCTTGTCCCATCCTGATTGTCTCGCAGGAGTCTTTCAAGCCAATTGCCACTCACTAGAGTACGAAATAACACATCCGCGCCTGAGCTAGAAAAAATCTCTCTTTGAGGATCTTTGAACTGATCGCCTTCAAGATAGGCAAAGCCGTCAACGCACTCGAAATCTATAAGCACGTCTTCGTCACAGTTGCCTTTATCATCCAGAACTACATATAGATAGTCACAGATTTTTTTGAAAGCCAAAAGCTTTCGGTACAGGTCGTGATCAATTACAGAGTAGTCCACTTTGATTATAGCTGCCTTGACCCTAGTAGTGTCCCTGTCCTTTGATCTGTGAGAGTATCCATACATCCCTTGACGTTTTTTTTCGGAAAACTGTCGTCGAACCCCCAAATTCCAGAGGTCAGGCTCAATTTGGCTTAGACGCACACACATTGCCGCTCGAGACACACCGAACATAGCAGCTAGCTCGGACACCTCCGCGCCGCCAACAGTCTTTAGCGTACGGACGGAATCTAGCAACATTTTCCTTGGCATCAGAAGTGCGCCAGCGACACGATCTGCCATCCTCTCACGTATGCGGTCGTCACTAGATCGTAGTCCAGTGATATGCTCAAGACTATGCTTACTGTGTTTCACGGGTTGACATTCTATCACCCAATGGGCCAGTTCATGAGCCAGGGTAAAGCTCACCCGATTCGGGCTTTGTTGCTTGTTCAATATTATCCATCTTTTTTCCGGGATCAATACCCCTGAGGCTCTAGCCAGCTTGCCCTTGAGATTTTCAATGTCACATCTTAACGCATAGAGTTGTTCAACTATATCAAAGATGGGAACTGGCAATGAGATAGACCTGCCTGTCATCGCTTCATACTCTCGGAGTATGCCGGCGGTCCAATCTTCGATCAATCGAGCGCGAGTGAGATTCATAGAAGCTATTGCCTAACTCTATACTAAGCCACAGGATGAAGGAGATCTCCAACAAATCTATCAACTTCTCCTAAGAACTGCTCAATTGTACCATCATTGATGATTACTTTATCCGCTTTTTCCAACAACTGTTCCAATTGCTGACCGTGAAGGGAACCCTCTGGACCCTTGTCGGTTGCATTTTGTAGTTGAAAGCCTTCCAGTGTTTTGGGATCTCCTTGCCTACGACGTTTCTTTACCCGCTCCCACCTTTCTTCAGTCGGTGCATCAATGCCTAGCAATTTGAAACGCCTTTGCTTTCTAAATTCTTCGACCTCGGCGACGTTCTTAAAGCTATCAACAACAACCATTGTGCCTTTATTCGCCAGCCATTTTCGTCCCGTTCGAAGCCTAACAGCCAAATAAGCATCGCCATACATCTCCCGAAGCTCGCTTCCGAGTTTCTGTAGCTCGGTACGATGAGTTGGGATTCCACGTCTATTTGCCTCAGCTTTGAGGACATCCGCAAGAGAAAACCAACTAAAACCATACCTCTCAATCAGATGCCCCACTGCCGTTGTTCTACCCGCTGCAATCGTGCTAGCAATCCCAATTATGATCGGCTCTACAGTTGGACCAATGTACTCCAAATCCGCGTCTTCTTCCAACTTTGTAGGTAAAGGCCTGGTCATACTATGATAACGACTGACTTTATGATCTATAATCGGTGCATTTACACATTGTAACTGCAGTTCTGCCACGCGAATACCTGGATAGAGCCGGATAGAGAACTCCGCATTGCTTATTAGCGAAAATGTAACGATTCCTCTGTAACCAGGATGGAGCTGTCTAACATTAGCAATGAGTAGCATATCTGACACAGATGCACGAAGTGTAACATTTCCTTGTAAGCCAAACGGAATACCAAGGTACTCTAAAGTGCTAATCTGGACACTTCTTCTCGGATGGAGAGTAAAGTACTGGCCGTATGGAACTCTGACTTCACGATAACTGTCCTTGAGAACTCCCCTACCTTCATGATGAAGATCTATGAGATCCAGCACACCTAGCCTGGAAGGTTCTGGAACGAGGAATCGGTGACCAAGTCGGAGGTCAATAGATGTGTCGCCAATTTGATCTTTTTCAAGTAGAGGTGAAACAAACAGACGGTGTTCGATCTCCTGATGCTGGCTTAAATAATCAAGAATCTCATTCTTCGTGAGAATGTTATGACATATTTTGCTCACTACCTTGCCCCTTTCTCCGCTCGAATTCTCTCTTGAAATGCAGATTCTCAACAGCCTTTGCAACTAGATTCTGGAGATCTATATATCTATCTCGAACTTCATCTGGTTTTGATTCTTCTGATCCATGTTTGAAGTATTGATAATACTCCTTAGCATGTAGAATGCGGAACCAGCCACTATTCATAACGGCTGGGAAGGATGGATCACGGCTAGGATCAGAATACAGATGAGTGGGTGTTAGATCATAAGAGAGAAGACTCTGAAGTTCCAGAGCATCAATGACGTCTCTACTCGCGCAGAACCAGTTTCTAAGCTTAATCCACTCAAGATGGTTAACTCTTAGTTGACTAATTGCCCTTTGAACCGCTTTTTTCAAAGTTGAGTAAATAGTCGCTACAACCTCTGGAGGCATGTTTGGAGCATTTTCTATCGCTCTAAATGCCAGGGGGTCAGTATGCGTAATAGCCTTAATCCATTTGCAGACACAGTTGAAGACATCCTGTTCTTGCTGGTTCAAACTCTTGTAATCTTTTCCCAAGCGTATGGGGCCTAGATACAAGTCTTGAATCAAGCTTCCCATAATCTCCTTACGGAGTTGTACAGGTGGATGGCTACGATGCAGTCTATTAGGAATAGAATATCTTGGCGATAATGATACTTCATCAAAAGCTAGCAAATATGCGGGGCCAAGCACACACACAGCTAGAAAATCCGCGATGATTTCTCCGAGCCAATAAGGAGCAAACTCTCCTGCCAACGTGAGCGCGTCTTCATAGAGTTTCTCCTTGTTGCTTTCGCACTGTTGTCCTTCAACTGCCTCGTGGATATCGTTTCGATCTTGTTCATCGAATACCTGCTCATCGAGCAGAGATTTTGACCATTCTTGCGTCAGATTGATAAAGTGTCCGATTTCATGCGCCAAAAAGGCCTGACGCAGAACCATATCCTGTTCGGCTATAGGGTAAGTTATAATTACGAAGCTGCGTGGAGCCCCACTAAAAATCGCTTCACTAGAATCCCGCCCCAGGCTTCTGGCCATTGCCCTAAGATTGGTCATGATCTCATCAAAAGAGGCATTATAGTCCCAGGTAGGATGAATTATGGTTTGTGTGCCATACTGAACCAGATTGCCGATGTGTTCATATGCTTCAATAATAGAAGCTACAGTGGTGTCCAAATTAGCCATCCTGATCGCCTCAACAAGTTCAGGCACGATTGCGCTAGTGATGTAGTGAATTGTTTGAAGCTGACGGATAATGTCTTCGGGCGGTTGGTCATCTATCTCCTGATGAAGTGACTTTAACTCGTCAAAGAAACGCGATAGGATTCTTACCAGTACCTCTGAAAGGGTCGCTGCACTCGCGGACGAGTACGTTGACTGACCGGCATCCTCAATCTTTTTTCTAAGCACTTGAACTCTATGTGCTACGATGGAGATATAGTGCTCAACTATCGTCTTGTCAGACTTGGAATTCAATTGAGAATCATTTTGATTTCTGAGCATAACTTATTCTTGGAATTGAATATCAGCTTGTGCAAGATGTCTGCAAAACAAGCAAAAGCGGCAACGATATCTCGGTCTATGTTATATGCCGCGACGGAATCTCAAATGCTCCTAACTGATCAATTATGCTGGTGTGGATTATTCTGAAAAAAGCTCTTGTAGATTTGGCCAATTGGAGATCCATCGCAGTAAAATCCATTGGGCTGTTATTGTCAAGAGAATCTCGAATACGGCTTAGAATAGATAGTGCTTCCTGAATGCATTCTCTGAGGTTAGACGTACCACGAGCTCGGATGTATTTTACCGTATCAGCCGACTCAGGTTGCTGAATTAGATGAAATTTCCGTTGATCGAGGTAGATTTCCCCTTCCTCCAATCTTTTCGCGAGTTGGATGCCATCGTCAACTAATGATAGATTGGCGGATTTTGCGATTTCCTGCTTGCTCACTACGCTATTCATCAATATGACTATCTTTCCAGCTACAAGAGCGTCGCTTGCAAGCTCAGTTCGTCTAGACAAAGGTACTTCTTTTGCTCGACTTTCATCTTGATTTGAGCGACCATGATGTAGGAATGCTGATCTATCCCTGGAGCTAAAAATTTTGCTCATTATTTCTCCCTATCGCTTGCGCAGTGAATATAACTCGTTGAAAAAGTTGTGCTGTTTAATCCGGCGCTAGCGAGCAAATCTACGTGCCGCTGTCGCTAAAGTTCTCACCAAGTACGTTAATTTCCTCCAAGAGCCTAGATACACCTCCGGAGGCCAGTGCTTGCATTCGGGGTGAAACATAGCCAGCTGAAATGAGCCACAAATCCACTTCAGACGGCGAAAGATCTAGAATCTCTGCCAAACGTAGAGCCAGGGAACGACTTGTAACTTCGCGTTCGCCATTCTCAAGCCTTGAGATATAACTCTTGTCAATGCCCGCCGCTTGTGCAAGAGCGCTCTGAGACAGTTCAGTACGTTCCCTGAAACTTTTCAGCAACTCTCCAAAACTTGTCATAAATATTCTATCCATTTCCCTTTTGAAGGACAATCAACATCCTTGCGTTGACTTTAAGTCAACGTCCCCAGCGATATTGTACCATGCGGTTGACATTTTGTCAACAAATTCTAAGCTTCCCGACACAAATTTTGAGAATGGTCCTCACGAAAGCGGAGCGCAAGAATAAGTTGGTCGCGGTTGGCTTGCCAGGCGTCAACATCGGTTAGGATAAGCGTAAGCAGTTCGCTGGGTAATAAGAGAGTGAAGTAAGAGCTAGCATAGATAGCCAGCTCACACTCAGGTAAGGAGAGCTCTCGGAAAGTCAGCGAGTGACGGCAAACGAGCAGGATGATATGAATTTGTAGAATTTAGAGCGATATAGATCTTTAAGCGAAGGCGGACCAGGCGAAAGCTAGCGTTGATCGGACTTTAACAAGGCAGAGGGCAACGCCCGCGGTGAGCTTCCATATGGTGATGACAGGTTTCATAAATTCAGTGGCTGCGATAAGCGGCGTGGATCAATCTAGACGTCGATGTGTTGGCACAGGTATGCGAGAAATGGTCTTGTACTACCAGACAAAACGACACATTGGCTGGGAATGGCAATCGATCGACAGTAAATCGTGCCCGACGCCACTGGGAGGCGAAGAAAGGGGCAGGAATCCTACGGATTGGGACAAGCAAGGCAGCAAAATCCACCTGTTGGTGGATGAAAGGGGCGCACTGCTCACCTTGCACGTCATCGGTGCCAGTGAACACGACAAATGGTCAGCGGATGACCGATCGTTTCTATCGTCATCGAGCGCCCTGACACCGAGGTGGTCAAGCAGTATCTGTGTGCTGACAATGGCTATGATTATGACGATGTGTGTGACATTGTGGTTGGAGAATACCACCTCTCATATCAAGCATCGCCGCAGAAGAAGCGAACCCGTCGTCGAAGAGTGTCCCATCTTTGGCGAGTTGCGTTATCCCGCTCGCTGATGGGTTGTTGAGCGCACGCTGTTCTGGCTAAGCAAGCGTCGTGACCTGTGCATTCGCTGGTGCAAGAAGTCGGATAAATTCTTAGTACACTATGACCTGATCAGCGACGATGAGGTTGCCGTTAGACTCTTTAATGCAACACAAATCGAGCAATCCCTGCAGTGCCGCACTAAAATCTTCTGGGCTTACGCTGCTTTCTACCTCGCAAAGCTCTTTGAATCGCTCTTCCGCTTGCTTACGACTTGCAATATGATAGTGACTTTCATAGACTGCCCAGAAGAGAATGCCTTCCGCCCGCGATGTGAGCTTTCGCAGCCCCTTGAGACTGGTGAGGCAACCGATGACCGCGCACGCCAATAAAATCGGAGTCCCAGTTCCAATAATCCCACTGACCAAGCTAGCGAGAAAGCCAGCAGCAGCTACAAGGTCGTAGTGAACCACCTGCGTCAACTCTCCTTTGCGCACCTCCGCAGTCATAAGGTGTTCTTTGGATGGCTTGAGAAAGCTTATTGCTGCTTCAACAAGTTCTCTACTTGCAGATCGCTGCTCGGATTCCGTCATCCCTGCGGCCTGGCATACTTCCGAAATCTGGTCATAGAATAGTTCAGCAAGTTTCTCCTGCATGTCCACAATGAATTTCCCTTCTAATGCGAGCACTAAAGAAAACGAATTAGAAAATCAAGCCGACCGCTTTACAGTTCATTTTCCTTTTTGTTTGCTTGGGTTGTGATGCTTAACGAGTTATTCAGCTGAAAAAGGGGATGGTTCATTTTCCGGTCGAATTAGGTTTACACTTTTGAAGCACCTTAAAAACTCATGCCACCACCTGAGCGGGTTCAGTATTGAGTAAATGATCCAAGGCCTCGTCAAGCGAAGGCACATCAGCG
>DAOTUB010000381.1:0-3474 GCA_034437455.1 Anaerolineae bacterium | reverse complement strand
GCAGAAAGATAGAAGGAGAAGCCGCTCCAGATAGGTGAGAGGCTGGCCATTGGCCACCTCAGCCTGAAGACAACTTCCCCTTGCTCCGAATTGTAGCATATCACGGAGCGCCGTCAAGCCCCACTAAGGTTCAATCACTTGACAAGACTTAGAACATCTACTCAACCGACGGCGCTTAATGACATTGACTTGACACTGCCCGCAAGATATAGTAAGCTTTTCCCCGACACTGCTGCAAATATTGGAAGGAGCCAGAAGCCAATCGTGTTGGACGATTACCTGGATCGACGTGCATTCATCATGGAGGGGATACGCCTGACGCTGATCCTCTTGTTGTTCTCCCTGGCCGACTGGGCGCTGTTGTGGTCGTTGCCGCGCCTGCGGCTCTCCTTCGCCAGTACCGCCGAAATCGCGCCGCCCTTGCTCGCCAGTGTCTTGATGCGCCAGATCTTTTTCTGGGGATTGCTAGGGGCCACCCTGTTGGCACATTGGCGGGCGCGTCGACGCGGAACCCAGGTGCAGGTCCGCCCAGCCGTCATCCTGTTTCTGCTCGTCAACCTGGGCTTTAGCGCCGCGCAGATAGACGCCTACGTCGTGGAGCCTCTATTGGTGGAGACTACCGAGCTGTCGCTTCACTTTGACGATCTGAACCCATCCGCACCGCCGGTCTGCGTGATGCACCTCACCGACCCGCACATCGAGCGCAGCAGCTTCCGAGAGGCGGCGATTATCCAAAAGGTGAACGCGCTCCACCCCGATCTGATCGTCCTCACCGGCGATTACCTGAACCTCTCCCGCCTCTCTGATCCCACGTCCGCCGCCCACTTTCGACAGTTCGTCGCGCAACTGGAAGCTCCCTATGGCATCTATGCCGTGCGCGGGTCGGTGGAGCCGACGCTAGAGTCTATGGCCTGGCTGGTGAAGGGAACGGATGTCGTGT
This sequence comes from Anaerolineae bacterium, assembly GCA_034437455.1. Taxonomy (GTDB): domain Bacteria; phylum Chloroflexota; class Anaerolineae; order B4-G1; family B4-G1; genus DAOTUB01. The sequence continues at coordinate 2,534 of DAOTUB010000381.1, read as the reverse complement.
GGCTGGAGCAAGAGACGGTGACGGTGGACGTGCGCGGGCAGCCGGTGACGCTGGTGGGAGTGGCGTGCAGCCATCAACAAAAGCGGGACATAGCGCGGCTGGCTCGGACAATGGAGGGCGTCTCCCCCGACGCCTTCACCCTGTTGCTCTACCACTCGCCCGACCTGATACGCGAGGCAGCCGAGCACCAGGTAGATCTGTACCTGGGCGGACACACCCACGGCGGCCAGATCTGTTTGCCTTTCTATGGCGCTGTAGCCACGTCGTCAATCTATGGCAAACGGTACGTCGCTGGCCTGTTCGAGGAAGGCGACACCCGAATGTACATCAGTCGTGGAATAGGGTTCGAGGGCGGCGGAATGCCCCGCGCGCGATTCTTGTGCCGGCCAGAGATCGTGAGCATAGAACTCGTCGGCGAAGAATAGCGGTTACGCATTTGTGTTGAGCGCAATTTTCTCTTTGACCTAACTTGTCCTTTGTGGTACACTTTACAAACCAGTGTGAAGAGAGGAGGGTAGTGGTCGAGAAAACTTTGAACGTGCAAATCGTTGCCTAGCGATTAACGGCACTGGAACAGGAACTGGTGAGCCTGAGCCAGTTGTTCAACGGCTTTCTCGACCCAGAGGCCACCGATATCTTTCAAAGTAGTGGTGTGGTCTGGTGGACACACGCCGAGGTTTTGTCTTTGGGCTGGCGATTGTCCAGCTCATCGCTCCCTGTGATGATGGCGATCCTCACGTGACGCCGCCTCGTTCTCTCCATGTCTATTTGGACCGATACTAATTTGGCCGCTCGATTGTTCGATACGGTAGAAGATCAAGATTTCGAACCGAGCGACTGGCACAGATTGAGCCAGGCCGAGGTCATCAACGTAGCAAGTGCTTTTCTGGCAGCAATTCCGCTTGTGCTGGCTGAATTGGAAAATACTCGACTGGGCGTCGATTTGACAATTGACTTTCAACATTCTGCTCTGAAAATGGCTGCAGGACAGCACGCTGACCTTTCAGGCTGGATCGGGAGTGATGAAAAAGCCATAGAACGATACTGGTAGGTCGCGACAGCCAAAAGCGGCGCAGTGTTCGCGCTGGCATGTCGGGCGGGCGCGCGGTTGGGAAATCTCTCAACCCAGGCCCTGGCTGCCTATGCGGACTTTGGACGTCTGTTCGGCCAACTCGTCCAGGTGTGCGACGACTATAAAGACACCTACGAGCCGGGCAATCTATCCGACTTTCGAGTTGGTCAAGCGTCACTGCCAGTTGTCTATGGATGGACAGTGGCCGGGTCCCAGGCGAGAGAGCAAATCCAAGTCCTGCGCTCCCAGGCCGCGACCAATGCACAAGCCGCTTCCCAGTTGCGGCAATTATTGGACGATCTAGGGTATCTTCTCAATAAACCGGGGGCTTGTTCGTAGTAGGCGCTTCAGCGCCCCTAAAAGCGCACTGAAGTGCGCACTACGAACAGATTCACCCCAAGTTATTGAGAAGATACGATCTAGGAACCAGGTACTATATGCTGCTCCAGATCGAGTTGCTTGGACAACGAGCTGAGAGCGCCCTACGACGAGCTTTGGTCACTGGCCCAAGCCTGGATCGGTTGCTAAAATTGATACCTCGCACGACGGAGTTATGTCTCGATTCAAGATCCGACAACTAGGGTTGACCTGGTGGCGACTGGTAGAGATCCTGGGCCTGGCGCTGACATTGTTCCTGATCATTTACGCTACAATATTTGCATTGCTCCAGGCAGAGCATGGGATGTCCTGGGACGCCAGCTTTAGGGTAAAATCCTTGTTGCCCGGCGGTCCAGCCGAGCAGGCCGGTATCCAACTGGGAGATCAGATCCTGACGATCGAAGGACATCCCATAGATGCCTGGCGCCTACCCGTAACACATTGGCGCCCCGGTGATACCCTTCGTGTGGTTCTTGAGAGGAATGGGCGACACTTTATCCGCTTGGTGACGCTGGCCCCCCTATCCCTGATAGAGAAAGGAGAAGCAATCGCGCCTCTCATCGTTGCTCCTAGTTTCTGGGTGGCGAGTTCGTTGATGCCGGGAATTGCCCGACAGGACACAGAGGTCCAACTCTTTCGGGCTTTCAGTCAGGTGGGCAGTGCAATGCTGGCAATCGGCAATCTGTCTACTGCGGGGTTGATCTGGGCTGGTCATCTGTTTGGCGTTCTGGCCGGCGCACTCGCGCCTTTACTTTTGCATTTCCATCTCACCCTGCCAGGCGCGCGATTGGAGCAATGGCGACGTCCTATCTTGTTGGTTACCTATGCTATTGGAGCTGTTGTAGCATTGCCTTACTTGATGTTGGGACCGGTATCATACTGGTGGTGGGCGGGATGGAGGCACAGTGGGTTGCGAATCGCCCTGGCCAGCGCGCTGTTGAGTTCTCTGATCTGGCTAGGGTGATTCCAGAATTTAAAACCTCCCAAATGTAGTATAATGACATCCGAGAGTAACAAACAGACTGGGAGGGAAAATGGAATTCACGGATGATCTAAAGGTTCTCTTCATCAAAACCGCCGAGCA
>DAOTUB010000380.1:0-4732 GCA_034437455.1 Anaerolineae bacterium | reverse complement strand
AGCTTTGGCGTCGATGCGGGCGAGATCGTCGGCATCGTCGGCGAATCCGGCTGCGGAAAGAGCACGGTCGCCTCGGCCCTGATGCGTCTGCTGCCGCCCAACGGGGAGATCAGTGGCGGGCGCATTCTGCTGCGGGGTCAGGACCTCTGCCAGCTTGATGAGAAAGCGCTGCGAGCGCTCCGGGGCAAAGAGATGTCAATGATCTTCCAGGATGCGATGACCAGCCTCAACCCTGTCTTTAGCGTCGAGGAGCAGATGGTAGATGCGCTCAAGGCCCAACGATCCGACGAAAAATCAATCAGCCGCAAAGCGCTGCGAGCGCACGCCATAGAGATGCTGGATCGCGTCGGCATTCCCGACCCGGCGCGCCAAATCCAAGAGTACCCGCACCAGTTCTCGGGCGGCATGCGGCAGCGGATCATGATCGCCATCGCGCTTATGGCAAACCCCGCATTACTCGTCGCCGACGAGCCAACGTCCGCGCTAGACGTCACACTGGAGGCCCAGATCATCAACCTGATCCGTGGCCTGCGGGATGAACTCGGGACGGCGATCGTCTATATCACCCACGACTTGGGCGTCGTCGCGCAACTGTGCGACCGGGTCATCGTGATGTACGCCGGGCACATTGTTGAGGCCGGCGGCGTCTATGACGTCTTTGAGGACCCCCAGCATCCCTACACCCGCGCCTTGTTGCACTCCCATCCTGCCCGTAGTGTGGAGCGGGAATGGTTGCGGACCATCCCAGGACGGGTGCCCAGTTTGAGGGATCTGCCAGCCGGCTGCAAGTTCGCCGCACGCTGCGAGTACGCTCGCGAGATCTGTCACACCGTCGAACCTCAATACATCGAACTTGAAGGCCATCGGGTGCTGTGCCACGCCTTACAGCCTGCTGGCACACAGCCCGCTTGGGATAACGCTCCGCTCAGACGGGACGAGGTTGAGCCAGCCACGGAAGACGGGCCCCGCTCAGAGCGCGCTCAGGGGGATCAGATACGGGTTCGACAAGCTCACCGCAGGCGGTCGATGTCAGAGGAGATCATTGTAGAGACGGAGGGACTGTGCACGCATTTCCACGATCACGTGGGAGGGCTGGGACAGATCCTGGGACAGCGGGGCGGCGTCGTGCGAGCCGTGGACGGCGTCGACGTCCAGGTGCGACGCGGCGAGACACTGGCGCTGGTGGGTGAATCGGGCTCGGGAAAGACGACGCTAGGGCGAACTATCCTCCGCCTGGAGCATTCCACCGCTGGCAAGGTCGTTGTGGAAGGACAAGACATCACGGTTCTTCCCGATTCCAGGGTCCGGCCGATGAGAAAGCATATGCAGATGATCTTCCAATACCCCGTCGCCAGCCTGAGCCCACGCATGAAAGTCTCCTCGTTGCTCCTGGAACCTTTTAGGATCCATGGCCTCCAGGTAGACGCTGATCAGAAGGTCGACGAACTGTTAGAGATGGTGGGACTCTCGTCCGAACAGGCCGACAAGTACCCACACCAGCTCTCCGGAGGCCAGGCCCGTCGCGTCGGCATCGCGCGAGCGCTGGCGCTCCGACCGGACATCCTGGTGGCGGACGAGCCCACTGCCGGGCTGGACGTCTCGGTGGCAGCAGGCGTGCTCAACCTGCTCAAGCAGCTCCGCGAGCAGCTTGAGCTGACCTATATCATCATCACCCACAACCTGAACGAGATTCACTTTATCGCCGACCGTGTGGCGGTGATGTACCTGGGAAAAGTGGTCGAGTTGGCCGAGACGCGGACGCTCTTTACGCACCCCAAACATCCCTACACGGAAGCGCTAATGTCCGTCATTCCCATCCCTAATCCTCGGTTGCGCGACAAGAGAGGGCATATCATCCTGGAAGGTGAGATTCCAAGCCCCCGTAACCCCCCACCAGGCTGCCCATTCCATCCCCGCTGCCGCTACGCCGAGGCGCGTTGCAGGGAAGACGTGCCGTCATTACAGGCCGTTGGAGATGCACAGCAATTGACCGCTTGCTTTTTCTCAGATCGTGTGGTGGGTAAGGTGGTAGCGGAAATCTGGGAGGACTAGCTCTTGTGTCAGAGATTCTTGAGCATGCGTGCGCGCTTTATGATCAACTTGTCGCCTGGCGCCGTGATATCCACGCGCACCCAGAATTAGGCTTTGAGGAACAGCGCACCGCCCGGCTCGTGGCCGATGCGCTGCGCGGTTGGGGATTGCGCGTCGAGACAGGAATCGGCGGAACCGGCGTGGTCGGTCACCTGGGTGCAGGACATCCCGCCATCGGCATCCGCGCCGATATGGATGCCCTACCCATCCAGGAAGCCAACGATGTCCCATACGTCTCCCAGACGCCAGGCGTGATGCACGCCTGTGGCCACGATGCCCACGTGGCGATGCTCTTGGGCGTGGCAAAGCTGCTCGCCGGGCTTGATGATCGGCCAGCAGGTGAGGTACGATTTCTTTTCCAGCCTTGCGAAGAAGTGCACGACGCTGAGGGCAAGAGCGGAGCGCCCAGAATGATCGAGGAGGGTGCGTTGGACGGGCTGGACGCCGTGCTCGCGCTGCACGTTGACAGTGAGGCTGCCGCGGGAACGATTGGCGTTCGTAGCGGCTATGTGACGGCGGCTGTGGACTCTTTCGATGCCGTCATCGTCGGCTCGGGGTGTCACAGCGCCTTTCCGCACACAGGGATCAGCCCGATCGCGATTCTGGCCCAGGTGATTAACGCCGTTCAGAGCATCAGAGCGCTGCGTATCGACCCTCTGAAACCGGCCATCGTCGTCATAGAGTCCGTCCACGCCGGTGACGCCTCGGGTGTGATCCCGGACGAGGCGCGCATCAGCGGGAACATCCGTAGCTTTGACGAGGATGTCCGAAAGCAACTCCACCGCGAGCTAGAACGCGCGCTCAGTCTCGCGCGATCTCACGGCGGCGATTACCGCCTGACGATCGAGCGCTACAGCCCGGCTATGTATAATGACCCTGCCATTGCCGAGGTGATGGCGAATGCCGCTGCGGATGACAAACATCCGGCAGAGATCGTGGGGCAGGACGCGGTTTTCGAGCCAAAGCCCCGGATGTACGGCGAAGATTTCAGTTATATGACCCAGCGAGTCCCCGGGGCTATGGCCTTTTTGGGGGTTCGGGCGAGTGCGGATAAGGACAAGCTGCATCTGGACAAACCGCGCCCTCTCCACAGCCCGATCTTTGATCTTGATGAATCCGCTTTGCCCATTGGCGTTGCTGTACTCGTCAAGAGCGCCCTCCGATTGCTGCATGCCGGCCAGGCTGTGCGCTAATATGAGGCGCTTGTGACACGCTGCAGATTAGCGCGAGGTCCCATGCACGCTTCTCGGAGAGAAAATATTCCCTTATTGTAACCGTTCAAGAAAAAGACCTCCGAGGTTTGCAAAAGGAATCAAGGTCTAAACCTCGGAGGTCTGAACGTTTACCCTTTGTTTTACAAGACAACTATTTATCTTTAGGAGGTATACTGTTATGAAACACAATCCCGGTCCTTCGACGCGATCCGTACACTTGAAGAACCAAGCCGACCCCACGACCCATGCGATTGTGCCCCCCGTGGTAGAGAGTTCTGCTTTTGCCTACCCAAACCTGGACGTGTGGCGGGCAGTGGCATTAAAGCAGGCCGAGGGTGATATCTATAGTCGCAATTCCAACCCTACCACTCGTTTCTTGGAGGAAAGAGTTGCCGCGCTTGAGGGCGCAGAGCGTGCGACCAGCTTTGCGACCGGTATGGCGGCCATCAGTACGACACTTTTCGCCCTTCTCAGCCCGGGCGACCGGGCAGTCACCGTGCGAGATGCGTACGGTGCGACTTTTCTCCACTTTACCGACATCTTGCCTCGTTTCGGCATAGAGTGTCACATTTGCTCAACTGACGACCACCAAGCGATCGAAAGTGCTATTATGCAGGGGTGTGACCTTTTATACCTCGAGTCCCCGACGAATCCAATGTTGAAAGTACTAGACCTACAACGGTTAATCCAGGCAGCACACGAGGTGGGTGCTGTCACCGTTGTGGACAACACTTTTGCCACACCCATCAACCAGAATCCCATTGCACTAGGTGCCGATCTGGTCATCCACAGCGCCACCAAGTATCTATCTGGACATAACCATGTGCTGGGTGGTCTAATCTGTGGGCGCGCCGATTGGGTCGAGACCGTTTACCGACATCGCGAACTCACCGGTCCCTCGATGCAGGCGCATACGGCCGGGCAGTTGCTTCACAGTATCCGGACCTTGGGGCTTCGCGTCGAGCGACAGAACGAAAACGGCATGGCCATCGCGCGCTTGTTGGAAAAGCACCCGAGGATTGAAAAGGTGTTCTACCCGGGCCTGGAGAATCATCCCGGCCACGAAATTGCCAAACGGCAGATGAGAGGCTTTGGCGGTGTTCTCAGCTTTACCGTCAAAGGGGGGATGGAAATCGTTCGCCAGTTTCTGCCTCGTCTTCAATTCGCTTATCTTGCTGCCAACTTGGGACAAGTAGAGACAGTCGTTGGACCGGCATCTGTCACCAGCCACGTTGAATGTACCGAGGAAGAGATGATGGCTGCCGGCATCCCGCCAGGACTTGTCCGCTACTCGGCGGGTATTGAAGACATTGAGGATCTAGAGGCCGACCTGGAGCAGGCGCTCGCCTCGCTATCATAAAAAAGAGAAACCGTTGGCCCAGTTGCTGGCGCGGGCGCTGAATAAGGGATAAAGGCGCTTTCCCGCA
>DAOTUB010000379.1:0-8088 GCA_034437455.1 Anaerolineae bacterium | reverse complement strand
AGATACTCGGCCAAATCATCGGGTAACCCTGTGACGGGAATGAGCATGGGATTTCTCCTTCGCGCTTGCTTTCCCCTATTTTACACCCGATGGTTGAAATCCGCACTTGAAATCCGCAGGAGTTAAGTTGTAAAAGTACGAAGTTGTTTTTGGACGACTCCTAAAAGAGTACCATATCCACAGGCGGATGACTTGGACAAAGTGGTGGATTCAGTAAAGCTGATAGGAGCCGGAGTTAATGACAAGGCTCAGATTTCAGAATTTTTCGAGTTCGCAGAGCGGCAAGGTGATTACTACGCAAACGCCGGTCGCTATCTAGGTTTCGTCGAACGCAAGGATCACCAGTTCGTCTTGACGCGCTTGGGACAGGAATTTGTACAATTGGAATCGCTTTCTGAGAGAACAGAGATGCTCATGTCGCAATTGTTAGCTAGACCAACATTCAGGGCTGCTTTCAACTTATTGGTCATGAACAGGTTTGCTCTCGATCAAATTGAGAGAGCTGACATTGAAAAAATCATCGAGTCTCACATCCATCTATCTGAGGAAACGCGGAGAAGGCGTTCATCCACTGTCCAAAGCTGGTTGAAGTGGATACTAGACAATTGCCAGATCTCCACTACATAACCCCTCAATCGAAAGGAAAGAGGACAACGACGGCCTATGACTGCCGTCAAATGAATTACATAAACTCGAAAATTTTTGCTTTAAAAGTATTGATTTGCGTATTGAGAGGCGCAATTGGGAAACGAGCGGAGCCAACAATCGGTTCGCCCCGAGCGGTACGACGAGGCCTACTTTTTGGGCGCCTGCGAGGGGTACGAGACGTACATTGCCAGCGAAGGCGCGCACCTCTCGCGTCGCCTGAAACAGGCTTTCGAGGTCGCCGGGGTCGCGCCTGGGATGCGGGTGCTCGACGTCGCCTGCGGGCGTGGGGAGATCCTGCGTCACTGCGCGGAGCTAGGCGCGCAGGCCTACGGGGTGGACTATGCGCCGGTCGCCGTGCGGATGGCGCAGACCTCGATGAATGCAGATCAGGAAAGAGCGGGCGTCTATCTGGCCAATGCCAGATGGTTGCCCTTTCCCGCTGCCTCCTTCGATCGCGTGTTAATGTTCGACCTGGTTGAGCACCTTCACCCGTGGGAATTGGACCAGGCGCTGGCGGAGGCGCGGCGCGTGCTGCGACCGGATGGTCAGCTCATTATCCACACCGCTCCCAACGTCTGGTACGACCGCTACGCTTACCCGCTGGTGCGGTTGGTGCGCATGTTGATGGGCCAACGGGCGCGTTATCCCAAAAACCCCCGCGCCATCATCCCGGCCAACCTCGACGTGCACGTCAACGAACAGAGCGCGCTGAGCCTGTGGCGGGTGCTGCTGCGGGCGGGGTTCCGCGGCCGGGTGTGGCTGGATTCTCCCCTGCAGAATCGGCGGGAGGGTTGGCTATTTCGGGTCGCCCGTCACATCCTGTTCAATTGGCCGCCCTTCCGCTGGTTCTTTGAGCGAGAGGTGTTCGCGGTGGCGAGGATTGACGTTGCTTGTCAATTCGACAGGCAAGGCTGTGGGGTTCAGGGAACAAGCGAGGCTTGACAAGGTTGTCGCCAGGGTATAGCATTGAACTTTATCCAGTCCTGAACTTTTTCGCCGTGGACGTTGTGGGCTTGCAAAGCGCCATTGCTATGATCCATTGTGCGCTCTTCTCAGCCTGCCTTGAGCAACTTGTCATATTCGGCGTGCGGGCCTATCCAAAACCAGACAGGTCCCTTTGGACCATCAACAGCCAGAGCGCGATACTCAATACCGACTCGGACTGACCAAAAGCGTCGAATTCGCTTGAAATGAAGGGATGGGTGCTTGGGATTTTGTTTCAGCAGGTCAAAGTTCTTGTCTGCTAGCCGGCGGATCTCGGCTGGCAATTTCTCATACTGTTTCCAGAACCGTGGGGTGGTAAAGTGCTTCATAGCTCGCTGCAGCGGTGGGCTTCAAAATCAGCGAGAGCTTCTTCAGCCAATTTGTCCAACTTGCCTGCCTCGATATCCTCTTCAATCTGTTTATCCCATACCTGCGCCTCAAACTCCTTGTACCATACTCCAAAATCCACCAACTCCGGCATAGGTAACTGAGCGATGGCTGTCTTTATCTCTTCTATTCTCATCATAGTGTATTTTTCCTTTCCCCACAATGACTGATCACATCGGCCAGGATCCGTTCGAGCCCGGCAAAAACACAAAGCTGTCTCGATTGTCACCAGTGTATCACAACTTCCATTCACGTGCAAGAAAATTGTATGTTTACGAGAGGCGATTATGGTCAAAAGATTGCACGATTCAGCGGTAGCCATGATGAAGCAACAGATGGGAGCAATGAGAACAGTCTACGACTGCTGCTGGAGAGGATGGGCGTCAAGATCAGGGAAGTCGAGAGGCTGCTTGCGCCGCAGACCGTCCGGCGACCCAACCGGTAGAAAACGCCGCTTGTAAATTGTAGCCGCCGGTATCGGCGTCTACGTCGAGCACCTCGCCCGCGAAATAGAGACCTTCCGCCAAACGTGAAGCCATCGTGTGTGGATCCACTTCTCTCGTATCCACCCCGCCGGCGGTGACGATCGCCTCTGCAAAGGAGCGGTGCCCGGTCACCTCCAGTCGGAAATCCTTCAGCCAGACCCGCAGCCGTTTGCGTTCCTGGGCCGTGATCTGGTGCGCGATCTTGTACGGGGAGATTTCCGTCAGGTCTGTGCAGACGGGGATCAGTTTACTGGGGAGCAATCCCTTGAGCAGGGTGTGAAACTGCCGCTTGCCGTGCGCATCCAGGTCGCGGAGGAGACGCGCGTCCAGCTTGGGGTGATCGAGGGCGGGCTTGAGGTCGATGGCAAGGCTCACACGCTGGCCCTGGCGCAGCGCGTCCACGATCAACTTGCTCAGGGAGAGAATGATCGGGCCAGAGACGCCAAAGTGGGTAAAGAGCATCTCACCGAACGCCTCGGCCTCTTTTCTCCCATCGATCCAGACCTGGACGGTCACGTTGCGCAGGCTCAAGCCCTGCAACCTGGGGGCAACATCGCCCGCGGTCTCCAGGGGAACCAGCGCCGGTCGGATCGGCGCGATGGTATGCCCTACCGACTCAGCCAGCCGGTACCCATCCCCCGTCGAGCCAGTGGCGGGGTAGGATGCCCCGCCTGTGGCAATAATTACAGCGTCGGCGTGGTAGACTCGCCCGGCGGCTTTGACTCCGATCACCTGTTCTTCTTCGACGGGCAGCCGTTCCACCGGTGATCCCGTCCGCAGCGTCACGCCGCGCTCGCCGACCCAGCGCACCAGCGCGTCCACCACGTCCTGGGCCTGGTCGCTGACCGGAAAGACCCGTCCCCCGCGCTCGGTCACCGTCGGGACCCCCAGTGCTTTGAAAAACGCCAACAATTCGGTGTTGAAAAACTGGTAAAAAGCCGGGCGCAGAAAATGCCCATTCGATCCAAAGTGGGCGATAGATTCGGCCAGCGGAGCGACGTTGGTCAGGTTGCAGCGCCCCTTGCCGGTGATACGCAGCTTGCGTCCTGGACGATCCATCTTTTCCAGAAGCAGCGTTCCGGCCCCTTGCTCGGCGGCCTGCCCGGCGGCCATCAAACCGGCCGCGCCCGCTCCGACGACAATTACTTTGTGAGTAGTCATATACTGCCGTGATGAAAAGACCTCCGAGATTTTTTCTCGGAGGTCTTGACCTTGCTCTCGCAAACGCGCTACTGCTGCAAGAACTTGACCGCTCCGCTTACGAGCGATCCTTCACCCACCGACTGCCCGCCTGCCGAGGGAGCAAACTCCAGGATGCGGTCGGCCAGGCGAGAGAACGGCAGCGACTGGAGCCAGATGCGGCCTGTTCCCTGCATGGTGGCCAGGAAAAGACCCTCGCCGCCGAAAATCATGGATTTCAAGTTACCCGCTCGCTGGATGTCATAGTTGATGGTGCTCTCGAACGCGACGATGCAGCCGGTATCCACCTTGATCTTTTCGTTGTTGAGGCGCTTTTCTATGATGGTGCCGCCTGCGTGGATGAATACCATGCCATCGCCTCGGAGCCGCTGGAGGATGAACCCCTCGCCGCCAAAAAGCCCGGCCCCCAACTTTTTATTGAAGGCAATGCTCAACTCGGTGCCCAGCGCGGCGCACAGAAAAGAGTCCTTCTGGCAGATCAGTTCGCCGTTCGCCTCGTCCAGATCGATAGCGATGATCTTGCCTGGGTAGGGAGCTCCAAAGGCCACGTGTCGCTTCCCTGCGCCCCCCGTGTTGGAAAAGTGCGTCATAAACAACGATTCGCCGGTGATCGCTCGCTTCCCGACGCTCACCACTTTGTCCAGGAAGCCCTCCTTTGGCTTGGAGCCGTCTCCCATCTTGGTCTCAAAGCCGATGTCGTCTTCCATGTACATCATCATCCCGGCTTCCGCGATTACCGTCTCGCCGGGATCCAGTTCGATCTCCACGAATTGAAGATCGTCGCCGAAAACCTGGTAATCAACTTCATGTGCTTTCACAGCCATCCTCCTATTTGTACTTGGTTAGTTGATGCGCCACACAGGCGGATTATACTCTGGCGTCTCGAACTGGTCAAGCCGTCCCATCCGTTGTACAATAATCGCACGATGCCCACTCCAGTCATGCACCTGGTCCTGGCCGAAGAGATGCTGCGCGGAGATGATCTTTCACCTGCCGTCCTCCGCCTGTTGATCCAGCAACGCGGTCCTTTCTTGCTGGGAAACACCGCGCCCGACGTAAAGACTGTGAGCGGACAAGGCCGTCACGAATCGCACTTTTATACGATACCACGCACCTCGGAGCGCCCGGCCTACGAATTGCTGTTCGACGCCCACCCATCGCTGGCTCGCGCCGAGTCGCTCTCGCCGCCGCAGGCCGCGTTCATCGCTGGCTACATCGCCCACCTGCTGCTGGATGAGATCTGGCTCGACGACATCTTTCGGCGCTATTTCCTGCAGGACTGGGGGCCGCTGCGCGAACGACTGTTTCTGCACAACGTCCTGCGCGTCTGGATGGATCGCCGAGATCACCAGCGACTCAACGGCAGCGTAGCTGTGGCGCTGCGAGAGGCCGAGCCACAGGACTGGCTCCCTTTCGTCGGCGACGAACATCTGCGAGCGTGGTGCGATTGGTTGGTCGAGCAGCTCAGTCCAGGGCAGAGCATGCAGACGGCCGAGGTCTTTGCCCGGCGGATGGGTGTATCGGCGACGGAGATGGAGGCGGTGTCGGGATCGCCACAACAGATGCAGGAGCGCGTATTTTGCCACATCCCGCGAGCCGCGCTGGAATCGTTCCACGACGTAGGCTACGAGCGGAGTGTGGTGTTGATAGATTGGTATATCGGTAGGAGGTAAACTGTGAATATTCTGGTTACTGGCGGTGCGGGTTATATCGGTAGCATTGTTAGCGAGGAGCTTCTGAAACGAGGGGACGCCGTCGTTGTCTTTGACAATCTATACTATGGCCATCGGGCCGCCGTTCACCCCGAGGCCGTCTTTGTCGAGGGAGACCTGGCCGACCGGGCCACCGTTAAATCTCTGTTCGACACCCACGATGTGGAGGCGGTGATGCACTTTGCCTCCTACAGCCTGGCGGGCGAATCTATGGAACAGCCCTTCAAGTATCTGGGAGGCAACGTCACCAATGGCCTGAATTTGTTGCAAGAGGCCGTCGCCCACGGCGTGCGTCGCTTCATCCTCTCCTCCAGCGCCTGTCTCTTTGACGAGCCGGAGCGCATACCGATTGACGAGGAGGAACGAATCACTCCCAGTAATCCGTATGGCGAGTCCAAGCGCATCCTGGAGCGCATGCTGCACTGGCTGGATCGCATCCACGGCTTCCGGTACGCGACGCTGCGCTACTTTAACGCGGCAGGGGCCTCTCTCTCCGGCGAGCGGGGCGAGGATCACGACCCCGAGACGCATCTCATCCCCATCACGTTGCAGGTGGCGCTGGGAAAGCGCGAAAAGATCGTCATCTACGGCGACGACTATTCCACCCGCGATGGCACCTGCGTGCGCGATTACATCCACGTGATCGACCTGGCCCAGGCTCACATCCTGGCCCTGCAGGCGCTGGGCGAGGGCAGTCGCGCCTATAATCTGGGCAACGGGCAGGGGTTCACCGTCAAGGAGGTCGTCGAGACCTGCCGGGAGGTGACCGGTCATCCGATCCCTGCCGAGGTTGGCCCCCGCCGCCCTGGCGACGCGGCCACCACTATCGCCAGCAGCGAAAAGATCCGGCGAGAACTGGGCTGGGAACCGCAGTATCCCGATCTGCGAACCATCGTCGAGCACGCCTGGCGGTGGCATCGCACACATCCGCACGGGTACGGGGATTAGCGGAGGAATAGAGAGGATAAGGCGGGCTCGAAGCCTGCCAGCAGCAACAAAATAGGGGAGGCACGAGATGAAGACTATGAGGGCGTTCATCGCGCTGCTTGTCCTGGCGCCGCTGTTGGGCAGCACCCCAACGATGGCAGCCGGCTCCACCCAGGCAGCGGGACCACAGGCAGACGCCACCCCGATCGCCCGCACTGTTGAATCACTGAACACGCTGAACGCTGCTGAACAATCCCCTGGCGACTGGCACACTGAATGCGTGGATTGTCCCAGGTATTTCTCGTGGATGACCGACCGCAGCCTGCGACTGGACGGCGAGCGCCACCCCCACATTGCCTACGGCGGCGATCACCTGTACTATGCCCGGAACGACGGGGCACAATGGCGCTATGAGACGGTGGACGAGTCATCCAAAGTAGGCAAGTATACCTCGCTGGCGCTGGATGGGGCCGGCCGGCCTCACATTAGCTACTACGACGAGGCCAACGAGGATCTGAAGTATGCCTGGCACGATGGGACAGTCTGGCATATCGAGACGGTAGACAGTGCCGGGATTGTAGGTTGGGATACCTCGCTGGCGTTGGACGGATCGGGTCGACCGCACATCAGTTATTACGACGGCACCCATGGTGATCTGAAATACGCCTGGCGCGACGGAACAGTCTGGCGGATCGAGACCGTGGACAGCGAGGGAGGGGTGGGTAGGGAGACCTCACTGGCGCTGGACGGAGCGGGACGCGCTCACATCAGTTACCTCGATACCGCCCACGGTGATCTGAAGTACGCCTGGCACGATGAAACGACCTGGCGGATCGAGACGGTGGACAGTCAGTGGTGGATCAGCTTCGACACCTCGCTGGCGCTGAGTGGATTGGGGCGACCTTGCATCAGCTACTTTGATGCGAGCAGCGGCGATCTCAGGTATGCCCGGTATGATGGAGCAGAATGGCAGACCGAGGTTATAGACAGTGCCACGGTGGCAAACAACGGGCATGCTTCACTGGCACTGGATGGGGACAACTGGCCCCACGTCAGCTACTACGACAACATGGATCATGACCTGAAATATGCCTGGCGCGATGGGTCAGGCTGGCAGATCTCGGTGGTGGATGGCACAGGTTCGGTAGGTGCGTATTCCTCGCTGGCACTGGACGAAGCCGGGCAGCCTCACATCAGCTACTTTGATTGGGATTACTGGAGTCTCAAGTACGCCTGGCGCGATGAGATGGTCTGGCAGATTGAAACGGTGGACGATGCCGGAGATGTGGGTGGATATCCCTCGCTGGCGCTGGACGGGTCGGGCCGGCCTCGAGTGAGCTACTTTGATTATGCCAGCAGCGACCTCATATACGCCCAGCACGACGGGATGGCCTGGCAACTCGAAACGGTGGACAGCGGTGGGTACGTGGGTATGTATACTTCGTTGGCGCTGGACGAGTCCGATCGGCCCCACGTCAGCTACCAGGACTGCGGTAACGGCGATTTGAAGTATGCCCGGTACGATGGAGCAGCCTGGCGCGTCGAGACCGTGGATAGCGAGGGATGGGTGGGCGCATATACCTCTTTGGCGCTAGATGACTCGGGCCATCCCCACGTCCATCCGTCATAACTTAAGCAGCTCTGAACCTTACCAATTCAACCCGATCAACCTGGGCTATAATGAGAACTTGCGCTATAGTTAAGGACATGAACAACAAAACGAAACCTAGAAACCCTGACCACGT
>DAOTUB010000378.1:0-16193 GCA_034437455.1 Anaerolineae bacterium | reverse complement strand
GCAGAAAAAGAGACCGTTGAGGTCGAGGTCACCCGCGTCATCACAGAAAAAGAGACCGTCGTCGAGACCGTCATCGAAACGGTTGTCGAGAAAGAGACCATCGTCGAGACTGTCACCGAGACCGTCGTTGAGACTGTCGTCGAGACCGTGATTGAAGAGGTCGAAACAGGACCCGACATCTCGGACCGCAAGGGCGCTCTGGTGGATACCATCATTGTGATCGAAGAGCCTTCCGCCGACCAGGCCGTCACGCGCCTCGAAGTGGGCGAGATTGACGTCTATGCCTTCTCTGTCTCCAACCCAGAGGTCGCCGCGGCAGTCTTTGATTCCCCGAACCTCGATTCCTATCGTTCCTTCGGCTCCTATAACGAGCTGACCTTCAACCCCTCCGGCCCGGTCTTTGAAGGCACCGGCAAGCTGAACCCCTTTGCCGTGCCGCGCGTCCGTGAGGCCATGAACTGGCTCATCGACCGCAGCTACATCACCGAGGAGATCATGGGCGGGTTGGGCGCGCCGCGCTGGCTGCCTTTCAACAATGCCTCCAACGACTATGCCACGCTGGCCGATACGGCGCGCGCCCTCGAGTTAAAGTATGCTTACAACAAGGACCTGGCCGAGTCCATCATCGCTGAAGAGATGGAAGCGCTGGGCGCGACCATGGAGGGCGGCCTCTGGCAGTACGAGGGCGAGCCGGTCGAGATCATCGTCCTCATCCGCACCGAGGATGAGCGCCGGGACATTGGCGACTATGTCAGCAACCAGCTAGAGGACATTGGCTTTACCGTCACCCGCGATTACCGCACCTCCGCCGAAGCCTCCCCCATCTGGATCCAGGGCAACCCCGAGGATGGGCTGTTCCACGTCTACACCGGCGGCTGGATCACCACCGTGGTGCCCCGCCAGTTGGCCGATAACTTTGCTTTCTTTTACACCGATAGGGGCCTGGGCTTCCCGCTGTGGCAAGCCTACGAGAACACGCCCGAATTCTACGAACTCGCCGAGCGCTTGGAGAACAGCGACTTTTCCAATATCCAAGAGCGCACCGAAATGATGGCGCAGGCGCTCGAGTGGGCGATGGAAGACTCGGTCCGCATCTGGCTGGCCGACCGCGCCTCCATCACCCCCAAGCGAAAAGAAATCTCGGTTGCCGCCGACCTGTACGGCGGCGTCAGCGGCGCCTGGCTGTGGCCGACGACCATCCAGCGCGAAGGACAGGTTGGTGGTTCGATCAACATCGCCATGCCCAGCATTCTAACCGAGCCTTGGAACCCCCTCAACGGCAGTAACTGGATCTATGACATGATGCTGATCCGCGCCACGGGCGAGATGGGCTATGTGCCCGACCCCTACACCGGCCTGTGGCTGCCGCGCCGCTTTGAGCGCGCCGAGGTCGTCGCCCAGGAGGGGCTCCCGATCTTTGCGACCCTCGATTGGGTTGACCTCCAGTTCGCCGATGAGATCGTCGTGCCCGACGATGCCTGGGCCGGCTGGGACGCCGAGGAGCAGCGCTTCCTCACCGCCGGTGAGGTCTACACTCAGACCGAGACCGTGGAACGCAAGAGCACCGTCTACTTTCCCGACGATCTCTATGACACCGTCACATGGCACGACGGCAGCGCCTTTTCCCTCGCCGACGTGCTCATGTTCATGATCCTCCAATTCGATCGCGCCCAGGAAGCCAGCCCCGTGTACGACGAGTCCATGGTGCCCGCTTACAATTCCTTCATGTCATCCTTCCGCGGCGTGCGCATCGTCTCCGAGGACCCGCTGGTCATCGAGACCTACAGCAACTACTATGCGCTGGACGCCGAGCAAAGCGTCACCAGTTGGTTCCCCTACTATACTCAGGGACAAGGCGCCTGGCACACAGTGGCGTTGGGCCTGATGGCCGAAGCAAACATGGAAGCCGCCTTTACCTCCGCCAAGGCCAAGGCCAACGAAGTCGAGTGGCTCAGCTATATCGCCGGCCCCACCATCGCAGTGCTAAAGACACAGTTGGACGTGGCGCTGGAAGAAGGAGCCATGCCCTATGAAGCGACGTTGAGCCAGTACATGACGGCCGATGAGGCGCAGGCCCGCTTTGAGAATCTCGCCGAGTGGTTCCGCCGTCGCGGTCACCTTTGGATCGGCACCGGGCCTTTCTACCTGGAGCGCGCCTTCCCCGTCGAGGGCACAGTCGTGCTGCAGCGCTACCGGGACTATCCCGATATGGCCGACCGCTGGCTAGGCTTTGCCGAGGCGCCCATCGCCGAGGTAGAGTTGGACGGCCCCGGCCGTGTGACCATCGGCGAAGAGGCGGTCTATGACGTCTTTGTCACCTTTGGTGGTGCGCCTTATGCCATCGACGACATCAGCAACGTCAAGTATCTGGTCTTTGACGCCACCGGCGCGGTGGCTTTTGTCGGTCAGGCAACGGCGATTGAGGACGGGCTGTGGGAGGTCGTGCTCGACGCGGATGTGACCGCTGACCTGGAAGCTGGTTCCAACATGCTAGAGGTCGTGGTCGTGTCCGAGCGCGTGGCCGTACCGAGCACCGATTCCCTCAACTTTGTGACTGCACCTTAGCGCTGACATAGATGTACTCTGCCGGGGGCGAGCATCTGCTCGCCCCCGGTTTACATCCGTTGGTTCGACGACGCTCACTACATACAAAAGCGCTGTAGCAGAAAGCGAGAATCGCAATTATGTCTGAAAATCCCCCAGGCGAGCATCGCTCGCCCGCTGTACAAACTGACATTGACCCACCGGCGCAAAAGAGACCTTCTTCCCCCAATATGATCCTCAAACTTGCGCGTTTTACAACTCTCAAGTTGGGAGCGCTTTTTATTGCGGTGGTATTTGGCGTCTATTTGACCATTCTGATCGCCAATATGGGCGGTTACGTGGACCAGATACTCACCGGTCAGATCCGTGAACGGGTCTCCATCCAGGTCAGTATGGACCCTGAACTCAGAAAACTGCCGACGGAGGAGCGCCTCGAGATGATCGATGAGCTCGTGGGCATAGAAACCAGGCGCCTGGGTCTGGATCAGCCCTTTCTGATCCGCAGTTTCCGATTCCTGTGGCGCGCGCTGACCCTCAACCTGGGACGGGCGCAGTTTATTTCCAGCGACAGCGGCTCTCGACTGGTGCGCAACATTATCCTGGAGCGACTGCCGCCGACGTTGCTGTTGATGACGACGTCAAACTTGCTGCTGTTTTTTCTCGGGCTCTTTTTTGCGCTCACGCTTTCCCGGAATTATGGAAGTGTGTTGGACAAAGCAACGATCGCCCTCTCACCCATCTCCTCAGCTCCCGCCTGGTTCTATGGCATTTTCTTGATCCTCATCTTTGCCGCAGTGCTGGGCTGGTTCCCCTTTGGTGGTATGGTAGCAGCGCCGCCGCCCGAGGATTTGGGGCCCCGATTGCTCAGTATGGGACGCCATCTTGTCCTGCCGGTGATCGCCTGGCTGATTAGCGGCTTTTTTGCCAGCGTCTATGGCTGGCGCACCTTTTTCCTGATCTTTTCTATGGAGGATTATGTGGAACTGGCGCGGGCCAAGGGGCTGTCGGATCGAGAGATCGAGCGGCGCTATATCCTGCGTCCAACGCTGCCCAATATCATCACCAGCTTTGCACTGATGCTGATCACGCTCTGGCAAGGCGCCATTATCCTGGAGACTGTGTTCACCTGGCCCGGGCTGGGGCGATTGCTGTTTCAGGCCATCGGCCTCTTTGATTCGCCGGTGATCGTCGGTTCCACCGTCATCTATGCTTATCTACTGGCGCTTACAGTGTTCTTTCTGGACTTTATCTATGCCCTGGTAGATCCCCGAGTGCGCGTGGGCAGTGGAGGAGCACACAAATGAAATGGCTAAACCAGACCATCAGGCAAATTCGCCAGTACCCCTCGGCGATCATTGGGTTGACAATGATTGCCATTCTGATCGGCATAGCGATCTATACCGTTATCACCATCCCCTATAGTGAGGGCATCCGTCTCTGGCGCGGCGGAGAAGAAGTGTGGGGCGAAACCCCGCGCACCGTACCGCCGGCGTGGACCAATCTATTTAGCCGGAAAAAGATGCCCGAGACCATCGTGCTCAACGTCGACGACGAGGCTGTGACCAAAAGCCGGTCGGTCATCTCGGAAAATATGTACGACGTGACCATGGAATACACCTTTGACTATCCCTATGACGGCTTTCCGCAATCGATGAACGTCTTTTTCACCACACAGTATGATGAGCGCCCCCCCCACGTCTCCCTGTCGTGGATCACGCCCGACGGGCGAAAGATCCGGTTGGGCGAGATCACTGCCCGATACGCGGACACTTATCGCATCGATCAAGACGACCGTCTGAAGCGGCGGCTAGACGGCGTCACGCCGAGCATCGGCCTCTTTGCCACCCCCGACCAGGAAGAAGCGCTTACCGTCAAGGGCACCTACACATTGCTGGTCGAGGCAATAACCTTTGAAGAAGACGCCAAAGTGGACGCCAAGTTTGTGCTGTACGGACAGGTACACGGTCTGGCCGGCACCGATCACCGGCGGCGCGACCTGACTGTGGCCCTGCTCTGGGGAGCGCCCATCGCGCTCTCCTTTGGACTGCTGGCGGCCTTGGGCACCACCATCACCACGATGATTATCGCCGCCGTGGGCGTTTGGTTCGGGGGCGTGGTAGACGGCTTGATCCAACGCATCACCGAGATCAACATGGTCCTGCCCCTGCTGCCCATCCTCATCATGATCGGCACCTTTATATCGCGTAGTATCTGGGTGGTCCTGGGCTGGATCATCCTCTTGAGCATCTTTGGGGGCGCGATCAAAAGTTACCGGGCCATCTTTTTGCAAGTCAAGGAATCGCCCTACATCGAGGCTGCGCAGGCCTATGGAGCCAGCAACTGGCGCATTATCATCTTTTACCTGGTGCCCCGCATCATCCCGGTGCTGATTCCCGGGTTGGTGAGCGCGATTCCCTCTTTTGTCTTCCTGGAGGCCTCGCTGGCCCTGCTGGGGCTGGGTGATCCGGTCCTTCCCACCTGGGGCAAACTGATCGACGATGCGCGCTCTAACGGCGCACTGTACAACGCACAGTATTATTGGGTGTTGCAACCGGCCGTGCTACTGATGATCACCGGCCTGGCCTTTGCGATGGTGGGATTTGCACTGGACCGCATCTTTAACCCCCGTCTGAGAGAGATATAAACCATGGCTGAAAAGGAACGATTACTCGACGTAAAGAACCTGGTCCTGCACTTTCGCACGACCAGGGGCGTGGTGCACGCCGTGGACAATGTGGATTTCCAGCTTGACTATAACCAGGCCGTCGTCGTCTTGGGCGAGTCGGGATGTGGCAAGACCTCATTGGCCAAAGCGATTCTACGTCTATTGCCCCGCAACGTGCATACGTACAGCGGTGAGGTCTATCTGGATGGAACGGACGTCATGAAGCTAGACGACGAGCAGTACCGGCAGCAAGTGCGGTGGCTGCGCATGTCTATGGTGCCTCAGGCGGCTATGAATGCCCTAAACCCGGTGTTAAAAGTAGGCGATCAAGTAGCAGAACCCTCTATCATTCACCACGGGATGGGCAAAGAGCAGGCGCTCGCCCAGGCCAGCAAGATGTTTCAGCACGTGGGAGTGCCCCTGGACTTTTTACACCGCTACGCCTTTGAACTGAGCGGTGGGATGCGCCAGCGGGTAGCCATCGCTATGGCGTTGGTCACCTCGCCGGATCTCATTGTGCTCGACGAGCCGACGTCGGCGCTGGACGTGTTGACCCAGGCGAACATCTTTAACGTCCTCAAGCAGATCAAGACCAACCTGGGCGTCAGTTACATTCTCATCACCCACGACATTGCCACCTCGAGCGAACTGGCAAACAATGTCGCCGTGATGTATGCCGGGCAGATTGTAGAAACCAGCGACGCGCATCATTTCTTTGATCGCCCGCTCCATCCCTATTCGCAAAAGCTCATGGACAGTGTGCCGCGTCTGCGCGGCGATCAGGAACCCGACTTTATCACCGGACAACCACCGAGCTTGCTCGATCCCCCAACCGGCTGCCGCTTTAGGCTACGCTGCCCCTCTAGCTTTGATCGCTGCGAAAAAGAACCGCCGTTCGTCGAACAGGACGGACGCCGGGTCAAATGTTGGTTGTATCCGTGAGCGGGCGCCAAGCGATGATGTCCATTCAAGAGCATGCAAAAGGCCAGGACGAGGTATTGGCAATGGAAAAAAGTATGACATCTAATCATGCATTGTTATCAATCAAGGACCTACGGGTCTGGTTCGAACTGCGACGTTTTGGGTTTGCGCACGCCGGGTATGTACGGGCTGTCGATGGCATCACTTTTGATCTGCACTCTGGCGAAACCATCGCTATCGTGGGCGAAAGCGGCTGCGGCAAGACCAGCCTGATGAAGACGATCTTGGGGCTGAATACCCCCACCGAGGGCAGCGTCACCTTTAATGGGCTCCGGCTTGCCAAGCAAAGCGGAGCAGCGCTGCGGGAATATCGTTCACAGATCGGTTTCGTGCAGCAGGACCCCTACGGCGCATTGGCCCCCTTTATGACCGTCGGACGTATCCTGGAGGAGCCTCTGATCATCAACGGGGTGAAATCCAAAGCGGAACGCCAACAGCGCATCCACAAAGTGCTAACAGAGGTCAAGATGACGCCGGTCGAGGAATTTCTGCCCAAATTCCCGCACATGCTGAGCGGTGGACAGCAACAACGGATCGTGATCAGCCGGGCGATGCTCCTGGAGCCTAAACTGATCGTCGCGGACGAGCCGGTCTCCATGCTCGACGCCTCGGTCCGGGTAGAGATTCTCAAGCTGCTGCGGAATTTGCAAGAGTCTCACAATCTGGCGGTGATCTATATCACCCACGACCTCTCTACCGTGCGCTACTTTTCTGAGCGCATCTTTGTGATGTATGCCGGCCAGGCGATCGAGAAATCCCAGATCGATGATCTGATTCGCAGCCCTCGCCATCCTTACACCCATGCGCTGCTGGCGGCGACATCAGACCCCGACGCGGACAATGCAACCCACCTGCGGGACGTACCACCCGGTGAGCCGCCCAGCCTGGTCAATCCTCCTACAGGTTGTCGCTTTCACCCCCGCTGCCCTAAAAGAATCCAAGGACTCTGTGAGGTAAAGGAACCGCCGGATTTTCAACCCAAGCCAGGCCAATATGTAACCTGCTGGCTCTATGATGACAAACGCCAATAGCGCCGGTCACCCGAGTGCTAACCTTGGCTCTACTGAAAGAACCGAGAATTTTGCCAGAGAGCACAGAGAATTTAATTTTGACCTGAGAAAAAATGATTCTATGCGGTCGTTTACTAAAAATTTTCGATCTGCATTTTGATTTTTCTCCGAGTCCTCTGTGCCTCTGTGGCAGATCAAGCTTTTTTTCAGAGGAGCCAACCTTGAGATTTATTGGCCATATCCGGAGAGTGGTGTGCACATGACAAACCCTTTAAAGCTCATCATCGTTGGGGGCATCCTGGTAACGGCCGGCTTTTTGATCCCGCTGCTAATGGTCCTCAACATCATTAACGCGACGCTCTTGTTGAGCTTTCTCTCCCACAGCTTTTCAGTCATCGGTCTGGCGCTGGGCTTTTTAGGCGCCGCGATGTACAGTAGAGCCAGAAAAGGCTGATCCCCCTTCCCCTTGAATCCACATAGCCGGTGCCGGCACACCGCTGCTGTGGAGCAGCAATTCCCAATTTGAGCTGTCATTGCGAGCCCCGGACGCTTTTCCCGGGGCGACGCAATCTCCACAGTCGCTCCGAGATTGGGGCTCAGTCTCTCCAAATTGCTGGCAAAAAAGTCGGGTAGCCATTGACGACGACGGTGACCGTGCGGTCCCACACGTTGCCCAGGCCATCGTCTATCCGCACCGGGTTGACAATGGGGGTAGGGCCGCTGATGCCCGCATCGACGGTAGCGCCGTAGGTGATCGTGACGGGTACGGCCGCCATCACCGCTCCTGTCCAGACGATCACTCCACCCGTCTCGCTGTAACTCCCTGACGACGCCCACAGGTTCCCCAAGTAGACGACCGCGGCCGGCAAGGTGCTGGTCACCCGGACCGATGGCAAGGTCGGGCCAGGGTTCTCCAGGCGGATGGTGTACGTCAGCGCGTCGCCGGGACCAGGCTGAAGGGGACGCACGCTCGCCCACGACAAGTCAAGCGAGCCTTGCAAGTGCAAGATCGAACCCGTGCGCTGCTCGTTGCCGCGCCCCGTGCCCCAGAGCACCCGCGCGTTGGCCGTGCCGGGCAGGTCATAGGCCACGAAACCAGAATGCGCGCTGTTGAGCACCACTTCCAGGTCAGCGTCGGCGTCGATATCCGCCAGCGTGGGCGCGGCCAGCGCGCCGTTCCAGTCAGCGCTGCCATAGGGGGCGGGCAAATCCACCTCGTGTAACACGTTGCCCTGGTCATCCAGGATATGCAGCTTGCCGGTCTGATCCGTCCCTTTTTGCACCCACGAGGCAAAGATGACCTCGGCGTGACCATCGTTGTCCAGGTCGGCCACGGCCGGCTCGGACGCAAAGCGATACACGCCGCCGGTATAGACAGCATAAGGCCAGTTGTGGTGCTCGGTCTTGTCGAGCCAAAAGGCGTGCATGCGACCATCATACGACGGGTAGAGAATTTCCAGGTTGCCGTCACCGTCCAGGTCCACCGTCACGGGGTTGGGCTGCACGTTCTCGATGACGCTGTAATCCTGGATCACCGGCGCGCCCGTGTCCACCGGCAGGGTCGTCCAATCGAATCCACCGGCGTTGAAACGGCTACGGTCGGCATCAAAGATATACGGCCCATTGTACAAGTCAGTGTAAGGGGAGGTGTGACAATCGTGCACGTCCCCAATGACGACTACTTCGTTGACGCCGTCGCGGTTCACGTCCACCACATTGGCCGGCCCGTTGGCAAAGTTGGCCCGGGCGGTGGACTCGGTGTAGCATGGCCCCCAACCGCGCGTCTCGTATTCCAGATCGACATAGGCCGGCACCTCTCCCCAATGGTCCATGTCGTGGTCCGGGTGATCGTGGTACATCTCGTGCGTCATAAGGTGCGTGCCATCGGGCTCGTAGGCACAGAGGGTGATGACATCCGAGGGGACGAGCAGTTCAAGGACACCGTCGCCGTCCAGGTCGCCCAGTCCAATGTTGTCGTTGTACAGACCCGCCGCAGAGCCCTCACCGTCCCCCAACCTGGGCCAGCCGGGGCGCACGCTGCCGTCGTGTTCCAGCACCCAGACGTTGGTCCTATCCAGGCGCGCCTGCCCGACGACGATCTCCATATCGCCGTCCCCGTCCAGGTCGGCAACGGCCAGGGAACGCAGTTCGTCGCTGGCGGGCTGCTGTGACCAGACCACGTCGCCCGTGTGATCGAGGACGTTCACATAGCCACCGCCCTGAGCGGTGACGATTTCCAGGTCAGCGTCACCGTCCAGGTCGGCGACGACCACGCCCGGCCAGACGCGACTGCCGGGTGTATCGACGCTCCGCTGGACAGAGCCATCCTCCCCATTCAGGATAAAGATCGTGTAGGCGCCGCCCACCACTTCCATCGTCCCATCGCCGTCCAGGTCGGCCACGGCGGGGGACGCGTACCAGCCGGTCTCACACCAAGAGGCGTAACAGCCGCCGTGTTGCCACTTGAGCTGCGGCGCCTGGACGGCCTGCGGCCGGGTTGCGTGGACGCGTCCCGTCCTAGGACCCGCAACCGTAAGGCCATCCAACGCTGGGGTCTGACCCAGGTCAACGCGGTCCAAAGACACAGCTTGCCCGTCGAGGCTATGCAGGCCACCTGTCACCAACACGCTCAGGGCGAGAACCACCCCCAAGAACTTGTACATCCACATCTCGTCGCTCCTTTCCCACCTCACGCGCCTCGGCCGGTCCGTGACCCAAGACTTTGAATCAGCTTCAGAGCGTTCAGACCTCCGAGGTTTATAAACCTCGGAGGTCTTTTAGGGTCTTTTACTCACCGCGCTTGCGCCTTGGCAACGCGACGACAAATTCATTCCCCTCTAGCTTGAGCGTGGGGCGTTTGCCGGTGACCTGCTGGACACGGGCCAGCATGCGCGCGCTCAAAGCCGAGACCCAGCGAATGCCAGGTTTGCCCCCGGCTTTGCTCAAAGAACTGCTCAACGTTGGCAAAAGCAATCATCGCTCTGGCCAAATCAACGGGCCTGGGCAATTGCTGCTTGAACTCTGTATGCAGATCCTCCCAACGTTCGATACGCCGATGCAGCTCTTGCAGGTTCATATTGTTCCCTCAGGATTTGGTCCGGCCACGCAAGGTCTAGTGAATCCTTGTTGACCGGCTGGGTGGTCAACCGGGTACAGGTCCATAGCGCCATAGTGGGAGATGCCAGGATTTTTCGAGGAAATTTTATCACACAAAAGGTGATCCAGCAATGAGAGAGCCACCAGGCCTACTGTCGCCTGACCTGCCCCCACCCTACCTGATCGACCTCATCCAGACGTTACGCGCCCGACCGGGCTATACGGTCCAGGTCAACCGGGCGGACCGGTTTGCGCAAAGTATGAGATGGTGTAAAATATCCCTGTTGACCTCACGAACCGGGCGGGCTCCCAAGGCTGCTTTGACCTGCCCGCATTCTTTTGCCGCTACCTCTGGTCGGGAGAAATATGATAAACCGAGTGTCAGACTGGTTGAACAAAATCTCAACGGGTTGGGTCACCTTGTTGGCGCTGATCGTCTTCCTGTTATTTTCCGCGTTGGTGCTCCCGAGCCAGGCGTCCCGGGCCGAGGCGGAGACGGGGGACGCCGGCGGGCCGGATACGTCTCTGTTCTACTCGTCAGAGGACCTATACCGTTGGGCTGAGGAATATGGGCCAGCGGGGCGAGCCGCCTACATCCGGACGCGGTTTACGTTCGACGTGATATGGCCGCTGGTATACACCGTGTTTCTGGTCACGGCGACCAGTTGGGTCTATCGGCAGGCGTTTCGCGCCGACAGCCGGTGGCGGCGGCTGAATCTGGCCCCCATACTGGGCGCGGCCTTTGATTTCCTGGAGAACATATCCGCCGCCATCGTCATGGGGCGCTATCCCGATCAAACGCCGCTGGTCGACACGTTGGCGCCGGTTTTTACGCTGCTCAAGTGGGTTTTGATCGGCGCCAGTTTTGTGTCGCTGGTGATCGGCGTCGGGGTGGGCCTCTGGCGCTGGTTGAAGAAAAGAGGCCAAGGGTAAAATCTGGCCGTTGTAAGGAGAGAGGCAATGACCGAGAAACCGACGTTCCGTCCCTACCAAACCGAAGACGATTTCTGGCGCATGCGCGCGTTTCTGCGCCGGGTGTTCATGCTCAACGACCGGCGCGAGCAGAGCTGGCACGTGGCGCGGCTCGATTACGCGCGCTGGCACGTGTGCCTGAACTGTGTCAACGTGGGCCTGGATGAAATAGCCTATCTGTGGGCGTCCGAGGGTCAGCTTATCGCCTTTCTGATGCCCGACGGCGGACCCGGCGAGGCGCACCTGTGCGTGCATCCCGAATGGCGCACCCGCGCGCTCGAAGAGGAGATGCTGGCCGTAGCGGAGGAACGCCTGCCCGCGGTCAAGCCCGACGGGTCGCACAAGCTGATGGCCTGGGCGCCCGCGCAGGATGCGCTGCGACAGGGTATCCTGACCGCGCGCGGCTACACCCGGCACGACGGACCCGAACACCAATGGCGACGCCTGTTGGATGCGCCCATCCCCGACGTGCCGCTGGCGCCGGGCTACACGGTCCGCGCCCTGGGGGATGGCCTCGAGCTCCTGGAGCGCTGCTACGCCTCGGGCCTGGGCTTTCACGACGGGGACATCAAGGCCGCCGTAGAGAACCGGGACGATCCCACCTGGTACCACAACATCCAGACCGCCCCGCTCTACCGCCGCGACCTGGACATTGTGGCCGTCGCGCCCGATGGCGCCATCGCCGCGTTCTGCACCGTCTGGTTTGATGACGTGACCCGCAGCGCCTATTTCGAACCGGTGGCGACCGTACCGGCCCACCGGCAACGCGGCCTCGGCAAAGCGGTCATGACCGAGGCCCTACGACGCTTGAAGCGCATGGGCGCCACCACAGCCTTTGTCGGCGGCTTTAGCGCGGCCGCCAACGCGCTGTACCGCTCGGTCATGGGCGACGACCACGAACTATACGAACCGTGGGTGAAGAAATGGTAGCGCCGCCGCGAGGAGAAATAGGATCACCGCTATTCATTCTCCCTCACCAGCGCTCTGGAGCACCCGATCGTAGAGTTCTTCACTCATGTGGAAACCGACACGGCGCAAATCAGCGAGAAGAGGTTCAATGGCAGATATCAATCCCTGGTCTTTTGCCATCAACAACACGCCCAATGTGCCGATTGTCGTCAATTCTAGGGTAGCGGATTTTCTTCGCGCCGTGCGCTCGTCAATCAAGAATAAATCCGCCACTCGCCAGCGCAATCAACGGCCCCGTGTTCGAGACGACCTCAGGCATGGCTGGCGTTCCATGCCTTGACCGTGGCTACTTCTTTGGCCCACTCGTCCGGCGTGAGACGAAAATAGGCTATGCGTCGCCCCGGAAAAAGCGTCCGGGGCTTGCAATGACATCTCAAATTTGGAATTGCTGTAGCCGCGCTGTGTATGTTGACGGGGAGCGACTCAAAACCGACCTGCTTTCAAGCGGAAAATCGTGTATAATCTGTATAGTCTGCCTGTAATTGTTTGGAGGAGAACTCAGATGAAGTGGCAAGAAATCCGCACCCACTATCCCCAACAATGGCTTCTAGTTGAAGCCATCAAAGCGCATTCCGAGGCCAGCAAACGCATTTTGGAACAATTGGCAGTTATTGGCACATTTTCCGACTCGGCCACTGCGCTCAAAAATTATCAACAACTCCACCACGAAGCTCCAGAACGCGAATTGTACATTTTTCACACGAGCCGTGAGACGCTAGACGTCACTGAACGGAGATGGCTAGGCATCCGGGGGGCGCAATGAAAATACATCTGCGGGACGGTTTACCATACGTCACGGCGTCGCTTACCTATCAAGGGCAACAACTGTCGTTCAGAAATGTTCTACTCGATACGGGCTCTGCCGGGGCCATTTTTTCGACGGACAGAGTATTGACGATTGGTTTGATGTATGAACCAGATGATCGAGTTCAACGGATCCGTGGTGTTGGTGGCACAGAGTTTGTTTTCACCAAGCGAGTGGATAGTCTCGCAGTAGGCAAGCTTCAGGTCAATAATTTTCAAATTGAAGTTGGGGCGATGGATTACGGTTTCGACATAGATGGTATCATCGGGATAGACTTTCTCATCCAAGTCGGGGCCATCCTCGATCTGGCAAAATTAGAGATGTATCCAGCTTCACAGTGCCAGTGAAGGGCACAGCTAAAACCCAAGTGCCCAAGCCTACATGCCGCGCCTCTTTCAACTGGACGCCCATCTCGCTCAGTTTCTGGTTCCACTTTTCGATCAGTGCGGCGGCCTGCTTGCCAAAGCTGCTTGCCCGTCCGCCCCACCCAGGTCAGCGCCGGTTGGAGCGGCACACCATCTAGGGCCGCCACCAGGCTATCCATGCGGATTAAGCGTCCGGCTCTGCTGCCCATTCCGCTACATTACGCAGTTCGGTGCTGAAATTGACGCCGACCAACGTAATAGGTTTACCCAGTCCATGATAAGGTTCGGCATAGCCTTGCGCGCGTATCTGTCGCAAGGCCAACTCTACGCTCTGGTTGCACTTGAATTCAAAGATATAGATGTGGTCCGGCAAGTTCATCACTAAATCTATGCGCCCGCGAGCGGTGAGGAGACTGCTCCGCGCCAACCCGCCCGTGGCCGACATCGCCAGGTAAAAGATGGTATGAAAGTAAGCTTCGTCTCCCTTCGACAAGCTCAGGGCAAGCTGCTTTGTCTCAATGTCGTAAGGGATAGAGGCAAAAACCGCCGTCATCGCGGTGAAAAAGGCTTCCAGGTCGCCCGCTTGCAAGTGCTGCGCGAGGCGTAACACGTGGGAACTGACCGCTTGTGTGATGCCCTCAATCGCCAGCAGCAATGATTCTGTGAGTGCAGTTTTGACCTCAGCATTGGGATAGCCTAACGTATAGAGGGCATCCTGCACGTCCTGGATGGTGAGATACCCCGTCTGGAACAACAGCGCCTCGGGCGTCAAACGGTCGAGTTCAAAGGTGCTAAACACACTGGCACTCACTTCCAGTCCCTCCAGTTCGGGCAAGGGATACTGCTGTTCGCGCAGCACATTGACCAAAAACGTCGGCGTACCCGTCTCGAACCAATAGTTGCGCAATTCCATTTCCTTGAACGCTTTGAGCGTCGAGAAGGGGTTATAGACCTTGATATTCCGGCTGGAAAAGCGATAGCCGTCATAGTATTGCGCCAGCGCGTCCACGACCTGGTCTGGCGTCCAGCCGGTTTCGGCCGCCATACGCACGATATGCGCTTGGAAAAAGTCCGACAGCTCGGTCTGAGTATAGCCCAACAGCGCAGCGTACTGCGTGCTCATCGATATGTCATGCAAGTTGTTCAACGCAGAAAAGACCGACACCCGGCTAAAGCGCGAGACACCCGTCAGCAACACAAAGCGCGTCACGTCTGTGACGTCCGCGCCCTTGAGCACGCCATAGAAACCGCGCAAGATGTCCTGGTTCGCCCGCGCGATGTCCATCTCGGCCGATCCCCGGCCCAGGTGCTCAATCATTGGTTTGTCATATTCATCTACCAGCACCACCACCGGCTGCCCGGCTTGATGGGATAGCCCTACCAATAACTCTTTGAACTGGGACACTAACAACGGCGTCCTTAATTTCAGCTTATATGCCCCGGCGATCTCTTGCAAAGTCGTTTGTAGGCCAAGGCGCAAATTTTCCGGTGTGTCCAATGGAACAGTGCTAAAGTCAATCACCACCACCGGATACGGCGTCCAGTCCCAACGCCCCTCGCCAGCGACCCACAGACCCTCGAACAGCTCGCGCCGCCCCTCGAACAGGCAGCGCAGCGTCGAGACGAGTAGCGACTTGCCAAAGCGGCGCGGACGCGCCAAAAAGTAGTAGATGCCTTCGGTGACGAGTTGATGAATCCACTCGGTCTTGTCCACATACAGAAAGCCCTGTGTACGCATCATCTCGAACGATGAAATACCAATCGGTAGTTTCTGCATCGTTCACCTCCTGTTTTCATAGAACAGACGACCATCCAATCGGCCGCTGTGATGGCGTTCAGCGTATTTTGATCTAAAATCTCAGAGCGGACTGCAGAATGATCAACTCTCTAGCCCTTTCGGCGGCCTGAGGTTGACTGCCGAGGAGCGCTGCCAGGTTTTTTGAAAAGGGTATTTGCAACATAGTCGTGGAAGCCTCAGACATTGACTTTTCCCTATCTAACCTTCTGGTTTTGACCACAGCCTCCAACTCTGCCCCCAGTATATCATACCCACACACCAGGTGCAACGCACCAGCGGGGCTTGATGATCAAGACCTGGCAAATTGGTTGCTTATGTTCGGTTTCGCTGTATAATTATGTAGGAGGAGGTAGCATTGTGAACACTTTTACTGCAAGTGCTAATGAGGTTCTAAAACTTTTGCGCCAGCTGCCGCCCCGTGAAAGGCTGCGCGTTGTGGTCGAGATCTTGCCGGACTTGGAACAAGAATTGCCAAATACATCACCCATCTCTGATTTCTGGAAAGGCGTCGACTTGCGCGCCTTGGCCGAAAGCCAGGGCGTCCAACCGGTAGATGATTTCGACGCGTTGCTGGGTGGTTGGCCCGAGGACGAATCGGTAGACGACTTTATCCTGGCTGTTCGCACAGAGCGGCACCAGAACCTAGCAGAGGTACGCGCGTGAACGGTATAGTCATTGTTGACACGGATGTCGTGTCCTATTTGTTCAAAGGCGACACCCGCGCTGAGGCGTACCGTCAGCATTTGTTGGGCAAGACGCCGGCCATCTCGTTTATGACTGTGGCCGAACTCTACCAGTGGGCTTTTGTACGTAACTGGGGCGAACATAGGCTGGCTCGGCTCGATGAGCGGTTACGCAGCTAGTTTTTCCTCTGCGTACCTCTGTATAACCCCTTGTGTAAAACTCCCCTTCCATAACCGCGCTCAGGCGGTATCCTGCATGGCGGCGCGTCTCTGCCGCCACAGGTTATACCCGCCCGAAACCAGAC
>DAOTUB010000377.1:0-12913 GCA_034437455.1 Anaerolineae bacterium | reverse complement strand
CTACCGAGGTGAGGAACGGAGATATGACTACCGCGAAAAGTATCAAATTGACGCCGATCGACAGGAATCTGCCGGGCGACCATCCCCAATTCTCAAACAGGGAAAGCAACGCGCCCTGGAGCGCTCGCGCAACATGAGGCACGCCGCGTCGAATCACCGCCGCCATGCCCAGGCCGACGAAGGGCAGCAAGGGAGTCATGTAATAGAAACTCAAGTTGAACAACGCGACCGTGCGCCCCAGAATGAGGATCGGAGACAGGAACATCAACAAGCTCAACCGCTGGAGCCGAACCGGGCGCAGCAGAAACATGCCGACGATGGCCAACGCGATCCAGTGATCCTGGGAAACGAGAATGGCGTAATTGAACGCCAGAGTCGTTAGCTGCGCTGCTGGAGAGAGCGTTGAGAACCGGGAAGTCGTAAAGCCCAGATCAAATAGAAATGCCTGGGGAGCATTGATCAACATGACGACAGTATACAAGCTAAACGGAAGCAGTAGAAGCGGAATACTCCACAGTAGATCGCGCCAGCGGCGCATTGAAATGACCAGTACCATAGGAGCGACGAGGGAGAACATCCACAGGTCCGACACGCCGCCCATCCCAATAGCCAACGCAGCCAGAGCCAACCAGTTGCGCCGCATTGCGCCCAGGTACTCCCACAACCCCAGAAAAGCCAGCAAAACCAGCGGCGTCAGGAGATTATAGCTCAGGCCAAATCTACTGTACAGGATCGCCTGGGGATAGATGGCCAACATCAAAGCGGATAAAAGAGCCAGGGAAGGTTCTTTCTTAATCCGGCGCACGACCAGGTAGAGCGTTCCCACCGAGATCGCGCCGAGCACGCCGGTCAACGTGCGCAGCGTGCCGATCCCTCCACCCTTTGCATGGAGCAATCCGGCAAGCAGCAGTTCAAACAAGGGCAGCTTGGAGAATAACAACGTGGATTGGTTGATCGCCAGGTATTGGGTGCGACCGCGCACCAGATGCTGGGCGATGTCGAGGTGAGTGCCTTCGTCACTGTACCAACCGGGATTATCGGCGTTGTTTGCCAGACGCAGGTAAGCGGCCAGGGCCAGGATGAGGAACAGCGCGGCTATCTCGGCCCGCGTTACACGTTTCATCCACCACTCTGCTGCAATGCTGCGCGCCTCTATCAAACTCGCACTTCAAAAGGGAATGGAATGCACGTGCAGGGGCCTAAATTAGCTCTTCCTGCAATGCCTCTATTTGCTCCGGCGGCAATCTTTCCAACGGTTGTCGCACCAACGGACCGGCCTCCAGTGCCGGTACCTGTTCCTCGTAGGTTGAGATCGGCTCGCCTCGATAGACGATGCCAATGGGAATGCGCTCTCCCCACTCCTGAGCCTTGACCCAGGCCGCCGTCCGCTCCTGGGGATCGTATCCCGCTTCGTCCTCCAGCTTGTAGACCCGCTCCCGGTAAAAGTCGTAGGCGCTGGCCCGATTGAAGGTGACGCAAGGCTGGAGCACGTCCACCAGCGCGTAGCCGGGATGCTGTAGCGCCTCGCCGATGAGCCAGACCAGATGCTGAAACTCGGCCGGGTAGCCGCGGGCGACAAAGGTGGCTCCGGCGGCTATAGCCAATGCCAACGGTTGTACCGGCCGGTCAATAGCTCCCTCTGGCGAGGTGGGAGTGTGCATACCTAAATCGCTGGTGGGAGAGTACTGGCCTTTCGTCAGGCCATAGACCCGATTGTTCTGCACAATGTCGACGAGGCCGATGTTGCGCCGAACGGCGTGCAACCAGTGACCCAGGCCCATCCCATACCCGTCGCCATCGCCGTGGACAGCCATGATCTTGAGACCGTGGTTTGCCAGTCTGGCCCCGGTAGCGACCGCCAACGACCGACCGTGGATGGTATGAAAGCCGCTGATCTTGATATAATGGGGCAGCTTGCTCCCGCAGCCGATCCCGGTGAATATGACCACCTCGTGAGGCGCGATATCCTGCTCAGCCAGCGCCCGCTTGATCGCGTTCAGAATGCCATAGTTGCCACATCCGCTGCACCAGGTAGGCTGTTCAGAACTGTCGAAATCGTTTTTCGTCACCATGGTTACGCCTCCTTCACGTGGGCCAAAATATATTCGGGACTGAAAGCTCGACCATCATACTTGAGGAGCACATCATCCATCGTCTGGCCGGTGTTGGCCCGGATAAGCGTCATCAGTTGCGCGGTCGCGTTATTCTCCACACCGACGAGCCGTTGGGCCGATTCCAGCGCCGCCGTCGCCGCATCTGCCGGGAAGGGCCACAGACCTGCAAAATGCAGGAGGTTGGCTTGCCCCGCCTTTTCCGCGTTCAGCCGATCCACCGCCTCACGCAGCGGCCCGTAGGTGGACCCCCAGCCGACAAACGTAATCGCTGCCTCCTGTGGGCCGTACCGCCGTGGAGCAGACATCTCTTTGGCCATACCGATCAACTTACGCTGCCGTTTCTCCACCTGCGCCCTGCGTATCTCTGGTTCTTCGTTGATGGCACCTCTTTCGTCGTGCTCGTTGCCGGCAGCGACGTAGACGGCCTTGGGGTGTCCGGGCGTCGCTCGCGGCGAGACGCCCGAGTCGGTGACGCGATAGCGCAGATATTCCTCCTCCAGCGCGTCCAGTTCCGCCGCGCTCAACAACGCCCCCCGGTCAATCTCGATCTCCTCAAAGTCAAAGGCGTCGAGCTCCAGCGTGCGCACGGCCACGGCCAGATAGTGATCGCTGAGCACCAAGGCCGGGGTCTGGTACTTTTCTGCCAGGTTAAAGGCCTGCCATCCAGCCGTAAAGCACGCCTCGTGGGTTCCCGGAGCCAGCAAGAAGCGAGGGAACTCGCCCTGCGAAGCGTAGAGCATAAAGAGCAGATCCCCCTGTTCCTGGCGTGTGGGCAGGCCCGTGGACGGCCCTGGTCGTTGAGCGTTGTAGATGACGACGGGCGTCTCTGTGATACCGGCCAGTCCCAGCGCCTCCACCATCAACGCGAACCCGCCTCCCGAGGTCGGAACCAGCGCCCGCGCTCCCATGTGAGCGGCTCCGATGGCCATATTGATCGCCGCGATCTCATCCTCGGTGTGCTTGGTCACCACGCCATAGCTGGCCGCGTGGGCCGCCATCCAGTGCAACACCGGCGAACCGGGCGTCATCGGGTAGCCGGACACGAAGCGGCAACCTCCCGCCAGCGCACCCAGCGAGAAAGCCTGGGTGCCATTGACCACCATGCGAGGCGGCGCATCCGGTATCTTTTCCAGCTTGAAGGGGAAATCGGCCACACACTTGCGCCCCTCCTGGTAGCCCGCCTCGACGGCCGCCAAATTGCCGTCCACCACTGCTTGGCCTTTGCGGGCAAAGTTCTGGCGGATGACGTTCTGCATGGGATCGAGGTCAAAGCCGGTCAACCCAGCCACGACGCCCAGCGCAGTGGTGTTGCGCGCCAGCTCGGTCCCGGCCTTTTCTTTGGCAATTTCGCTCAGGGGGATGGGGAAAAGCTGGGCGCCATCCCCCGGCCACTGCTCCGGCGACACGTCGAGCTTTGAATCGTAGATGATGGCGCCTCCTTCGACCACGTTGTCTCGGTGGCGCGGGATCGTCTCCTCGGTCAGCGCCAGCAGCAGATGTACCGGCTCGTGATGGGAGTAGAGAGGCCGGTCGCTCACCCGGATGGAGAAAAAGTTATGTCCACCCCGAATGCGCGAGTAGTAATCGGGCAGGCCAAAAACGTGCAACCCCGCGCGCGCGAGCGCCTTGCAAAAGCCCGCGCCGCTCGACTCGACCCCATCGCCTGCCGCCCCGCCAATTCTGATCGTCATATGGTTTGTCGTCATTTCGCTCCTCTTCTTTCTTGCTCCATCCACAACCTTCTCCAGCCTGCGGCGACCCCCGCTCCAGTTTTTCCAGAATCAATCAAAGATTGTGATGGGTGAGAATATTGGGCATTTTGCCCTGCGGGTGTGTGAAAATCTGTCCGGCGGGGGCTGGGTATCATTTATAATATACTTTTGAATCTGTGTCAAGACAGGATCAGCTTCGACTGCGAGTAACGGCGAGGATGAACGTAGATGAGCGGTTCGATCTTCCATCGTTCAACATCGCCATCAGGTGTGATGAGAATAAAACACCGGGCCGTCTCCTCTCATCGCATCATCCTGCCCAGTACGGAACGAGACTTGGTCACAACCGTCATTCCGAGTAATCCACAGCACCGCAGCATTGTCCAGTGAGCAAGAATGCCTAACGTTGCCGTCATCCTATGCTCTGCTACCAGGAAACTTCTCTGTTACCATCATTTCGAGTGACCGTAGGGAATCGATAAATCTCACGTTACAGGACTTGCCAGTTTAGCGTAAGGTTAGGTGTTTGTTAACGGGAGGTTAAGGCCGCCAGACCGGAAGTGCGACGTAGAACGTGGACTCTTTGCCCTCGATGCTTTCGGCCCATAAGCGTCCCTTGTGGGCCTGGACGATGTGCTTGGCGATGGCCAGTCCCAGGCCGGTCCCTCCGCCGGAGCGGGCGCGGTCGGCCTTGTAGAAACGCTCAAAGATGCGGGGGAGATCGTCGGCGGGGATGCCCACGCCAGTGTCGTGCACAGCGATCACGATTTCATCTTCGCCCGTCGCCGCCGAGATCGTCACCTCGCCGCCGGGCGGTGTGAATTTGATGCTGTTGTGCACCAGGTTGGTGATCACCTGCTGCATCCGCTCCGTGTCGGCCACGACCGGCGGCAGGTCGGGAGGCAGATTGACGATGAGGTGCAGGTCGGCTCGCTCCGCCTGGGGGCGCAGCCGCTCTACCGAGGGGGACACGATTTCGGCCACAGTCACCTGCTCCAATTGGAACGGCGCCTGGCCCGATTCGATACGGGCCAGTTCCAGCAGCTCCCGCACCATCTGCGTCAGCGCGTCCACTTCCGTCTCCATGCGATCCAGGAACCGTCGAGCCGCCGGTGGGTCCTCGAGCGCCCCATCTCGCAGGGTGTCGACCAGCGCCCTCAACGAGGCCAGGGGAGTGCGTAGCTCGTGGGAGATGTTGCTGATGAAATCCCGCCGCACCGTCTCCAGCCGCCGCACCCGCGTCAAATCCTGGAGGACGACCAGGCAGGCCTGCGGTCCGGCGTCCTGGAGCGGCGTCGCGATGGCCTGCAAGAATGATCCCCAACGACCCGCCTCTACCGGCTCGAACTGCTCCTCGCCCCGGGCGCAACACTGCTGCCACAGGCCGATGATCCGGTGGTCGCGCGCCACCTGGGCGAAGGGACGGCCCAGGGCTGCCTCTTCATCAATGCCGAGGAGCCGGGCCGCGGCGGGATTGATGAGCCGGACGCGCCCCTCGCCGTCGGTGATGATCGCCCCGTCGGCCATGTTGTCCAGCACGGCGGCCAGCCGCCCGCGCTCCTCGATCAGGGTGCTGATCGTCCCTCGCAACCGGTCGGACATCTGGTTGAAGGCGCGGGTGAGCGAGCCGACCTCGTCCTGCGTCATCGGCAGGAGGCGGGCGCTCAGGTCGCCCTCGGCCACGCGCTGAACGACCTCCGTCAGTCGGCGCACCGGTCGCGCGGTGCGCTCGGCGATGACCAGGGCCAGAAGCGTCGCGCCCAGCGCCGTGAGCAGCGCCGCCCCCACGACGGCCCAGCGCAGGCGGGCCAAGTTCGCCTCGATCTGGCGCAAGGGGAGCGCCACGCGCGCGATGCCCGCCACACGCCCGCTCTTGGTCACGGGGATCGCCACGTACATCATCTCGTAGCCCACCGTCCGGCTGAAGCGGATGCTGCTGCCCCGCCCCTCGCTCAGCGCCTGCTGCACCTCGGGCCGGTAGAGGTGGTTGTCCATCTCCGCCCGGTCCTCGTGGGACTCGCCCAACACGACGCCATCCGCCGCGATGAGCGTCACCCGCGCGTCGAGCAGGTCGGCATAGTGCCGGGCCAGCAGGTCGAGGTCGCCGCCCGCCCGCTCCCAGGCCGGCGACGTCGTCAGCGCGTCCCCGATGATCCTGGCCTCGGTGGTCAACTGGGCTTCCAGGTCGTCCAGGTGCGCGTCGCGCATCAAGGCCGAGAGGTAGACGGCCAGACCGACCATCGCCACCAGAATGAGTACCACGTAAGAGACGGCGATGCGCCAACGAATGCTGTGGAACAACACGATTTTATCCCTCGAAACGATAGCCGATGCCGCGCACGGTGACGATGCGGACCGGGCTTGCCGGGTCAGGCTCGATCTTTTCCCGCAGCCAGCGGACGTGCACGTCCACGGTGCGGCTGCCGCCGCCGTAATCCCAGCCCCACACCCGCTCCAGAAGCAGGTCGCGGGAGAGCACGGCGCCCCGGTTGCGCGCCA
The DNA here is from genome assembly GCA_034437455.1 of Anaerolineae bacterium. GTDB lineage: Bacteria > Chloroflexota > Anaerolineae > B4-G1 > B4-G1 > DAOTUB01. The sequence continues at coordinate 6,588 of DAOTUB010000377.1, read as the reverse complement.
AAAAGACCAGCAGGTCGTACTCTCTGGGCTTTAGGTGCAACGCCTCCTCCTGGCGCGATACCTCGCAGCGGGTCAGGTCTATGGTCAGGTCGCCAAAGCGCAGCACGTCTCGGACGACAGGTTCATCCTCCCCCGCCATCTCCTCTCGCATCAGGCGCACCCGGCGCAGCAGCGCCTTGACCCGGGCGAGGAGTTCCCGCATGCTGAAGGGCTTGGTCATATAGTCGTCGGCCCCCACTTCCAGCCCCACGATCTTGTCCACTTCCTCGTCGCGGGCGGTGAGCATCAGGATGGGCGCGTTCATCTCCTGGCGCAGGATGCGACAGACCTCCAAGCCGTCCAGTCCGGGGAGCATGACGTCGAGCAGGATGAGGTCGGGTTGCTCCTGGCGAGCCACATTCAGGGCCGCCAGGCCATCGGCGGCGGTATAGACCTGGTAGCCCTGGCGGGTCAGGTTGTAATCGAGCGTATCCAGCAGGGTGGGTTCGTCCTCCACGACCAGTACTTTTTCGGTCATACTTATTCCTTCCACGTTGTAATGTTGCCTGTGTTATTGTACAGCAAACGGGCGAGTAAGCAAGAAGAGAGACCCTCCAACCAACTTGCTATTTTTCAAAAGTGTGATATGATTGTACCAGGTAGGACGAAGTAGGTTTTGGCTGTAATATCAAAGATTGCCCAGACTTGCGGAGACTGGGTAGTCTTTTTTTGTTTGCCCGTGCTGCTTCGCCTAAAATCACACAAATTAAGGAGTGTAGAAAATGACTGAAAAAGAAAACGGAACCGTCAAATGGTTCAACGATGCCAAGGGATTTGGCTTTATCTCTCGCGAAGAGGGAGAGGATGTGTTTGTCCATCACACGGCCATCGAGGGGGAGGGATTCCGCTCGTTGCGCGAAAACCAACAGGTTGAATTCTCCGTCGAGCAAGGCCCCAAGGGATTGCGCGCCGTCGGTGTGAGGACTCTAACACCAGACTGGTAAAGAAGCAGTAGGGTAAAACCCACTCAAAAGACGTATAACCGCGTGGCCTCTCCGCAGGCCAGGCGGTTTTTCATTGTTCATTTCCCAGGAACGCCACTCCTCAACCAGATGAGCTCTATCCGGCGTTGTCGACTTTCAGCGGGGCTTCCATTGGCTCCTGTGCCCGTTTGCCCAGCACGCGGGATTTCTGGTAGGCCGCCCACACTCCCTTCGAGAGCACCGTGCGCAGGTTTCCCTTCTCCATCTGGTAGATCGCCTCCGCGCTCGTGCCGCCGGGAGAGGTGACCATATTCCGCAACTGCGCCAGGTGAAGCTCCGACTGCTGCGCGAACTTGACCGAGCCGAGCACGGTCTGGATGACGAGCAGACGCGCCTCTCTGCGGGAAAAGCCCAGGTGCACAGCGGCGTCCACGAGCGCCTCCATCAACAGGAAGACGTAGGTCGGGCCGGTGCCGCTGACGGCGGTCGCCATGTCGAGCGCGTCCTCGTGATGAACGTACATCTCCTTGCCCATCGCCTGGAGGATCGCTCGCGCCTGGGCGTGCTGCGTCTCGGTGACCGCCGGTGACGCGGTCCAAACCGTCATCCCCTCGCCGATCTGCGCCGGCGTGTTCGGCATCGTCCGCACCACGGCGGGGTGATCGAGACCGGCGCTGATGGTGGCGATGGGCATTCCGGCGACGATGGAGAGCACGAGCGCATCGGGCCGGACGTCGCCGCGTAACTCGTCCAGCACGGCGGGTAATACCTGGGGTTTGACGGAGAGGATGACGACGTCCGCCTTGCCGACGGCGGCGGCGTTATCGCCGGTGACGCGCACGCCATAGTCCGTCTGTAGCATCTGTCGCTGCCCTGCCAACGGATCGCTGGCGACGATCTGCTCCGGGTTCACCCCGCCGGCGTCCAGCAGTGCGTGGATGATTCCTCGGGCCATCGTGCCGCCGCCGATAAAGGCGAGCGTCAATCCTTGTAATGGGTTGGTTGTCATTTTTCCTCCTGAAGCGGGTATAGTCTGGATAATCTGGCCAGCAAGCCATGATCTTGCCACGTTTCTTCTATACGCTCAAACCGGCCAGCAATCAGTACAGGAGAAAGCCTTGCCAAGATGGCAAGGCTTTCCATGTCTTTAGTTACACCTGAGCTTGATTGTAGATGACGGTTCTCTCCCCCGCAAGCCGCGGGCGCGACCTACGGGGGTTTAACCATTTGGGTGTGTTTCATTTCGGTTGGAGGTAGTCGCGGTTTCCATACCGCGCGCTATGGAAAGCGCGGCTACTCAACCCATTTGAAACACACCCTAACCATTTACTTGAATATCAACGGCAAATACACCAAGTACGCGTATGTGGTCGGTACTGGAGGCGCGCTGGACAGTATCTCTACATCGCCGCGGCGGTAGGGCGTGCTCAGGGTGAGCGGATGCGCCGGGCGATCCTTTTCGGCCTGCGTCAGGTGCGTGCTCTGCAAGGCAGCCAGCGTCTGGTGAGCATCACGCATCATCGTGCGTCGTTTGCACGCTTCATCCTGCGCCTTGAGCAGGGCCACGTCATCCTCGGTCAGGCTGGCCCAGGCCGGATTGACCCGCGTCTCGGCCAGCGACGCGCCGTCCGTAGACATACCGCCGGCGGCCACCAGGCGATAGTAGGCGTCCGTCACGGCCTCGACTTCGATCACGTACATGCCTTCTTCGGGAGCAAAAAAGCCGACCGTGTCGAGCGACAGGTCCACACCCGTTGGAACAGCGTTGCTGTAATAGTGCGGCATGAACCCGGCGCGCGGCTTCCAGACGTAGAGGTCCGCGTCTCCGCTCAAGCTCACCAGGTTGAGGATCGCCAGGTCGTTGGCGTGCCACCCCACGCGGTACTGCACGCGCTGGCCGGCCGCCAGTTGTTGCCCTTCGACCGACATCCGATTGGTATAGATCATGTTGCCTTCGTTGATGTTGCTGGTCTGTCCGTCGGCGTCGGCTACCCAGACGCCCAGGTATTTGACGCCGTCGCCGTCGGATAGTGTCCACGTGTAGCGCCCGTATTTGCCGGCCGCATCTTGGGTCAGCTCAAAGCCCGCCCCGGCCTCGAAGGGCACCCAGCCGCTTTCACCGGCCAGGCTCCACTCGTTGAGATCGGCGTCCCACGTCCACTCTTTGACGTACAAGAAGCGCGTGTTGGGGCTGGCGTTGACGACCAGCGTCACCTCCGGGTCGCTGACGATGTCCCCTTCCACGACTGCGGCGTCCAGCACGCGCGGCGCAGATGAATCGGATGCGCTTGCCGCAGCGACGGCCAGGTCCGCCCCCGGCACCACCGTCAGAGTCGTGGTGGTCGAGTAATAGTGGCGCGCCGGTTCGGGAGGCACGCCGGGCACCGATTGATCCCACAGCCAGTAGGCCATCAGGTCCAGCCGGTTTTCCGGCGTGATGGGTGTGGTGGTCTCATCGGCGCTGGCCTCGAAGAAGAGGTAGCGCGTCTGGCCGGGCCACAGCGCGTGCAGCGTCCAGGTGATGACGCCCGTGTCGGCGTCGTATTGGCCCTCGTCGCTGATCGAATCCGGCACGACGGTGAGGCCGCCCGGCACCGTGTTGGTGACGAGCAGTTGCGCTTCCTGGTAGCCCGAGTTGCGCGCGCCCACCGTAAAGGCCATCACGTCGCCAGGATTAGCCTGGCGCGGCGACACGCTCACCCGGCTTTCGATCAACTCCGGCACGTCGTCCGGCTCCCACCAGAAAAAGCCAGCAGTCGTCACGTGAGTGTTCGAATAATAGTAGCCATAGTTGCCGGCCGCATCCACGCCGCGCAACCACAACGGATACACGCCGCGGATCTCGAACGTGGGCGTATATATCCACTGGAGGCTGGTCATGGTGGTGTCAGGAATCTCGTTGCCCGGCGGCATCGGCAGATCGCCCACCACACTGACGGGATTCCAGGCGCCCGTATCGCCGGCCTTGACCTCCACTTGCAGCCGGCCGGAGAGCGTATCGCTGAACGCGCCGCCCAGCACCAGTTGCGCATTGCCCACCTCGTCGGTGATGACGTTGGCATAGCTCAACCCCCAACCATCCGAATCCCGCGTGCTGGGTGGAGTCTGGTCCAGCTTGACCGTGGTGGAGATAGGCTCCGACGTGTGGCCCAAGTCATCCGTCGCCCGCGCCCACAGCGTGATGCCGGGGGTATCTTCTGTGATCTGAAGGGACGTGGTGTAGGGCTGCCAGATCGCGCCGTCGGCGCTGATTTCGACGCTGGCGACGCCAGAGCCGGTGGTATCGGCGGCGGCCACGCTGACGGTGACCGGCGTGTTGTACCAGCCGTCAAAGCCATCCGGCACGAATGGGTCGGCGACCAGCTCGACCTGCGGCGCGTTCATATCCACGCGCACGGCCCGGTGTGTGACCGGCCCCAGGTCGCCGCCATCGCCCATCGCCTGGATGTGCAGGTAATAGACGCCATCGGCCAGACCCTCGTAAGTGTGCGTGGTCGTCAGGTAGATGACGGTGGTTGGCGTGGTCACGGGAGTCTGGTTCAGATTCCACTTGTAGCCGACCACCACCGCCAGATCATCCGTCGGCTGGTCCCAGTCCAGGACGAGCGTGCTGGTGGGATACCACGTGGCCGGGTCGGGATGGGTGGTGCTGGTGATGACGGGCGCCTGCGGAACCAGCCCCACGATGGATCGGGGTGCAGACGCAGCGGCCTGGGCGCGTGTATCCTTCCAGGCGACGTAGTAATCTTGTTCGAGGTAAGGGTAACGCACCCCTGCATTCGTCACAGCCTGGGCCTCGTAGACATACGGCACGACGCTATAACTCTTGCACGGGTCGCCCTGGCAGCTCGTTGGGAAAGCATAAACTGAGCCTGTAAACTCGATCCCTTCTTCCCACCCGACGCTGCTGCTCCACTCCTTGCCATAGCCGGCTGTAAAGCTGGCGTCCATTGAGAAGGCAAACAAGTCAAAGCCGGCGCTGACGGTCGTGTTGGTTTCAAAGCTGCCGGTTTTCATCGTGGTGGCGCCGCTCGATTTTTGGACGGACCATGTGCTGGGGCTGCCCGTGACCACGTCACCCTGCACGCCCATCGAAGTACTCCTTTGCCACCAGACCCGGAAGGGATCCACCGGCGGCTCGGTTCGCACAGGATAATTGTTGGACCAGCCCAGGTCCACAGACAGCGTGTCGGGGGCATTGGGTGGGTGATGGCCGATCGGCGCCCACGAGCTGCCGGCCTCCGCCCTGAACGCGGGCGAATACCAGTTGTCCAGCGTCGAACACCATTGCGGCGGCATTCCCGTGCCTACCACCGGAACGCAGCTCATGGCGGTGGTAGCGCCCGTGGAGCCGGGTTTGGTTATTTCGTACTCGTAGCACTTGTACGAGGTCTTGGTATAGCAGACCCCGCCCTGAGCAAACTCCATAGTTCCAAAGTCGTAACCGTCCGACTCGCTGGTAGATTCCTCCCGGCTGGTGCCGCCTCCGAACGTGCCCAGGAACGATTGAGTCACCGAGGCCCGCCATTCGCCAATCTTGACGATGACAGAGATATCCTGCTTGGTGCCGATGGTTATCGATCCGCCCAACGAGACTTTCCAGCCATCCTCCTCGCCGGTGGTGGCCGTGGTCGAATTCGCCATCCCGCCGCCGGTGTACTGGAGGGATTCGCCGTCGTCGTCGTACCACACGGGATACGAGTTCACCACTCCCAGGACGCGGACGTCCGAAAACTCGTCGCAGCGCTTGAAGGTGGCCACGGCCGAGTCGCCATCCAGGTCGGCCAGCAGCGGCACACCCGTCACGTAATGCATTCCCACCAGCGATAACCTGTCGCTGGATATATCCATCTTTTTCAGAATGGTCGTCCAACTCCCCGGGCTACTGTAGACGATTTCGGCCCGGCCGTCGCCGTCTACGTCGCCCACGGCCAGCGAGGGGTAGTAGTTGACAAGCAGCAAGCTCGAGGTAAACACGGCGCCACTTTGCAGTATATCCTTCGCCACGACTTCCATGCCGCGGGCGTGGATGACCTCGTCCAGGCCGTCGCTATCGACGTCGCCGGTGGCGAGCGCGCTGGAATAAGCGCCCACCCTGAAGCCCCCCCTGAACTTTTGTTCCGAGTAAACCTCGCTAAACGTCCCGGTGTTGCTATCGTATCGGAGGGTGGCCATGCTGGCGCTACACGACGCAGGCGGGATGCCGCCCCAGGTCGCCAGCACGATCTGCTCGCCCGTCTGGCCGTCCAACTGGCCGATAGCCATCTCCAAGTCCTCGGTTGGAAAGAAGCCGATCTGCTGGCTTTGCGCCGCCAGGTAGCTCAAGCCAGCGCCTTTATACATTCGGATATATGCCTGGAGAAGCCCCATCCAAAGCGCGCCGATCACCACTTCGTCTTGCACGCCATCTCCATCCACGTCGCCCACGGCCACCTGGACGTCGTTCCACCGAGGGCCGCCTGAGCTGATATTTCGATAGACCGCCCGGGTGATGGCTGTCACCGCAGAGCCGCTGTGCGTCAGCTTATAGACGCTCAGCCGCATAGCGGTGCCGGTGCCATTCAGGGTGCCCAGGATGATCTCGTCGTTGCCGTCTTCATCCAGGTCAGCCGTCGTCAGAGATACT
>DAOTUB010000376.1:0-44954 GCA_034437455.1 Anaerolineae bacterium | reverse complement strand
CCCCCCCCCCCCCCGGGGGGGGGGGGGGGGGGGGGGGCAAGTGGGCCGAGGGCGCGACCGAGTTCATCGAGATGGCCACCACCCGCCCCGAGACGATCCTGGGCGATACCGCCGTGGCCGTCAACCCCGACGACGCGCGCTGGCGACATCTGGTCGGCAAGACCGCCGTCCTGCCGGCCATCGGGCGTCGCATCCCCATCATCGCGGACGAGGCAGTGGATCCGGAGTTTGGCACCGGCGCGGTAAAGGTGACCCCCGCGCACGATCCCACCGACTATGAGATCGGTGATCGCCATGGCCTGGAGGCGCCCAGCGTCTTGACCGAGACCGCGCGGATGAACGAGTTGGCCGGTCCCTATGCCGGGCAAGATCGTCTCGAATGCCGCGAAAATATCGTGGCCGATTTTGAAAAGGAGGGCCTGCTCGTCAAGGTCGAGCCGTACTTTCACGCCGTGGGCACCTGCCAGCGTTGCGAGACGGACATCGAGCCGCGGCTCTCCACGCAGTGGTTCGTCGCCGTGAAACCGCTGGCCGAGAAAGCGATGCAGGCCGTGCGCGACGGGCAGACCGTCATCATCCCGGAGCGGGAGGAACGGCGCTTTTTTCACTGGATGGAGAACATCCACGACTGGTGCATCAGCCGCCAGCTCTGGTGGGGTCATCGCATCCCGGTCTGGTACTGCGACGATTGCGGGGAGCAGACCTGCGAGATGACCGATCCGACCGAATGCGCCCACTGCGGCAGCGCGAACATCCATCAGGAAGAGGACGTGCTCGACACCTGGTTCTCCTCGGGCCTGTGGCCCTTCTCGACGATGGGTTGGCCGAACACCGACGCCGAGGATTACAAGCACTTTTACCCCACCGACGTGCGCGAGACCGGCTACGACATCCTGTTCTTCTGGGTGGCGCGAGAGATGATGCTGGGGATCGAGATGACCGGCCAGGTGCCCTATTCCACCGTCTATCTGCACGGCATGGTGCGCACCAAAGAGGGCAAAAAGGTCAGCAAGTCGATGGAGGACATTGACGAATTCGACCCGTTGAACGTGATCGAAACGTACGGCTGTGACGCGCTCCGTTACACCCTGATGACCAGCTCCACCCCGGGCCTGGATATGAACCTCGATGCGCGCCGGCTGGAGGGAGCGCGCAACTTTACCAACAAGATCTGGCAGGCGGCGAGGTTTGTTCTTTCTAACTGTCCAACGTCCGACGTCCAAGGTCTCGTGTCCGACCTCGAACTTTGGACCTCGGACCTCGGACTGGCTGATCGTTGGATTCTCTCGCGGCTCAACCACCTCATCCAGGACGTGACGCGCCTTTTCGAGAGCTACCAATATGGCGAGGCCGGCCGTCAGATCAACGATTTTTTGTGGGGCGAGTACTGCGACTGGTACATCGAGGCCAGCAAGGTGGCCCTCTACGACGAGGGCGCAGACCACGCGGTCCCGCAGGTCGTCCTGCTCCGCGCGCTGGAGACGGCGCTGCGATTGTTGCATCCCTTTATGCCCTTTGTCACCGAGGCGATCTGGCAGGCGCTACCCGTCTCCCCCCCCCAGCCCCCCCCATTGGGGGGGGAGAGGGGGGGGAGCGAAGCGTTGATCATGGCCCGCTGGCCGGAACCGGACGCGGGCTTCCTGGACGACGAGGCCGAGGAGCAGATGGATGTGATGATGACGCTCATCCGGGGCATCCGCAACCGCCGGGCCGAGTACAACGTGACCCCTGGCAAGCGCATCCCGGCCCTCATCGCGGCAGGGGAAGCGGCGCAGTTTTTGGACGAGCAGCGCGAGGTTCTCTGCTCACTGGCGAAACTCGACCCGGATCAACTGGACATCCAGCCCGCGATGGAGCCGCCCGGCCAGGCCGCGACAATCGTCGTCGGCGAGACCGTCTGCTACCTGCCGCTGGCCGCCCTGGTGGACCTGGATGCCGAGCGCGGAAAGTTGTCGTCGGAGCTGGCCGATACCGAGGAACGCATCGCCCGCAGCGAGGCTCTCCTGGCCGGAGAGTTTGCGCAGCGCGCCCCCGAGCACATTGTCCAGCGGGAGCGAGACAAACTGGCCGACTTGCAAACCGAGCGGGCCAAGCTTGAGGAGCGATTGGCTGCGCTGAAGGAACTGGAACAATGACGCATACATTACACCTGGAGGTAAGCATAGCATGAAAGAGTTTCAACCTACGACTATCATCGAACCGTTTCGCGTGCGCTCGGTAGAATCGATCCGCTTCACCACGATGAGCGAGCGCGAGCGACTGCTCGGTGAGGCGGGCTACAACCCGTTTCTATTGCGTGCAGAGGACGTGCTGATCGATTTGCTCACGGACAGCGGCACTGGCGCCATGTCGTCGCGACAGTGGGCGGGGATGATGGCCAGCGACGAGTCGTACGCCGGGGCCTCGTCCTTTTACAAGTTCGAGGCGGCGGTGCAGGACATCACCGGCTTCAAGCACGTGATCCCCACTCACCAGGGGCGCGCTGCTGAGAATATCTTGTTCAGCACGATCGCCGAGCCGGGCGACGTCGTCCTCAACAACACGCACTTTGATACCACACGCGCGCACGTGGAGAACACAGGCGCAGAGGCGCGCGATCTTGTCATCCCAGAGGGGCAGCAGCCGCGTGTGATCCACCCGTTCAAGGGGAATATGGACCTGGACGCGCTGAAGGCGATGATCCAGCAGGTGGGGCGCGAGCGTATCCCGGCGGTGATGATGACGGTGACGAACAACTCGGGCGGCGGGCAGCCGGTGAGTATGGCGAACGTCCGCGCGGCCAGCGAGATCGCCCACGAGCACGACATCCCCTTCATCATAGATGCCTGTCGGTTTGCCGAGAACTCGTGGTTTATCAAAGCCCGCGAGGAAGGATATGCGGATAAAACGCCCATCGAGATCGCGCGGGAGATGTTCAGCTACGCCGACGGATGCACGATGAGCGCGAAGAAAGACGGTATGGCGAATATCGGCGGCTTTCTCGCGATCAACGACGACGCCCTTGCCGCTCGCTGCCGTGCGCTCGGAATCCTCACGGAGGGATTCCCGACCTACGGCGGTATGGCTGGTTACGATATGGAGGCGATCGCGCGGGGGTTGTATGAGGCATTGGACGAGGGGTATCTGCGCTACCGCATCCGCTCGATTGAATACCTGGGCGAGAAGCTGACGGCCGCCGGTGTGCCCATGGTGCGACCCACAGGCGGACACGCCGTCTACCTCGATGCCCGCGAGATGTTGCCGCATATCTCGCCTCTGCAATACCCGGCCTGGTCGTTGAACAATGCGCTCTATCTGGTGGGCGGCGTGCGCGGTGTCGGGATTGGTACAGTTATGTTTGGCTTACAGCCGGGTGGGACGGAAAAGCCTGCGGCAATGGAGTTGGTGCGGTTGGCTTTTCCGCGCCGCGTGTACACTCAGAGCCACGTGGATTATCTGGCGGAAGTGATCCTGGCCGTCCACGCCCAGCGTGATCAACTGCCGGGCTATCGCATTGTGTGGCAGGCGCCAGTTCTGCGTCACTTTACCGTACGCATGGACCCCATTGCCTGATCCGCATCGAGTTGAAAACCAGGGAGAACTATGGGCAAAAGGATCGATCTCAACTGTGACATGGGGGAAAGTTACGGGATATATCACATCGGCGCCGATGAACATCTGATGCCCTGGATCACCTCGGCGAACATCGCCTGCGGTTACCACGCCGGCGATCCCCTGGTGATGGATCGGGTTGTGCGGCTGGCCTCGCAATTTGGCGTGGAGATCGGCGCGCATCCGGGCTTTCCCGATCTAGTGGGCTTTGGCCGCCGCTCGATGCAACTGGGGCCGGGGGAGATCGAGAACGATGTCCTCTACCAGGTGGGGGCACTGGCCGCCTTTGCCCGCTCGGTTGGCGCAGAGCTGGCCCACGTCAAGCCCCACGGCGCGCTTTATAATATGGCCGCGCGGGATAGCGCGATGGCGCGGGCCATCGCGCGCGGCGTCGCTCGCGCTGGCTCGGATCTCGTCCTGGTCGGGCTGGCTGGCTCGGCCTTGATCGAGGCGGCGCGAAAGGAGGGGCTGCGCGTCGCCAGCGAGGGCTTTGCCGACCGGGCCTACAACGTCGATGGAACGCTGCGCTCCCGCGAGTTGCCCGGCGCTGTGATAGAGAATCCGGAAGAGGCCGCCGAGCGTGCGGTCAGGATCGCGCGTGATGGAATCATCGTCGCCTATACCGGCGAAAAGATCTCGCTGCACGTGGATACCATCTGTGTCCACGGGGACAATCTCGCCGCCGTCGAGATCGTCAAGACGATCCGGCAAAAGCTGGTAGAGGCCGGGATAGCCGTGGCGCCGATGGGGAGTTTCGTTTGACGCCGATCCGCGAACCTCGTTTTCTGCTCGCCGGCGACGCGGCGCTGGTCGTCGAGTTTGGCGACGAGATCAGCCTGGACGCCCTCCGGGCGAACCGCCAGGTGCATATCCTCGCCCACACGCTGGAACAGAATCCATTCCCTGGTTTGGGAGAGGCTGTTCCGAGCTATCGTTCTCTTCTCGTGCATTATGATCCTCTCCAACTTTCTTGTGGGGAGATCGAGGACCTCGTCTCAAAAGCACTCCAGGAGTGTGAGGATCTCTCGCCGCCAGAGCCTCGATTGATCGAGATTCCCACCGTCTACGGCAGAGAGTTTGGCCCGGACATCGAATTTGTGGCCGAGCAGAATGGGCTCTCCGTCGAGCAGGTGGTGGCGATTCACTCCAGCGTCACCTATACCGTCTACATGCTGGGTTTTACGCCCGGCTTTCCCTACATGGGCACCCTCTCAGAGGCCATCGTCACCCCGCGCCTGGCTACGCCTCGCCAGTCGGTACCGGCAGGCTCGGTGGGCATCGCCGATTCCCAGACCGGTATCTACCCCATCGCCAGCCCTGGCGGCTGGAGACTGATCGGTAGAACGCCGTTGGTACTGTTCGATCCCGAACGCAGCCCACCGACAGTTCTCAGGCCGGGAGATCGGGTGCGGTTCGTGCCCATTCCGACGATAGAGGAGGCAGCGAGTGGCGCTTGAGGTGCTGAGCGGAGGCCTGCTCACCACGGTCCAGGACCTGGGACGGCGAGGCTATGAGCGGTACGGCGTTCCCGTCGCCGGGGCGATGGATCCGTTCGCGCTGCGGGCCGCCAATTTCCTGGTGGGCAATTCTCCTGATGCAGCCGTTCTGGAGATCACGCTCGTTGGTCCCAGGCTGAGAGCTACCGACAAGTGCCTGATCGCGGTGACCGGTGCTGATCTGTCTCTGCGAGTTAACGGCATAGATCTACCTCCGTGGATGACGGTCTTTGTGCGCAAAGGCTGGACCATCGAATTCGGCGAGCGCCGGAGTGGATGCCGAGCTTATCTTGCGGCGGCGGGGGGGATCGATGTGGCGCCTGTACTGGGGTCTCGGTCCACCTACCTGGGTGGCGGCCTGGGAGGGTTCGAGGGGCGCGCGCTTCGCCAGGGAGACCTGGTTCCTGTGGGGCCGATGTCTGTTCACCTGGCCGGCACGGCCGGGCGATCCTTTCCGTCCACGCTCATCCCCAATTACAGCGATGCGCCCGAGATACGCGTCGTGCTTGGTCCGCAGGATGACTATTTCACCGACGAGGGGGTGGCGACCTTTTTGTCCGGCAAGTACTCCGTCGCCCCCACGTCTGACCGGATGGGTTACAGGCTCAAGGGGCCGGACGTTGCTCATAAAGGGGAGACAGGTATCATCTCTGACGGTATTCCGCTGGGAGCAGTGCAGGTACCTGCCGACAGACAACCGATCGTCATGATGGCAGATCGGCAGACGATCGGCGGGTATCCCAAGATCGCCACCGTGATCAGTGCCGATATTCCTCTCTTGGCCCAATGCTTGCCCGGGCAGAGTACGGTCAAGTTCGAGCCAGTCAGCGTCGATGAGGCGCAACTGTGCTATCGTAAGATGATGAAAACCCTGGCATAGGTTCAACAGGTCGGGGTAATCGTCGTGCAGACTTTCAAAGCCTGACTGGCTTTGAAAGTTTTGTGTTGGTGGGGGTGGTTATACCGCCGGTTTGTGGTATAGTATAAGCCGCCAGGCTCAATCTGACCGGGTAATTGCAGGGAGAGAAAATATGCGGCAAGCACAATTCTTTAGCGTGTTCGTCATACTGGTATTACTTGTGGCCTCGTTGCCCAGCTCCGCCTCCGGTGAGTCGACGTTTCCCTCGCTGTCTCTTTCGGCCGCCGGGCCGCCGTGGCCCGAGAACTGTCGTCTGCTCGACGATCCCCAGATCCATCTCTCTGGCGCGCTGGAGAGCATGTTGCGCATCCACTGTGGTCGGGTGGATCTGGTGCCATTGAAATCCAGGCCGCCCGCTCCTGTTCCTTCGACGGTGCTCGAAGCCACTCAACACGGAGATGTACAGGTAAATTATTCTGGCGCGGATCCTGACTACAGAACCACTCAGAGCGAGGTGTCGCTGGCGCGGCGTCCTTCTGATGGTCGATTGTGCGCCGTCTGGAATGATTCGTCCGCTTACCTTACCCGGGGCAGTTTTAACGGCTTTGGCTACTCGGACGATGGCGGCGCCACCTGGCACGACCAGGGCCCTCTGGCGACCCAGGAGACGGGTTACACTCAGAACTGGGGCGACCCGGACATCAAGGTGGATCGCTGGGGCACCTTCTATTACTCGACGATGATCGCCAGACCCTCTTCAGGGAGCGGCATCGGCGTCGCCCGTTCCTACGATGGCTGTGAGAGTTTTTCCGCGCCGGTCACCGTCCACGCCGGTTCCGATGACGACAAGGTGTTGATGGCTATTGACAACTATCCCAGCAGCCCCTACGTGGATAACATCTATGTCACCTGGATCAATTTTTCCACCAACGGCCATCCCTATCTCTCCGTCTCTGGAGATGGCGGTAGCACCTGGTCGTCTGCGCTGGATCTGTGCCCAATGTGTCCGAGAGATTACCAGCAGGCGCCTATCCCGCGCGTGGCTCCCGACGGCGATGTGTACGTGGCCTGGATGAATTATTTGGGCGCGGGAAGTTACGACCGCAGCCTGGACGTCGTGCGCTCCACGGATGGCGGCGCGAGTTTCGGCTCTCCGGTGCGCATCGTGGACTTCAACCGCTCTTACGAGCCGATTGCGACGAGTCATTGCGGTCGTTCGGCCCTCAATGGCGACGTTCGCTACGCCGACTTTCCCGGCTTTGACATCACCCCCGACGGCGTGCTGCACATTGTCTACACTGCCGATCCGGACGCCGTTGGCAGCGACGACGCTGCTGATGTGTACTATGTTCACTCCGCCGATGATGGCGTCACCTGGAGCGCGCCGCTTTGCCTCAACGACGACGGTACGACTCGCGATCAATTTTTCCCTACCGTCGAGGCCAGTCCCAATGGTGTGCTGGTCGCCTATTGGTACGATCGGCGCGCCGACCCGGCCAATTTTGAATTCGAGATCTACAAGACATTCTCCTACGATGGCGGCCTGACCTGGAGCGACAACCTGTTGGTCAGCGATGTGCCGTCCTCGGTTCCTCAGCTCAATCCCAACTTTGACTCGGTCACTCGCGACTGTTACATGGGGGATTATAACGTGGCCGACTCGGATGAGGACTATGTCTATTTGATCTGGAGCGACAACCGACTCGTCCAGGATGGTCATCCCGATCCCGACGTCTGGTTTGAGAAAGAATCGCTGTTTGAGGGCGCCAAACCTCTCTTGCTGATGCCCAAATACGTCTCTGCCGACGTTTGCCCTGGTTCGTCCCGGCTTCACAAACTGCTCCTGAGCAATAACATCGGCTTTGACGACACCTTTACTTTCAGCGCCGAGGTCTCTGGGCCGGTCGAAGTGCTTTCCATCCCTTCCACCATCACGCTAAGCACCGGCGAGCACGAGGAGGTTGATGTGCTCGTCAAGCTCGCCGGGGACGCGCCGCCGAACGCCATGGGAGTGGTCACCGTCACCGTCGCTGCTCAGAGCGATCCGGCCTATCACGACAGCACGGTCATCGAAAATCTTTCCGGCGGCCCCGATGGATTCAGGGTCGTGCTGCAGAAAGAGGCCGAGCCTTCTTATGTCCTTCCTGGCCAACCGATCACTTATAACCTGACCTTTACTAACAGCGGCATTTGTACTACCACCGCCGTCATCATCACTGACATAATTCCCTCGTCCGTAGTGACGACTTTAGTCGTCAGCAGTGGCGCGGCCATCACCGACACGCACGCAAGCCCGCCCTACGTCTGGGACGTGCAAGACCTGATCCCCGGCGCGAGCGGGGCGATCACGGTCGCGGGCATCATCCGTCCCAACCTATCCGTGGAAACAATAGTCCTCAACGATGCGATCATCACCGCTGATCCCGATGTCCCATCCACGCACGAGAGCGACCAGGCGTCCATCAACGTGGTCGTCCCGTGCGCCCGTCTCAGCGGTGCGACGTACAGCGTCGCCGAGGGCGGCGGCCTGGCGCCGATCACCGTCACCTTGGACGCTCCCAATCCTTACGCCAGCGTGACGGTGAACTATGCGACTGACGACGGTAGCGCCACGTCTGGCAGCGACTATGTGGTCGCCAGTGGAACACTGACCATTCCGGCGGGCAGCTTGAGCGCAACCTTCACCGTCTCCATCATCGGCGACATGGTTGACGAACCTGACGAAATGCTCCTACTCGGTCTCAGTGATCCCGGAGGGGGCAGTCTGGGCAGCCCTGTCGCCGCCACTTTGACGATCGTGGATGACGACACGGCGGGCATAGAGGTCGACCCAACCGCCTTGACGGTGAGTGAGCCGAGCGGGGCTGGCATCTTTACCTTCACCCTGACCAGCGAGCCGACAGCTCCGGTCACTATAGGATTGTCTACGTCCAGTGATGAATGCAGCCTCTCAACCTCTGTTGTCACGTTGACCAATGGCAATTGGAGTGGCGGCGTGGACGTGAGCGTGACTGCCACAGATGACATCGTCAACGACGGGGACCAGACCTGCATCGTCCAGACGGCGGCAGCCGGCAGCGGCGACGGTAATTACGCCGGGATGAATCCATCTGACGTGACGGTCACGGTGCAGGATGACGATCCTTCTCCCATTGTCACGTTTACACTCGGCGCGCAGCCGACGGCTCTGCTGGCCAACGGCGTGGACACGTCTACGCTGACCGTCACCGCGACGGATGCGTCCGGCAGTGGCGCGCCCTTTGCCGGACGGGTGGTCACGCTGTCGTGGACGTTGGGATCTATCCCCGGCCCCGTGACGGTCACGTTGGGCGCCGATGGGGCGGCGTCCTATGTGTATATTGCAGGCACGATCACCGGCACTGCCGTCGTGACGGCCACGATTGACGACCAGGGTGTTTCCAGGGTGGCGACGACCACGCTCCAAATGAACGACAATCCGCTGAGAGGCAGGTTGACCTGTGAGATAGGCTCCTCGATCACATATACGTTCGTTGTCAGCAACACAGATCCGCTCAGTCCGCAGATCCATCTTGTGATGACGGGCAGTGTGCCGACTAACACCATCCTGGTCACGGTGACGGGCGGGGTATCGGCATCTATCCATGGGGGGAGTTACGTCGAGGCGAGCGTTTCCGAATTGTCGCCGGGTGAAAGGTATACACTGACCTGGACAGTCGAGCCAATCTCGCTGATAGGCGTCATTGAGGCTCAGGCGCACGCAGTCAGTGATACGGCTGTGCGGCGGCTGACACTTTCGAAACGCATCTACCGGTTGATAATCATGCCCGTGTTCCGAAATGCGACCTGGCGTTTGGTCTATGACCATAGTTGTGGTATAGTATGTAGGTAGCGAAATCAATCATCAATAATGGAGGCTCATCAATTATGTCAACTGATCCCAAGATCGAAGAATTACGCCGGATGCGCGAGCAGGCTCGCCTGGGCGGCGGTCAGGACCGCATTGACCGCCAACACGCGAAAGGCAAGATGACCGCCCGCGAACGGGTGGAAAAGTTGCTCGACCCGGGTTCTTTCCGCGAGTTGGACATGTTTGTCACACACCGCGCCATCAGCTTTGGCGTGGAGAAGCAGAAATACCTGGGAGATAGCGTCGTCACCGGGTGGGGCGAGATCCATGGCCGTCTGGTTTATGTTTTCTCCCAGGATTTCACGGTTTTCGGCGGCAGTCTTTCTGAGGTTCACGCTGAGAAGGTGTGCAAGATCATGGACTTGGCGGTCAAGAACGGCGCGCCGGTCATCGGCCTCAACGACTCTGGCGGCGCCCGCATCCAGGAGGGCGTCGTCTCTCTGGCCGCCTATGCCTACATCTTTCAGCGCAACGTGTTGGCTTCTGGTGTGGTGCCTCAGATCTCGGCCATCATGGGGCCTTGCGCCGGGGGGGCTGTCTATTCTCCGGCTATGACCGACTTTACCCTGATGACCAAGGAAACCAGTCATATGTTTATCACTGGCCCCAACGTGATCCGGGCTGTCACCCGCGAGGAGGTGACCCAGGAGGAATTGGGCGGGGCGATGGCTCACGCTTCCAAGAGCGGGGTGGCTCACTTTGCCGCTGAGAATGAGGAGCATTGCCTGAATCTCGCCCGTCAGCTCTTGAGCTATATTCCCCAGAACAATCTGGAGGATCCGCCCTTCATCCCCACCGCTGACCCAGAGGATCGGATGGATGAGGAACTGAAAACCATCATCCCCGACAGCCCCACCAGAGCGTATGACATGAAGGAGGTTATCCGTCACGTCGTGGACGATGGGCAATTCCTGGAGGTTCACGAGCACTGGGCGCAGAACATTGTCGTGGGATTTGCTCGCCTGGGAGGGTTCTCTGTGGGCATTGTGGCTCAACAGCCGATGATGCTCGCCGGCGTGTTGGATATTGATTCCTCCCGTAAAGGCGCGCGTTTCGTTCGTTTCTGCGACGCCTTCAATATTCCCATCATCACTTTCGTGGACGTGCCCGGTTTCCTGCCGGGGGTGGACCAGGAGCATGGCGGCATCATCGTCAACGGAGCCAAGCTTCTGTACGCCTATTGTGAGGCGACCGTCCCCAAGGTCACCATCATCACCCGCAAGGCCTATGGTGGGGCTTACGATGTGATGAGCTCCAAGCACATCCGGGGCGACATCTCCTATGCCTGGCCCACGGCAGAGATCGCGGTGATGGGGCCGGAGGGCGCGGTCAACATCGTCTTCCGCAAGGAGTTGGCCGCCGCCCAAGATCCGGAGGCGGAGCGGGAGCGGCTGGTGCAGGAGTATCGAGAGCAGTTCGCCAATCCCTACGTCGCCGCTGCCCGGGGGTACGTGGACGACGTCATCGAACCTCAACAGACCCGTCCCCGCCTGATTGAGGCGTTGAAAATGCTGCAGAATAAGCGGGATTCGAACCCACCCAAGAAGCATGGGAACATTCCATTGTGAAAAGGAGAAGGAACGATGTCTGAAAAAGTTAACGTTACTCAGGTCGCCAGTCAACTGACGGACCCGTTCAAGCACCTGGTGATCGGACAGGTGGACGATTACTGTGTATATCTGGTCCGCATCGAGGGCGTTTATCTTTTCCACCAGCATACCAAAGACGAGATGTACATGGTGCTGGAGGGAAAGATGGCCGTGGATTACGGTGATGGTACGAACGTCACGTTGCACCGACGGGAGAGCCTGGTCGTGCGGGCAGGGGAGAAGCATCGCTCCCGGTCGGAGGAGGGAGCGTTGGTATTGATGTTCAAGGCGCGCGACCTGTTTGCAGAGTAGAGCGTATTGGAGGAGAAAAATGACGAATCCGTTGAATATCTGCGATTTAATGCTGCGCGATGGTCATCAGTCGCTCCTGGCCACCCGCATGCGCACCGACGATATGTTGCCCATCGCCGAAAAGATCGATCAAGTGGGATACTGGGCGGTAGAGATGTGGGGCGGCGCGACCTTCGATTCTGCCATGCGCTTTTTGGACGAGAATCCCTGGGACCGCGTGCGTCGCCTCAAAGCATGTATGCCCAATACGCCCTTCTTGATGCTTCTGCGGGGCCAGAACGTCGTCGGCTACAAGCATTACCCCGACGATGTGTTGGAGCGATTCATCGTCCACGCCCACGCCAACGGCATAGACGTCTTTCGCATTTTCGATGCCCTCAACGACGTGCGCAACATGCGCAAGGCGATGGAGGTCGTCAAGCGCGAGGGCGCTCACGTGCAGGCATCGATCAGCTATACCATCGGCCCGCCCTACAGCGTGGACTATTTCGTCGCCACCGCCGCTCAACTGGCCGACATGGGCGCCAACTCGATCTGCATCAAAGACATGGCGGGCCTCATCACCCCATACATCGCCTACGAACTGGTGACGCGGCTCCGGGCCGACGTCGGCCTGCCCGTGCATCTCCACTCCCACTCCACCAGCGGGATGGCGACGGCGGCGCTCCTCAAAGCGATTGAGGCGGGGGTAGAGATCGTGGACACCGCCATCTCGTCCCTTTCGGGGATGACGTCGCACCCGCCGACCGAGTCCATCGTGGCGACGCTGGCCGGCGCGGAGCGAGATACCGGCTTTGACCTCAATCTGTTGGCAGAGATCGCCGCCTACTTTGCCGGAGTGCGCAAGAAATACGCCCGGTTCGAAAGCGGGATGAAGGCGACGGACGTGCGGGTCTTGCAGTATCAGATTCCGGGGGGGATGCTTTCCAACCTGGTCTCGCAGTTGCGCGGGCAGAACGCCGAGGACAAATACGAGGAGGTGCTGGCAGAGGTGCCGCGCGTGCGGGCGGAACTGGGCTACCCCCCGCTGGTGACTCCCTCCAGCCAGATCGTCGGCACCCAGGCCACGCTCAACGTGGTTCTTGGAGAGCGATACAAGGTGATACCGGAGGAGGTCAGGCAGTACATTCGAGGGTACTATGGCTGCCCGCCGGCTCCCATCGATCCTGAGATACAGCGGCTCGCCATCGGCGACGAGGAGCCGATTGACTGCCGTCCCGCCGACCTGATCCCGCCGGGGATGGAGCAGGCGCGAGAAGAGATCGGCGATCTGGCGCGGGATGAGGAGGATGTTATCTCCTATGCTCTGTTTCCGCAGGTGGCGCGGCCCTTCCTGGAACGGCGCGCCCGTGGGAGCAATGGGAAGGAGCCGGTAGTGGCTGCCCTCGCTGGATTGCTGCTCAAGCGGCTGGATGAACAGGCCGTTGCGACGACCGCACCTAGCGGCCCGGCTATCTCACCGTGGAAGGTCGCCTGGCGCCCGGGGACAGGCCGTTGGATGGGGTTGATTGATGGTGCGGGAGGGATGCGATGATCGAAACGAGCACGTTGACAGTTCTGGAAACATTGATTCACGAGACTCACAAGCCTGAGACCGAGGTGTTAACGATGGCTTTTCGGGCAGGCTTGCGTCAACTGTGGCGTGAGCACACGCTGGGTCGGTATCTGCGTGGAGAGCTCGCTCGTGATAAAACCATCGAAGCGGTGGGTATAGACTGGGTCGAAATGGCAGAAAAGCAACGCGAGGCGATGTTGGAGGATCTGGCGTGGGCGCTGGCAGAATAGGATCGGCAGTAGCGGACGCTGGTCCTCTGATTCACTTGGCAGAGATCGGGGGGTTCTCGCTTCTCTGTGTCTTCGAGATGTTGTACATTCCCGATGCTGTGTGGGCAGAAGTTGTTGAAGCTAGTCGAGTTCCTGAACCTGATATCTTGGCATTGGGCAACATCCAGCGCCATGCTCTATCTGAGATCGACGTGTCCCATTTCGCACAAGAGCATAGCCTGCATAATTTGCACGCTGGCGAGCGCGAATGTCTTTTGCTGTGTCAACAGATGAACATACCATTTCTACTCACTGACGATCTGGCTGTGCGCAAAGCAGCCAAGAATCTAGGACTGATACCTGTGGGTTCGCTCGGTATAGTAGTCAAAGCCTATCGGCTTGGTCACAGGTCATTGGATGAGGCCAAGCGTCTAATTGCTGACCTCTATGATGTAAGTACGCTCTTTGTCACTCGCGCGATAGTGGAACTGGCAATTGAGCAGTTGTGTGAACAGACGGGAGGGTCGCTGTGAAACGTGAATTTACGCTGACATTGGACAATATCGAATATCCGGTGATCGCGGAGGACGACGCCATCATCGTCAATGGGCGCTCCTTCGCCGTCGAGATCACCGACGAAGGCGCGGTACTGGTAGATGGCATCGCCTACGACGTTGCGCTGGAGGATGAGACGGCGATTGTGGACGAGGATTCCTATCCGGTGCAGGTCACTGGACTGGAGATGACGGCGACTGCTTCCTCTGCGGCTCCATCTGGCCCGGCGGCTGTCCCGGTCACCGGAGCCGGCGCTGGCGCGGTGCTGGCGATTATGCCGGGCAAGATCATCCGTATGATGGTTGAGATTGGGCAGCAGGTCGAAGAGAGCGAGCCGGTCTGCGTGCTGGAGGCGATGAAGATGGAGAACGAACTCAACGCCGGGCAGAGCGGCGTCGTGCGGGTGCTGCACGTCAAGCCGGGGGATGACGTGGAAAAAGATCAGGTGTTGGTGGAGATCGAATAGATCGGCGATAAACTGCCAAGGGAAGACAATCGGAGGGTCAGTATTAGGTTTTCTGGCCCTCTCTTGTTGTCTCTCAAGTCCCCTCTTTTAATCGGCTGTAGTAGGAGTGACTGGTGTAGAGAGCGGATACCGGGTTGTGGCCCAGCACGCGATCCTTGGCGACCAGTATGGTCACCGGGGCCTTGGAATGCATAAAGAACAGGCTGTCGTGGCCCACACACAGGCCGATCACTACGTTCAGCTCGGTGCCAGCCGCAGCCAACACGGCGGCCTGTCCCACCGGGCTGCACATCGCTTCATATTGGCCTGGCCTTATCTTTTCCTCATCCTTCAAGCCGATCTTTTCCTTGTCAATGGAGCCGACTTTGCAGCACACAGTATACACCTCGAATCCTCCGGCCACAAAGATCTCCCGTGCCAGCTTCGCCTCGTGCATCAAGCCAATGCAATGAGCGATGCCCAGTTTCTCTGCTCCGATGCGGCGTGCAAAATCCATGATTTCCTCGACGCGGGTCGCGCGGCAGTAGCCGGCTGCCTCCGTGCGGGCCGACTCCAGGGCCAGTCTTCGTATCTCGTCTTCTTCCAGATAGGTCTTTTCGACCTCTTCCAACAATTCGGCCTCGGCCAGCATGGGGCAGAGTGCCGGAAGATTTTTGGTGCCAGGCTCGGCGCTACAGGCCGTCGCGCCGCAGAGCGCGCAGATAGGTCCGGTATATTCAGCCATCATGGTGTTCTCCTGGTATCATAGATTATATAGCGTTGTCCGATTGTATATGACAACTTGCTGATTATATCGCAACGACCCCACATGCACAACTGCGCCCGCCGCTTTACTTCGATGTGTGATAGTCGCGCCGTTTTGATTTGACCGCTTATGCTACTTAAGGTATAATGGTGAGCCAGGACGTTTTGTAAGTGGCGTCTATCCAAAGACGGGCTAGACTCCCACGCCGCTAGCTGGACAGGCGTGGGAGTGGTTCTGCTGGTTTGGCGGATAGCCGTTTTAATTGGTTTGATTGAGGAGGATACAATGCCGAAACGAACATACCAACCGAAAAAGCGCAAGCGAGCGCGTACTCATGGTTTTCGAGCGCGTCGAGCTACAAAGGCTGGCAGGCGAGTACTCAAGAGACGGCGGAAGAAGGGTCGGCAACGACTGGCCGTGGGTAAACGACTGGCCAAAAAATTGAACTGGAAAGAAAGTTCGAATCGTCCGCGGCGTCGCTAAACATTCCTACTGCGAGATGTTTCTAGCTGGCGATGGAGCGACAAGTTCGACTGCGACGGGCAAACGATGTGCAGCAAGTCTACGAGAAGGGAAAATCATGTACTCACCCCTTACTCGTGCTAGTCGCCCGGCCCAATGGATTGGGTTTTAGTCGTGTGGGAGTCACAGCCAGTCGGAGCGTGGGGAATGCAGTGGCTCGCAATCGGGCGAAACGGGTCTTGCGGGAGGCTGCGCGTCATCTCTACCCCACGTTCGAGTCTGGGGGCTTGGACGTAATGCTCATCGCAAGGCCCAAGATCGTACACGTGAAAGAGATACAGGTCGAGCAAGCCCTGGCATCGTTGCTGGAACGAGCGGGGGTCTCAGGCCAAATGCGTTTGACGGACAACGAGTCCTGATGAGAGAGCAAAGGGATGAAGTCTATTTTTTTGGGGTTGATTCGCCTTTACCAACAGACTCTCTCGCGTGTGCTGCCGCCATCTTGTCGCTTTGTCCCTTCTTGTTCCCAGTACAGCTACGAAGCCATCGCTCGTTATGGAGTCTGGCGTGGCGGCTGGTTGGCCGCTAAGCGGATCGCCCGCTGCCACCCTTTCAACCCTGGCGGCTACGATCCCGTTCCTGATTTGGAGGAGGATAAGTAATTGAATCAATCTTGGAGACAACGTTGGCCCATCATACTCACGACGTTGCTGGCGCTGCTATTAGGTTTGAGTGGCTGCGCGGGCGGTGGAGTACGGCCGGTGAGTTGGATGGGGCTGACTGTCGTTGAGGATAAAATGTACGCAGCCGACGTGGAACAAATCCGGGTGCTCAACGCTTCTGACGGTGAAACACTCTGGACCTTTCCAGAAAATCCAGAAGAGAACAACCGAGGCATCTTTTACATTGCCCCGGCAGTGGGCGAGGAGCGCGTGATCGTGGCCTCGCAGATAACTACGGGAGGTTTCTTCAGCCAACGCTTGGACATTGTGTGGGCGCTTGACATCGAGACAGGCAGGGAGTTGTGGCGCTTTGAGGGCGCTTCTGGACAGTACATCGAAGGTGGCGCCTTGAGTGACGATACCTTTGTCATCGGTAACGGAGACGGCAACATCTATGCCCTGGATGCAGAGAGCGGCGACCTGACGTGGAGTTTCGAGACGGGACACAACGTGTGGGCCACGCCTCTCATCGTCGCAGACACCGTCTACGTCGGCTCGATGGATCGTCATCTTTACGCGCTGAACCTGGCCGATGGTCAGATGCGCTGGGATTTCCACACCCGGGGAGCTTTTGCCAGCGCGCCGGCCCTGCAGAACGACACGCTCTACATCGGCGCCTTTGACGACACGTTCTATGCCATAGACGCTCAGACTGGCGTTGAGCGTTGGCGCTTTGAGAGCGAGGATTGGTTCTGGGGCAGCCCGGCGGTTGGCGACGATGTCGTCTACGCGGCCGATGTGGCTGGTGTCGTCTACGCCCTGGATGCCGGGAGCGGTGAAGAGATGTGGCGCAAAGTGCTCGAGGACGAAGCCATGCAGGACGTATCGGTGCGGGCGGGGCCGGTGCTATCTGAGGATGGAAACCAATTGTTCGTCGGCGCTCAGGTTGGCGCTCAAGACGGCGCCCTGTACGCACTGGACACCGCCGATGGGTTCGTGCTGTGGTCGAAACCGAGCGAAGGGCGCATGCTCTCGACGCCGGTCGTGAGCGAGTCGCTGGCCTATGAGGCGCTGCTCTATGGAACTCACCGCATACGCGCTCTGCACGTGGAAAATGGACGCGAGATGTGGGCCTATCCCGACGTAGAAGAGCAAAAGTAGGAAAAGTTAACTATGCTTGATTTTATCATCTACCCGTTCGCCAACTTGTTGCTGCTGCTCTATAGTGTTTTGGGGCATCAGACCGTCGCGGCTATCGCTGCATTGACTATCCTGATCCGTCTTCTCATCTTGCCGCTGACGCTGGGTCAACAAAAGTCGGCGCGCAAGATGCAGGAACTCCAACCCGAGATCGAGAAATTACAGAAAAAGTACGGCAACGATAAGGAACGGTTATCGCAAGAACAGATGAAACTGTGGAGAGAAGCCGGCGTCAACCCGGTGGGAGGATGTCTGCCATTGTTGATCCAGCTCCCCATTATGCTCGCTCTCTATCGAGCGATCATCTTCTGCGTACCCTCGACCCCGCTCGAGTTGTTTCAGTTCTCTCAACATATCTCGATTGACAAGTGGCTGCCCGGTCTCGTTGGTCTGGTGCCTCTACAGAGCACATTTCTCGGTATGGATCTGGGACAACCGCCCAGCCCGGCTCAGATATGGTCGTATGCTTTGCCGATTTTGGTCTTTGCTACCTCGTGGCTACAGCAGAAACTACTGACTCCTTCTTCCGCTCCCAGCAGCGGTGAGCAATCGCAGGCGGCAATGATGAATCAGCAGATGCAGATTATGATGCCCTTGATGTTTGGGTTCATTGCCCTTCAGTATGCGACGGGACTATCCATCTATTTCATCATATCTAACCTGGTTAGCGTCGTTCAATTCTACCTGATCCGGTCGCGCAATGACGAGGAGAACAATAAAACCCAAACGCGGCGCAAGAAGCGAACGGAAAAGTAATTCACGCGCGTCCAACGCGCATTGAGGAGCAAGCCGATGGCAGAAATGGATCAAATGATAGAGATGGCTGGAGAAAATGTCGAGGCGGCCATTGCCGCAGGTTTGGCGCGCCTGGGAGTCGAGCGAGATGCGGTAGAGATCGAGGTACTGGACGAAGGTAGGCAGGGAATGTTTGGGCTGGGAGCCAGAGCAGCCCGCGTGCGCTTGACGGTCACGACGCCGCCGCCCCCTGCAACACTTGTCGAACCACCTCCACCTTCTCCTGTGGAACCGGTTGCGCCCATCGAACCACCTCCATCTCCTCCCGTTGAACCCGAACCCTCTCACCCTCCTCCGGCCGAAGCGACCGCGCCGGAGATGGTAGAGGAAAAGATCGAAGTCGCCCAGAGCGTGATGCAGGATCTCCTGACTCTCATGGGCATGGACAAAGCTCGGGTTGACGTGCACCTGGCCGAACCGGGTCCGAACGACACCAAAGTACCGCCATTGGTACTCGACGTGCGCGGTCCGGGCACCGATGTGTTGATAGGCCGTGGTGGTGAGACGCTGGATGCGCTTCAATCCATCACTCGATTGATCGTTGGGCGGGAGATGAAAGGGTGGGTTCATCTGGTCGTGGATGTGCAGGGTTACAAGACAGATCGCGCCGAGTCGCTAAAACGCCTGGCGCGACGCATGGCGGATCAGGCTGTGCGCACCAACCGCACGGTGAATTTGGAGCCTATGCCACCCCACGAACGTCGAGTCGTACACATGGCGTTGTACGATGACCCTCGCGTGACCACCGAGAGCATCTATGAAGGAGATCGGCGTAGAGTCACCATCATCCCGCGCTGAGATCAGCCATTAGCCGACAGCCGCTATCTGCTAATGGTTGAATTGGATTACCTGGTCGTCGGACACGTGACCCGCGACCTGAAAGAAGAAGATACCTTCACAGTCGGGGGGACGGTTTCTTACGCCGCCCGTACTGCGCGTGCGTTGGGCTGTCGTGTGGGCGTCATCACCAGCGCCAGTTTCGATCTCGATTTGAGCCAGGCGCTGGATGGTGTGCTGGTCGCATGTCTCCCTGCTTCGACGACGACCACGTTTGAGAATGTCTACACTTCCGATGGTCGGCGCCAGGTGTTGCACGGTGTCGCGGAGATGCTGTCGCCAGCGATGGCGCTGCCAGATTGGAGAGCGACAATCGTTCACCTGGGACCTGTGGCCCAGGAGTGCGATCCGGCATTGGCCAGTGCGTTTGGCGATGCCTTCATAGGTGTGACCCCACAGGGATGGATGCGGTGTTGGGATCGGGACGGGCGCGTACGTCGCTGCCGGTGGGAGAGCGCGCGAGAGGTGCTCGCCCGCGCCGATGCTGTGGTGTTGAGCGAGGAAGACGTGGCAGGTGATCGGTCTCTGGTGGCCGAGTACGCTGCCCAGGCCCGACTGTTAGCGGTGACACAGGGGGCGGCGGGCTGCACCGTCTACATGGATGGTCAGGCTCGCCATGTACCGGCTCCGAAAGTGCAAGGGGTGGATCCTACGGGCGCGGGCGATGTCTTTGCGGTGGCTTTCTTCGTCTGGTCGCAGCGTGGGCGCGATCCCCAGACAGCCGCGCGTTTCGCCAACTGCGTCGCTGCTTGCTCGGTGACGCGGGCGGGGCTGTCTGGTGCACCCAACTCGGAAGAAATCTCCCGCTGCGAGCGGACCTCGAGGGGATGAGCTATGCCCATCATCTACGCACTGGCCAACCAGAAAGGCGGCGTCGGAAAGACCACCACGGCGGTGAACGTAGGGGCTTACCTGGCAGAATGGGGCCAGCGCGTCCTGCTGGTGGACATTGACCCCCAGGCTAACGCCACCTCTTCTCTGGGAATAAACAGGCGCTCGGTGAAGCTCTCCACGTATGACCTGTTGGTGCACGAGGCGCCGGTAGCCCGCGTCGTGCGATCTACGGGTTGGGTGCGGCTCGATCTGGTCCCTTCCTCTTCCAACCTGGCCGGCGCGACGGTGGAACTGATTACCCTGCCCCGGCGGGAATATCGCCTGCGTCAGGCACTGGAAGGATTGAGCCTGAGCGGGGGTGAAGAACCGAATGAGCCATACGATTACGTGTTGATCGACTGTCCCCCCAGCCTGGGCATTTTGACGGTGAACGGATTGACGGCGGCCACTGATGGGGTGATCATCCCGGTGCAGTGCGAATACCTGGCGCTGGAGGGCCTGTCGCAACTGGCGGGCACGATCAAGTTGGTGCGTCAATCCCTCAATCGGGAGTTGCAACTGCGGGGGCTGGTGATGACGATGTACGACGCTCGCACCAACCTGTCGCGTCAGGTCGTCGAGGAGGTGCGGCGACACTTTCGCCAGCGCGTCTTTGACACGATCATCCCGCGCAGCGTGCGCCTGAGCGAGGCGCCCAGTTATGGCGAGCCTATCCTATGTCACGCCCCCGATACAGTGGGAGCACGGGCCTATGCGGCATTGACGCGAGAATTATTGGTAAACGATGGACGTTCGCGGAGGCGTAGTCCCGTAGGGGCCTACGCCACTACGGGGTGAGCGATGTCACCACGCAAAATTGGACTGGGCAAAGGACTGGAATCGCTGATTCCTGTCGCTGAGGAAGAAGAAGCCGCAGCGAAACAGGGCATCCTCGAAGTTTCCCACGAATCCATCTCGCCCAACCCCCATCAGCCACGCTCGCAGATTCGCGATCAAGACTTGTTGGAGCTGGCTGCTTCGATCGAAGAGCACGGGATCATCCAGCCGCTCGTCGTCACCAAGACGCCCTATGGATATCAACTGATCGCCGGAGAGCGTCGTTGGCGCGCGGCGCGCGTGGCCGGGTTAACCAAGGTCCCCGTCCTGGTAAAAGACGCGGCGCCCAACGAGATGCTCGAGCTGGCCCTGGTGGAAAATGTCCAGCGGTCCGATCTAAACGCGCTGGAAGAGGCCATCGCCTACCAGCAGTTGGTCGAAGAATTCGGGTTGACGCAGAGAGAGGTGGCGCAGCGGGTAGGCAAAAGCCGGACGACGATCGCCAACATACTGCGGTTGTTGAAAGCCGCTCGACCCGTGCAGGAGGCGCTGCTGGACGATAGGATCAGCGAGGGACACGCCCGCGCGCTTCTGGGATTGGACGAGGACAAGGCGCAGGAATCCGCACTCAAGACGGCCTTGAAACGCGAGTTGAACGTGCGTCAGACGGAGGCGTTGGTGCGGCGACTGGTTGGCCGGGACAAGGAACGTCCTCCCGAACCCGAAGAGCTCGAGCCATCGTCAGAGACGCGGGCGCTGGAGGCGCGCTTCCGCGAGGCTTTGGGCACCAAAGTCCAACTGAAGCGCAGCGGCGCAGGAGGACAGATCACGATTCACTTTTACTCCGAGGAGGAATTGCAGGCGCTCTACGAGCATATCGTGGGGAATGAATAACACGGGAGATAACAACATGTCACAATTTGAAATCGTTCGAGAAAAACTGGATCAGGCCGTGGAGGTGCTGGAGGAGAAGGAGATCGATCTCTGGATCACTTTCGTGCGCGAGACGACGTTGGTGTCGGATCCTTGCCTGGCCATGCTGTTGGGATTCGATCTGACCTGGCAGTCGGCGTTGATGGTCAGCCGCGCCGGCGAGCGCGTCGCCATCGTGGGCCGCTTTGACGTGGAGAATATTGAGCGATTGAACGGGTATACAACTGTCGTCGGCTACGACCAATCCATCCGCGAGCCACTGCTGGAGCATCTGACTCGCCTGGATCCGCAAAAGGTGGCGATCAATTTCTCGCAGAGCGACCCGGCAGCCGACGGACTTGCGCACGGGCTGTTCCTCGTGCTGATGGGGATCGTCGAGGGGACCGTGTACGCCGATCGGTTCGTCTCGGCTGAGGAGGTGATTGGGAAACTGCGCGGGTGCAAATCTCCGATGGAGGTAGCGCGCATCAAGGCAGCCGTCCAGGCCACAGAGGCCATCTTCCAGCGCATCAGCAAGTTGATCCGTCCGGGAACGACGGCGCGGGAAATCGCTCGCTGGTTCCACGATGCCGTGGCGGAGGAAGGGCTGACCACGTCGTGGGAGAAGGAGTACTGTCCCGTGGTCACGCCGGGTCCCGATGCGCCCGTCGGCCACGCGATGCCGGGCGATTACGTCGTCCAGCGCGGGCACCTGCTTCAGACGGATTTTGGCGTGCAGAAAGGTGGTTTCGTCTCCGATTTGCAGCGAACGTGGTACCTGCTCAAAGAGGGAGAGATGGAGCCGCCGGCGGAGGTATTGACCGGGTGGAAAGCGGCGAAAAAGGCGCTGGAGGCCGGGCGAGCGGCTCTGCGCCCGGGTGTTCGCGGGTGGGAGGTGGATCGGGTAGCGCGCCAAACACTGACCGAGGCCGGATACCCGGAATACATGCACGCCTTTGGTCACCACGTGGGGCGCACCGTCCACGATGGCGCGACGATCCTGGGGCCGCGCTGGGAACGGTACGGGACCTCGGTGGAGGGCGTGGTTGAGGTCGGCAACGTCTTTGCCATCGAACTGGGAGTGCGGGTGCCGGGACACGGCTACATCGGCTGCGAGGAAGACGTGCTGGTCACGTCCGACGGGGCCGAGTACCTGAGTGAACCGCAGACCGAGTTGTGGTGCATCTGAAACGTATTGCGTACATCTGAGGGAGAGGGTTATGAACGAGCAGGTTGCAGCCGCTATCCGGGGGCAATTGCACGAGGGAATGTTGCGCTGTGCGGTAGCCTTCCGCATTGCCGAGGAGCTGGGCGTGACGCCGATGGAGGTGGGAGAGACCGCCGACGCACTAGGGGTTAGGCTCTCACGCTGCCAGTTGGGATTGTTCGGTTACGGCGAGCAAAAGAGCATCGTCGAGCCAGCCGAGGAGGTTGCTCCAGAGCTGGAGCAGGCCATCCGCGAGGGGTTGATCGAAGGACGATTGCCATGTGCCGAAGCCTGGGCCATCGCGGCTCGTTTCAGGATGCCCAAGCTCCACGTGACGAACGCTGCCGAAAAGCTGAAGTTTCGCATCGTACAGTGCCAGCTTGGCGCTTTTTAGCTCTGATTTTCAACCGGGTGCAAGGCAAAAGCACCCGGTTTTTCTTTTTCTAGTCCGGTGAATTGTATTACAGATCGACGGTGCAGCCCAGGCCGGGCACTTCGGTGGCGATGAGCCAGCCCTCTTCCAGCAGAAAGCCAGGGACAGAAGGGTCGCCAATCAGATCGAAATGACCGTCGAGGTCGCCATAGTGAACGTTGGAGCTGCTCAGAGCAAAGCTCAACCCGGCGGCGGTGAGCAGCGCCGGCTCGTGGACACAACCGACCATCGTGGCCATCCGGGCGGCGCGGGCGATGGTATCCACCTGGCGCGCGTAGCGCAATCCTCCACAGGTAGCCATTTTGATGCTCAGTCCATCGGCGGCGCGGCGGGCAGCGATCTCCAGCGCCGAGGCAGGCCCTAGCACGCTCTCGTCGGCCAGGATGGGTACCGGGCTGTGCTCTGTGACCTGGCGCAATCCATCCAGATCATCGGCGGGTGTGGGCTGCTCCAACATCTCCAGCTTTCCCTCCAGCGCGCGGGCCACGTCCAATGCTTGCTGGACGGTATATCCCTGGTCGGCGTCCAGGCGCAGGGTGAAACGAGGCAGGGCGTCGTGGATCGCCCGCACCCGGCGCACATCCTCCTCCGGAGCGAGGCCGCCCTTGATCTTGAGCATGCGGAACCCCTGTCGGGCGCGGTCGCGAGCCAACTCGACGCTCTCCTTGACCGGCAGGATGCTGATGGTTATGGACGTCTGGATGCGGTTCCGATAGCCGCCCATCAGTCGGTGAAGGGGCATGCCGGCAGCCAATCCCAGGAGGTCGTGAAAGGCGAGATCGAAAGCGCACAGGGCCGACGGGGTCTCCTCGGTGAGTTGGGCCAGCTCGTCCAGCGCATATTCAATGTTCAGCGGATTCAGATCGCGGGCGCGGTCGGCGCAGGCCCGGCAGGCCTGGACGACCTGTTCCAGCGTCTCGCCGGTGATGGTGGGATCGAAAGCGGCGCAGCCCCAGGCAACTCGCTCTTTGCGGGTCTCGATACGCACGAACACCACCGTCACGCGGTCAATTTCTGGGTGGCGCGCCGTTCGATAGGGCAGGCGCAGGTTCAATTCGACTGGAATGACTTCAACATTTGTGATCTGCATAGGACATCTCCGTTTTGTGATGCAATGGATCCCGTCAGGGTTGGCTCAATAGTTTGTGCCGCACAAACTCCAGGAACTCGCTTATTGCATCTTCGGGATTGTCGTGAATATGGCTCTCCGTGACGTTGCTTTCACTACCATCGTGGAAATGTTTGGGAAATGACGCCATTTGTTGTGCGGCGCATTGTCATGGCGATAGAGATCGCCCTTGGGGAGCAATCTTCGTTCCCAGTGATAGGAATAGCGACCGCTGACCGAAATGAACACATCGAGTAGAGAACCGTCAACAATGTCGAAACGTAGCTTACGGGGATCGCCTGTTGGCAAAGATACAATTTGACTGCTAACGACTATATCGGCAAACTCATTCAGAGCAATCGTCTCAAGCGCCCTGCAAGTCGTTGAGATAGGCATCGAGTTCCTCCAGGCGCGCGGTCAAGTTCTCGGCCACGATCAAGTCCTCCCACGCGGGGTGTTCCACCACAGCACCCTGGGCGATCTTGGACTCCAGTCCTACGACAGAGTCGACGTCATACCGGGCCAGAATGTCCAGTCGTAGTTGTAGTACCTCGCGTTTTTTCTCGTGCAAGAAACTCACCAGCGCTTGCTGGAACAGTTCGTTCTCCGTGAGCCCTAGGGAAACGGCGATTTTTGTCTTTGTGGTAGTTATTGGCATTGTTTCCATAGATGCCTCCGCTTTACACTCTGCTTACGCTCCTGGCTAGAGGTTCGGTAACATTATACCTTTGCTTGTCTATCCGGTCAATTGACAGGGGACGCTCTTTCGACGAAAATCACTGAGGGAACATGCAGAGCAGAGTCTATCGTGACGCTGGCCTCGCCAGCATTAAGCCAAAGACCGGTCGATCTGCCGCCGTCCAGGTTGAGCGCGACGTCTATCTCCAGATCGGAATCGGCCAAAAAGACGGCCAGTTTGTGCAGGCTGAGGTAGCCACGAGGAGCGACGATGATCAGAATGTTTCCGCTGCGATCCTGGGCCACGACCGTGCGGCGGGCGGGCGTTCCATCGTCGGCGTCGGCGGGAAAGCCCATCACGCCGCCGGGCTTGACCAGCACGGGGAAAGACTGTATTGCTTCGGACAGTGGCTCGCCGGGGTCGTAGGGCCGCTCGCGCAGCCAGCGCACGCTCACCTGCTCGTCGGCGGTGACGGCGAACATGCCGGCGAAATCCTCAAACGGAACACCCCAACTCTGCCCCTGGCTGATCAGCAAGCCGGTGGCCTCATTTTCTGGGGTGAAATAACCGCCGTTGATCACCAGCAGAGGTTGCGAGCCGCTCGCCCACGCCGACACCGGGCGCGGATTGGTGGGATCGTAGCGCACGCGGAAGCGTACCTGGGCCGGGTCCAGACGTACGATGGTGAGACGCTCCAGGATGTCCCCGGTGGCGGCGACATCGCTCTGGCGCAGCTCGACGCCAGACTCCAGCAGTTGCCAGCCGGTGTCCGGTGGAGTGGGGATAGGATAGGTGGCCTGGGCGAGAATCTGAAGCCGGTCAGCGTGGAATTGCACCTGCGAGACGCTGGCTTCCCCGGCCAGCGGTCCCACTAACATCAGATCCTCCAGCGCCTGCTCGGAGATGGATTGGACGGATGGGATCGCTTGCGCCAAAAAACCTTCTTCAGGCAAAGCGTAGAGGTCTTGATTTAGCACCAGTCCAACGGGGATCAAGACTTTCTCGATCTGAAACAGCAGCAGTCCCATTCGCTGCCAGCGCAATCCCACGTTCACGTCGGCGTAGAGGATCAGTCCGCCCGGTTGCAGATCGACCCACAGGTCGCGAAAGCGGTCGTTGATCGTGCACTCAGGGAGAAACCAGCGGCGCAGGAATTCGTTGAGGCTGGCCTCGTCCAGGGTGATCAGGTAGGTGCTGGCGCCGGGCGTGGTCGTGTCTCCAACGATCTCTAATCCTTCCAGGTCTGTCGGGGTCAGGCCGAGTGGCTCTGCCAGATGGGGCGGTAGGAACAGTTCAACGTGGTCGAGGCGAGAGCCGTCCCGGGTCAGCGGGGACGGGTCAGGAGGCAGCACGCTCTCCAGGCGGCCTGCGTGCTCCAGGCCCATCAGGATAGCCACCAGACGCGGCGCTACATTGACGACGAGCAATATCAGGGCTACACACGTCACGCATACTAGTAGGCCAGTCAGGGCCAATCTTGGGGCGTTGCTGCGATTTCGTAAATCTCTCACGCCTCCATTTCCTTGTGGAGAACTGGGTTGCGTTTTCTCTTGCCCCTTTCCACAATTCCCTCAAGGGAATAGATGAGTAGCGCGACCCATATCACGCTGAACCCGATCATCCGTGTCTGGGTAAAAGACTCTCCATACACCAGCACCCCCAGGAGAAACTGCCCGGTTGGGGCG
The DNA here is from genome assembly GCA_034437455.1 of Anaerolineae bacterium. Lineage (GTDB taxonomy): Bacteria > Chloroflexota > Anaerolineae > B4-G1 > B4-G1 > DAOTUB01. The sequence goes on along the minus strand of DAOTUB010000376.1, from coordinate 18,058 downwards.
ATGTATTGCAGGATTCCCACCGTGGCGAGCGGGATCCGTTTCGCGCCGTAGGCGAACAGGAGCAGGGGCAGCGAAGTGGCAACTCCCGAAAGCGCGAGCAGGGTGTTCGTCAGCGCCGATGCGTGGCCGAAGGAAGCCGCGCCTCTCGATTCGAGATAGAGGAGATACGCCAGCGCCGGGAGAAACATAAACGTGGTCTCCAGCAAAAGCCCTTCCAGCGCGTTGAGCGGCGCAGTCTTTCTCAAAAGGCCATAAAAGCCAAAAGTGAGCGCCAGTGTGAGCGCGATCCAGGGGAATGCACCGTAGCTCACCGTGAGATAAGAGACCCCACACGCCGCGATGGCTACCGCTATCCATTGCCACAAACGAAGCCGTTCCCGCAGAAAAACTACACCCAGGAGCACGCTGAGGAGTGGGTTGATGAAATACCCCAGGCTCGTATCCACGAGATGTCCCGCGTTCACTGCCCATATATAGATGAACCAATTGAGAGCCAGCATAGCGGAGGTGCCCAGGAAAACACAGAGGATGGCAGGGTGCTTTCTCACTCGTTGTGCCCATTCCCAGCGCTTCTTCCAGGTCAGCAGCAACGCGACGAATACAAACGACCAAACCATTCGGTGGCAAAGAATCTCAAAAGCCGGCACCATCTGAACCGTTTTCCAGTAAACGGGGAAAACCGCCCAGAGGGCGTAAGCGCCGATGGCGGCGAGCGTTCCTTTATTCATAGGGGATACTTTCGTTTTTCTATGTTCTTGTTTGCTTCACAGCGCCCTGGTTGAGCTTGATCGCCGGACGCCCGTGTACCATTCTCACAATGCCGATTTCCTTGCCACAGCCAGGACAGGTAGGGCGAGAGCCTGTCGGCATCTCGGAAACTCCCACATAGTCTTTTCTAATCTCGTCAAAGTAGCACTTGATCAGGCGACCTCTCCCGCCTTTGAAATACTTGAACAGGAGTTGACCGCACTGACATTCTACCTTGATGACGCGACCTTTCGACATACCGTCTGCCCCACGACACTGACCGGGTGATTCCAGGATGAATTATATCTCAACGATGGCGCTTGCACAACCGTTGATCGGTCTACGACTATACTGAAAAGCGTTTCAAATCGGCGTCAAGTCGTCAAGACATTCTGCGTTACAACTCATCACGAAACCGAAACGCTCCTGAAATCCTTCATGCTGTTGACTTCTGTATAAGATTAAGCTATACTAAAGTCACGGTGCGCATAAAGTGTTTGCACTCCATTTGTCATGGATAATCCCATTTCCTTCTCACAGGCGGACATCAAAGAATTCCTTCGCCCAATCCTGTTTGGCTTGGCGGAAGAAGACCTGGACGCGCTGGTAAAGACGGCGATCGTGCGCTCCTTCCCGGCTGGTGAGATCATTATGAAGGAGGGAGACGCGGGAGATGCGGTTCACTTTATCGTCGAGGGGTACGTGGATATTACCAAGGAGCTTGACGACGGAAGCGAGCGCTACCTACGCAGATCGGGGCCGGAAGAGATCATCGGCGAAATGGCCCTGCTCCAGGAGGGTGGCCGTACCGCCACCGTCTGCGCTACCGAGCCGACTACCACCATAGAGATCGGTCGAGAACCGTTCTTAAAAGTTTTGGGGCGCAGTTCCGCCCTGAGCGTTCGCGTTCTGGTTCGTCTGACCGGTCGCTTGCGGGATTCCGACCGGAAGGCTATCGTCGAGTTGAGCCAGGCGAACCGGGAACTGACCCGCGCGCTCCGGCGACTGGAGCAACTGGACAAGACCAAGTCCGATTTTATCCAGCTACAGGCCCACGAGTTGCGCACCCCGGTGGCCGCCCTGTTGGGATATGCCCAGATGATGCAGACCAACTCGAAAGCACAGGAAGACGCCGGGTTACGAGCTTTGGTGGAGGGGGTGGTGTCGACGGCAGAACGGCTCCATCGTGTGTTCAACAGTATCCTGGACGTCTCGCGGGTGATGACCGACGACATTGAGATTCACCGCAGCCCGGTGAGTATCCCGAGCGTCTTTCAGGGCCTCCGCACAGAGTTTGCCAAGGTGTTGGAGAAGCGGAATCAGGTCATGGATTTGGTGGGATTGAGCGATTTGCCACTCTACCCAGGCGATCCCGAGCTGTTATACAAGGCGTTCTACCATCTGGTGAACAATGCGATCAAGCACACGCCAGACGGGGGCCAGATCACGGTGACCGGCCAGCAGGTGGAGACGCCCGACCTGGATGGGTGCATCGAGGTGGCGGTGGAGGACACAGGCATCGGCATCGCGCCCGAAGATCTGGACCTGATCTTTGAAAAGTTCTACCGCACCGGCGAGATAGCGCTCCACTCCTCCGGGACGACCACCTTCAAGGGCGGCGGACCGGGGCTGGGGCTTGCCATCGTCCGAGGGGCGGTGGTGGCTCACGCCGGGCGCGTCTGGGCCGAAAGCCCCGGCTACGACGAGGCAACCTGCCCGGGAAGCCGATTCGTGGTGCAGTTACCTTGCGTTGAAGAGAACTGGTGACGCCAAGCAGTCCGAGGCAGGAAACTACTTGGCGTTCAGCCGCCGCGTCGCCGTCACCAACCCGAAGCAGCCGGTGAGCATCATATCCCCATAGGGCGCAGCAAAGTGATAGCCCAGGTCTGCGGCGAGATGTCGCTGTGGGCCGGTCGCTGCCACAAAGTTGAACCCCACACCAGATCCCTCCGTCGGAGGGACATATTCAGGGCTGATAAACGCGCCATGCCCATGATCGTCAAAGACCTCTTTGTTCGTCAACGTCCCGGCGCGCAACTGCCCGACCAAATGCGCCAATTTCTTGGGCGTCATTAACACGGTGTGGTGCTCAAAGAGGCCCAGGATACGCTCGCCTCGCAGCAGCACACCTAACGTATGCTGGTTGCCCACGTTGACGGCGATAAAGCCCTCGTCCTGATAGGCTGCGGCGCGCTCATCTTTCAGGATGCCCCAGAGCGCCGCCGGGCCGGTATCCATCACCACCGCGCCGGGTGCATCTTGCTGTACCGCCTGCATGCGGGTGTAACAGGAGGGCGGCTCGTGATAGGCCAGGCCGAGCATCTCGCTGTCCCTCTCGACAAACTCGCGCCACAGTTGGAAGCGAAACAGACGGTTGGAGCCTTCCAGACACTCGCCGTGATCCTGCACGGCGACGGCGAGTGTCTCGGGGACGCTCACGCCGAAGGGAGCCAGCGCGATCGCCAGTGCCTCCAGATCGACGTCGCGGGTGCGCAGCGTGAGCAGGTCGGGCGCATCCGGTGGTTCCTCGACGATGGTGTAGCCTCGCTCGCGCACCTGGTCGAGATTGTCGCGGATGGTCAGCGCGGCGCGGGGCGTGGCATAGACCGGATAACCGGCCTGCAGATGGCGCTTCATCGCGCTGACCAAAGGCCCGCCGCCCATCAGGTTGCCGGTCAGGAAGACGGGCCGCCCCTCCTGTGTAGCCTGTTTTACCTGCCGGGCCAATATCGTCGTCCACGAGGGCAACACCAGTTTGACGTTGTTTTCCATCGGCTGGTCGGCCTCCCACAACAGGATATCCTGGGTGCCAGCGCCGACGTCTATGGCTAAAATGCGGTCTGGATTCACGAATAGTTCTCCATTTCTGCTGATTTCCATTTTCGTTGACTGTCTTTGTACAACAACTTTTCCGTTAGAGCCTTTTCCACATCGATCTCGAATTGATTCGCCAGGGCCAGCAGGCAGACCAACACGTCGGCGATTTCATCTTCCAGGTCTTGTTTGGAAAATGGATCATAATTGGGCGACCAGGTTCGCTCGAGTTCTCTGGCAATTTCTCCTACTTCTTCGTCCAGAAGGACGAATATCCTCAAGGGGTCCATCGTAAAGCCGCGCTCTTGCCTGATTTTGCTCACCAGGTTTTGAAGCTCTCGCAGGTTTGCCATTCAGGCTTCTCTTTCCTTCATCCTGTGAGCCTTCGTCTCAAAATCGGACATCACGATCTCATAGACAGACCGCCCCAGGGTTTTCTTGAATTGGCCGTCCTCAAACATGGCACAGGCTGAATCATCTATGCCCCACCCGATCCTCGTTCGAGTCTGAGCCATCGCGTCGAGAAGGTGCGGCAGCCCCTTCTGCTCGGTGAAATGGACGCCCACGATGATATTGCTAACCAGGCCCAAACCGGCCACAACGTTGAGTGTAGTATCGCCAGTCTCGTCAGAGGTCAGCACGCAGTTCTCAGGAGCGATCAATACTCCGGCAGACACACCCGCGACAGGAACGCCCTGGTGATAGCGCTCGCGGATGATGCTGCGGAGCGGCTCTGTGGCGTATAATCGGTGGTAGGTCGGCGTGTGCCCACCGCCGATAAAAATACCCGTTGCTTCACAGAGCCTGGCTGATATTGTATCCAGATCCCAGTCTCCATTTTCATCGGGCGCGATGGGATGATATTGAGATACCCCTCGTTGTATCCAGGGCTGGATGTATCCCGGTACGTACTTTTCCCATCCGGCGCCCCCTTGCAACAGCAAAGCGATCGTCGCGTCGCGTCCACCGGCTGCCGGAACAAACTCTTCAGTGACCACGTCAAACGCGGCGCTGCCACCGAGCAAGAAGAGGAGTGTGTGAGGCATGTTAAGTTCCTTCGTAGATAAAATTTATATCGGCTTCCCGAAGCAGGGGAAGCTGGACATCTCTGGAGGAAAGCAGAGGCTCCGCAGTAGGCCACTGAATCCCGATGGTTGGATCGTTCCACGCGATGCCCCGTTCAAGTTCGGGGGCATACTCGGCCGTAACTTGATAGACGAAATCCGCCTCGTCGCTCAACACACAAAAGCCGTGGGCAAAGCCCTCTGGGACATAAAGCATGTGGAAATTCTCGTCCGAAAGGATCGCGCCCACCCATTGGCCATAAGTGGGCGAGCCTTTACGAATATCTACCGCTACGTCGAAAACCTCTCCTCTGAGAGCCATCACCAGCTTTCCTTGGGCCTGGGGATGCTTTTGGTAATGCAATCCCCGAAGTGTACCTCGGATAGAATGCGAACAATTGCTTTGAACGATTTCACCAGATATACCATTCGCCGCAAACTCGGATTTTTTATACGTCTCCATAAAAAAACCACGCTGATCCTGAAAGATCCGCGGCTCGATCAATAGTACGTCAGGAATATCCAGTCGTGTAAATTGAAACGGCATTTGCGATATGACCTCCAATCTGTGAATTTCAAGGCGGCGAACACTCGACCTTATCGTGCTGGTCTGGTATGGGAACACGGAACGTGAATCCCTCGTAAGGAGCCTGGCGACTGTGAAGCGTGTGGCAGATCGTGGGCGGAATCCCCAGAATTTCTCCGGCTGTGATCTGGACCAGTTCGTCCTCAATCTGGAGCGTTTTCGTCCCTTTGAGCACAGCATAGTATTCCCAGGATATTTGATGACGATGCAGGCGATGGCGCGTCCCGATGCCTGCGTTGGCGGCCTCGGTGGTCGAAAAGTGCAGAAATGCCAGAATCAAATGCGAAGCTTGAAATCTCGCTAGGCCGGTCCCAAGCAACCAACAATTTTGATTATAGCTGGATTCGAGTGAAATGCGATACCCCCAATCGCAGCATAGTTCCCGTTCGCGTTCGTTACCCATTGAGGGAAGCTCGCGAGGAATGTCGCCCAGGAGTTGTTTGTCCCGCTTGGCAGGTGCACGGATGCCAATGTGCTCGATGAATCCTTCGCCTCCCACGATAGCGTGAGGAACCTGGGGCTTTACCATCAAGATCTCTTTCGGTTTCAGCGACACCAATGTTTCTGCAACCAGGATCCGTAGTCTCCCCTGAACCAAGAAGTAATACTCCTCGGCGTTTCGATGCAGGTGGATCCCTGGATCAGACCAGGGAGTGACCGAGTCAGTGTGGCCGACTGCGACCAATTTCTGAGTGACACCTGGGTCAGCGGGCTCTATGACGTATCCCGTTCGCCCTCGGAATGTGTATCTGGTGTAACTCGATGTCATTGCGATTTTTTCCATAGGTCTCGATATGCCGCTTGCACCGAAGAATCCAGCCTATTTGCCAGTTCTAATGGGAGATCCAGACGAACGATCAAATCCTGCACATCAGCCAGGTCTCGCAATCGGTGCGGCGCGCTGGTTCCTGATGCCAGTTTCAACTCGATCAATTTCTCCAAAGTCACCACACGGATGCCTTCTATCTCCACCCCCGCCGTTGAGGGGTCGGGGAAAGCCACGGATTTGGGCAGTCCATCGCCGGGGTACTCGCCTGTGGTCACGATTTCGATGCGCACGCCTGCCTCGGTATCTCGGAACGTCTTCTTGGCTCCATCAAACGCCGGCCGGTACCCTCGCCCCACAAATCGCTGACGGAAACGCTCCAATCCAGAGGGAGTCATCAATACATCAATGTCCTCTGTCAGGCGGGGATACCCGTGTTCGGCGAGAGCCAGTCCCCCCGGCAGGGCATAGGGGACGTTCTCCGCGTCCAGTCGTTGTACCAATCGGCGCAATGCGTCGTGCAATCTTCCCGCACCCGCAAAGTAGGCGCTCGCCTCGCGGAGCATTTGGCCGCCTCCCTGTCGTAGCAACTGTTCGTAGGCCACCGTTTGTTCTTCTGCCATTAGCTCGCTGACCCTCAACAGCGCCTAGTTCAGTAAAATCACTTCCACATCTGCCCCGGCAGATAGATGGTCGCACTTTTCCGGGATGATGGCCAACCCATCAGCCTGCACCAACGAGTTGAGAATGCCCGACCCTTGATCGCCGGTCAGCGTTGCCTCGTAGCCCTCGTCCGTCTCGCGCAGACGCACCCGCAAGTAATGGCGACGGCCATCCTTGCGCGCGATGGGTTGGCTCAGACGAGCCTTTACTACCGGGCGTGGCCAATCTGCAAAGCCCTGCATCTTTAGGAGCGCCGGACGGGCGAAAAGCTTGGTGCTGATCATCGCCGCCACCGGGTTGCCCGGCAGTCCCAGCAGTGGCAAGTCGTTCACGACTCCGAAGGCCATTGGCCGCCCTGGTTTCATGTTCAACGACCAGAAGTGCATCTCTCCCTCGGCCGCCAGCACCTGCTTGACCAGATCAAAGTCGCCCACCGAGACGCCGCCGGAGGTGATGATAAAATCGGCTCTCTGAGACAGCGCCTCCTGCATTCCCTCTCGGACCAATGCATCCTCATCGCGGGCCACTCCCAGGAGAAGTGGCACTCCACCGAACGTCTGCACCTGTGCAGCGACGGTGTAGGAATTGGCATCATAGATCTGGCCGGGGCCAGGGGACTGGCCAGGCGGCACGACCTCGTCGCCGGTGGCCAGAATCGCCACGCGAGGCCGTCGTATCACCACCGCTTCTACCCGCCCGACCGCTGCCAGCATACCGATCGCCTGCGGGCGCAGCACTTTGCCCGGCTCCAGCACGACCTGGCCCGCGCGCACGTCCTCGCCCGCGGCCCGAACGTTCTTGCCAATCGAGTATGCCTCCAACACCTCGACCCAATCGCCATCCAGCCGGGTGTCCTCGAAGCGCACGACGGTGTCGGCCCCGTTCGGGACCGGTGCGCCGGTCATGATGCGCATCGCTTGGCCCGGTTCGATGGTGACCTCGGGTACGTACCCCGCCGCCGCTTCTCCCACCACTCGCAGCCGGGCTGAAGCTTGCGTCACGTCCGTGCCGCGAACGGCGTAGCCATCCATCGCCGAGTTCGTCAGCGGCGGGATGTCCCGGTCAGCGACGACAGCTTCAGCCAGCACGCGACCAGCCGCATCCAGCAGGCTCACGCGCTCTGGCTCCAGGACGCGCACGGTCGACAGGATACGTTCCAGTGCCTCCTCGACGCTCAACACAGGACGGCGCTTGCTAGGCATGGCGCATCTCCTCGTGTTTATGCTCGGTGTCCACCCCCCGGAGCATCTTGATCGCGTGGGGCAGGATGGGGACCAAGGTCTCCATCCCCTCGCGCACTGCCCTGGGGCTGCCGGGTAGATTGACGATGAGCGTGCCTCCTCGGATGCCCGCCACGCCCCGCGAGATGACGGCCAGCGGCGTCTTGCGATACCCCTCGAAGCGAAGCGCCTCGGCCAGACCGGGCATCTCCCGCTCGATGATGGACTGCGTTGCTTCGGGCGTGATGTCCCGTGGGGCCGGTCCGGTGCCGCCGGTAGTTACAACCAGATCCACCTGTGTCTCGTCGGCTAGCTGGATCAACGTCTGCTTGATCTCGGCCTGTTCGTCCGGCACGATCGTCTGGCTCGCGATCTCGGCGCCCATCTTGCGCAGCAACTCGGCCAGCAGCGGTCCGCTGGCGTCCTCCCGCTCTCCTGCATATCCCTTATCACTGACCGTCACCACTCCTGCTCGAATCGACTCCATACTTTATTCCTCGCTCCTTGTTGATCATTCGTCTCTCGTCATTCGTCATTATACCTGTTCCCTGCCAATCTGCAATCTCCTGGTCATTCCGCCCTTTCTTGCTTGCTCCTGCGCCGCCCTATGGTATACTGAGTACCGATGGGTTGTGTAGTTCAAAAAGGGGTATCTGATTTTCAGACCTGAGCATAGGTGAAGAGGAGGTATCGAAATGGATTGGGGAATGAAAAATCGCCTGTCGCAACTGATCCAGCCCGATGGTCACTGTTTCTTTCTGCCGGTAGATCACGGCTACTTTCAGGGGCCTACCCGCAAGCTGGAGAAACCGGGCGATACGGTCGAGCCGCTGCTTTCGTATTGTGACGCCCTCTTTGTTACGAGAGGCGTGTTGCGCGCCTGCATCGATCCCGCCGATAGCAAGCCGATCATCCTTCGGGTGTCGGGCGGCACCAGCGTCGTCGGAAAGGACCTGGCGCACGAAGGGATCACTACCTCTGTCCGGGATGCCGTGCGTCTGAACGTGGCTGCCGTGGGAATTTCCATCTTTGTCGGCAGCGAGTACGAGCACGAGACGCTGATGAACCTGGCGAACCTGGTGAATGAATGCGAGGAGTACGGTATTCCCGTCATGGCGGTCACCGCTGTGGGCAAAGAGCTGGAGAAGCGGGAGGCCCGCTACCTCGCGTTGTGCTGTCGCATCGCCGCCGAGCTGGGCGCTCGCGTGGTCAAGACCTACTGGTGCGAGGAATTTGACAAGGTCACAAACGGTTGCCCTGTGCCAGTGGTGATGGCGGGCGGCCCCAGGTGCGAGACGGAACTCGAGGTTTTCGAGTTCGTCTACGACGGCATGCAACGAGGCGCGATAGGCGTGAACCTGGGTCGGAACGTCTGGCAGAACGAACACCCCGTAGCTATGGCCCAGGCTTTGCGGGCCATCATTCACAAAGGCGCCGACGCCCAAGAGGCCCATGACATGTTCAACCATATCAAGAGTTACGTACAAGAAGTGGAGATGTGAAACGGATGGACCGCTCAAAAGCTAACGTGATCACCCTGCTGGCCCTCGCCGCCGTCGTCCTGGCCTGCAACATGCCTGCGACAACGACGTCGCCCAATACTCCGACGCCCGAACCGTCTTTAACCGAAACGCCTATGCCCGTCTGCACGCCGCCCCTGTGTGAGCCTGACGAGCAGTACTATTGCCCGGATGAGTGTCCTGGTGGTTGTGGCACCATTTGCGTCACTCCTACTCCAACAGAGGAGCCTACCCAGACTCCAACGGCTACACTTGAACCTCCCACGCCGACAGAGGAACCCACTGCGACTATGGAACCGCCCACGCCGACGGAAACGACCGCTCTCCCGACCCCCTCCTGCGAACAGAAAGCCTGGGGCTGGTTCGAGGGCGCTCTTGAGCTTGTGCCGGGGGTTCGGGAAAAGATCGGCTGTCCCGCCGACGATCATCAGGACTTGACCGCTGCTACCCAGGACTTTGAGCACGGATACATGGTGTGGCGGGAGGACGAGCGACTGATCTATGTGTTCCACGACTTTGAGACATGGGAGAGTCATCCAGATCACTGGGAGGAAGGAATGCCGGAGCGAGATCTATCCCTGGGTCCGCCCCCGGAAGGAAAGATCCAACCCAAGCGGGGGTTTGGGTTGATCTGGCAGGAGCACCCGACGGTTCGGGAGCGCCTGGGATGGGCCCTCAACGAGGAGCGGCTGTGCGACAAGGCGCACTGCCAGCCCTTTCAACACGGCCTGATGTTGGAGTGTATGGAGGATGTCGTTCCCAGGGCCAGGATCCGCATCTTTGTCCTGTTTGAGGATCACACCTACACCCTCTACAGTCCGCCGTAATTCGGCGAGCGCCTGGGAGTCAGCCCCATCTGGATCCCATAGTCGAGGAGGTGTCGTTAACGTGCGCGTCGCAATGTATTACAACAACCGAGACGTGCGGCTGGAGGAGATGGAGACGCCGCAAATTGGGCCTGGCGAGTTGCTGGTCAAAGTGATCGCCAGCGGCATCTGCGGCAGCGACGTGATGGAATGGTATCGCATCAAAAAGGCTCCGCGAGTGCTGGGCCACGAGATCACGGGAGAGATCGTCGAGGTCGGCGAGGGTGGGGAGCGTTACCAAGTCGGCGACCGGATTTTCGTCTCTCACCACGTCCCCTGCAACACGTGCCGCTACTGCCTGAACGGTCAGCATACGGTCTGTGAGACGCTGCACACCACCAATTTCGATCCCGGCGGCTTTGCCGAATACCTGCGCGTGCCCCGACTCAACGTGGACCGGGGCGTGTTCCTGCTGCCTGACGAGATGTCATTTGAGGCCGGGGTGTTCATCGAACCGTTGGCCTGCGTCGTGCGCGGGCAGAGATTGGCGCGGTTACAGCCCGGCCAGACCGTCCTCATCCTCGGCAGCGGCATTTCTGGGCTACTCCACGTGGCGCTGGCCCGCGCCTCGGCTGCCGGGCGGATCGTGGCCACGGACGTCAACGAATACCGTTTGAACGCGGCGCTTCGCTTTGGGGCCGACGAGGCGATCCACGCCAAAGAAGACGTTCCGGCCCGACTGCGCCAGCTCAACGAGGGCCGGCTGGCCGATCTGGTGATCGTCTGCACAGGCGCTTTTTCCGCGTTCGTCCAGGCATTGCAATCGGTGGATCGGGGAGGTACTGTGTTATGCTTCGCGCCTACAGAGCCGGGCGTAGCTCTTCCTGTCCCGGTCAACGATTTCTGGCGCAATGGGATCACGTTGATGCCCTCGTATGGAGGCAGCCCGCTCGACATCACCGTGGCGATAGAACTGATCCGCGCCCGTCGGGTGCCGGTGCGCGAGATGATCACCCATCGCTTGAGCTTGGTGGAGACGGGTCTGGGCTTCCAACTGGTCGCCAACGCCGAGGAATCCATCAAAGTAATCATCGAGCCGCATAAATCGTAGGGCAGACTTTCCAGTCTGCCGAAGGAGAGCATAGAGATAAAATGGCACAACTCTTTCTGGATACCGCAAGTGTGGACGAGATCCGCGAGGCGTCGAGCTGGGGCGTGCTCGACGGCGTGACCACCAATCCCACGTTGATGATGCGCGCCGGTACCGCCGATCTGAAGGCCAACACGCTCAAAATCGTAGAACTGGTGCAAGGGCCGGTGAGCGCCGAGGTGCTCAGCACCGACGCCGCCGGGATGATCGAGGAGGCGCGAGAGATCCTCGCCTGGTCGGAGCACGTCTTTGTCAAGATCCCCACCACCGTCGAGGGGTTGAAAGCGATGCGAGAGATCTCCTCATGGCCCAACGGGCGGATCAACGCCACGTTGATTTTCTCTGCAAACCAGGCCTACCTGGTGGCCAAGGCTGGTGCTAGCTACGCCTCTGTCTTTGTGGGACGGATGGACGACGCGGGGATGGACGGGATGGAGGTGGTGCGCGAGACACGGGCCATCTTTGACAACTATGGTTTTGATTGCCAACTGCTGGCCGCGAGCATCCGCCACCCGACGCACGTGTTGGACGCGCTGTTGGCCGGGGCGGACATCATCACCTTGCCCTTTGGCGTGCTGCAAAAGATGATCCGCAGCCCCTTCACCGACGTGGGGCTGGAGCGATTCCTGGCGGATTGGGAGAAGGTGGCGGATACTGTTTGACGCTTTTTGGATGAGGGGTGGACAATGGAGAATGCCCGGCTGCTTACTCCTCCATCCCTGCCAGCGCGACCACTGCCGGCGGCCAGTTCTCGTGGTAGCGAAGCGCCACCTCAAAGTCGGTCCGCGCTCCGCCCTCGTCCCCTTGCGCCATCCGCGCCATCCCGCGCCAGTAGTATGATTCCTCCAGGTTGCTCGCCGTCGCCAGCGTGGCGCTTGCCAACGCGATGACGTCCTCATAGCGGCCTACGGCGTGATAACCCTCGTAGGGGCCGAACTGGTACCACAGCATGCGGTAGTGCAGCCCCAACTGCCGCGCCTGGTCGTAGGCGACGACCGCCTCCGCGTGCCGCCCCAGCGAGGTCAGGCTGGAGCCGATGTTGAACCAGGAGAAGGTTATCCAGTCTGCACAGTCGGCATAGGCTACGCAGGTTTCGGGGGGATTCGATGCCTCGGAGCGGGCCGTCTCCAGCGCCTGCTCGTACATCGCCTCGTCGTCCAGATCGTGGCCGAGAACCGCCGCCAGCGAGTCCCACCGCTCTGGCGCGTAGACCACCAGGTATATACGATTAAAGACGCGCCAAAGTTCATCCATCTCCTGGTAGCCGATGGTCACGTCGGGGCCGTGGAGCGAGTCGTAGGTGATAAACTCCTGGGCGGCGTCGTCGTAGCCGACGATGAGGCGGTAGTGGCCGAGTTGGTCGCGGGCGTCGCGCACGTACCAGGTCTCTGCGATGACGGGAAAGCCTGCCCGCACCAGCGCCTTGATCCGCTCAAGGGTGCCGTCCACCCGCACGATCGCCCCCAGGCCCAGGCCGTGCGTGTACGCTTCCATCTCCCACGGACTGACGTTCTTGTCCTCCGGGTCGGGTTTGAGCGCAGGGGCGACGTCGTGCTGAGTCTCCTCGCGCCCCCAGTAGGAGAGAGCCATCGCCAGTGTGGTTGGGCCGCAGTTGTTCCAGCCCTGGTGTTCGTGGCGCAGGCCGGTCAACGTGACGCTGATCGGAGGCGTGGGGGTGGCGGTCGGTGTTGGAGGAGGCGTGAAGGTGGGGGGCAGGAGTGTGGGGGTGTCAGTAGGGGTAGGTGTGAGAGTGGCGGTGGGAGTCGCGCCAGCGGTAGGGGGGTAGTTGGATGTGGGTGTGTAAGCAACATTGGGAGTGGGAAGCGTATCAGGGTGTGGGTTGTGGCGCAGTTGCTGGAGCGGCTCCGGCAGGTAGTAGGCGTAGCGGCCTGGCAGCACGCGGATGAGCGTGGGACAGGCCAATAGACTGATTCCGAGCAGTACCAGCGCCGCGATCAGAGCAAGGACGTTGTGTGATTTTTTCATACGTCCATCATGCCAGAGGTCGGTGCAGGGAACAAGACAGGCACAACGCCCTCTCTATTCTCCGCAAGATGGAGGCCCGACCTTTTGGCCGGGCCTCTGCACTCGGTACAGATTTTCTTTCGGGCCGGTTCAGAACTGGCGCCACAGCTCCTCGATGTTTAACTCCGAAGAACTGCGGGCCTGGAGTTCCAGCAATTCGCGGTAGCTCTGTTGCAAGTTCTCTTTCATCGCCTCTGCCTCGTCGGGATAGCGAGCAGTAAAGGCGGCGGCGATCACCACGATCATAGCGGCCAGGCCGGTGAAGGAAGGTGTGTCCGTCTGCGTGGGGCCGGGGCACAAGATCGTCGTCTCGGCGGCCAGGGCCGCTGCTGCGACGGCAGAGGCGCTGAATACGAGCGTCTTTGCCCCATGTTGACGCGCAAAATGGATGACGTTAGCCACGTTCAGATCCATTCCGGTGAGGGAGAAACCGATGACCAGGTCGTCGGCGTCAAGCTCCTTGAGGCTCGTCGCGGCTTCCAAGGGATCGGGCGCGATAGATTGGGCCAGTAGGCCGATTTCCCTCAGGACGCCAGCGCAAAGACCGGCCAGGTGGGCGCAGTGGCCTTGACCCACTACCCAGATGCGCTGTGCATCCAGGAGCGCGGGCAAAACCACATTAGCTTGTTCTGACAATTGATTCTGAACCGTCTCCAGGTTATGCCGCTCGTTCTCCAGGAGGCTGCGAAAGAGCCCCAGATCGTCTGGAGCGTCCAGGTCGGCGCTGTAGGAGGCTTGTAGCTCTGAGCGAACGATCCCCTGTATTTCTTTGTTCAATTCCCGAAAGCCCGTGTAGCCCAACTCCTGGGCGAAGCGTACGACGGTTGCCGCGTCCACTCCCAGGCGGTGGGCCAACTCGGTAGCCGTCATAAACGCAGTATCCAGTTGACGTTGCAACATGAAATCAGCCAGTTTGCGAAAGCTGGGAGTTAGCTCTTCATACTTTTCCTGTATCTTTTCTCGAAACATCTTGATATCTCCTTGTTGATCCAAATCCGTAAGGCCTGCCAAAAACTAGTGGCCAATTGAACCCCCCTCCGTCAACTCCATTTTACCACGAGTCAACAAGATTGCAAACAAAACAGATGAGACGTGCTACAGGAGATTTGAGTTCATATCTTCGACCTGCTGCGAGATCTAACCGTTTCGAGCGTTTGACTTCTGTGCAGAATTGCACTATACTTGAGCCATCCCTGTGCAACAGAATGCAAAGCGCCCCAAAACTCCAGCCAACCTACCCAAAAGTGGCGCCGGCTCCAAGCGTTTGGATCGAAACATGATCAGTTAAAAAGGAGAGCGACGATGGCAGAGAGTGTTTACAAGATTATCGAGTTGGTTGGAACGAGCACCGAGTCCTGGGAAAAGGCCGCCGTGGCCGCCGTAGAAAAAGCCGCCCAGTCCTTGCGAGACCTGCGAATCGCTGAAGTCGTCGAGCTGGATATGCAACTCGAAGACGGGAAGGTTCGCGCTTACCGCGCGAAGGTAAAGGTCTCCTTCAAGTACGAGGGCGCCGACTGAGCCACTTTTTACTTGGGGCGCGATCTCAATAGAATACACGTTCACTCGAGCCAGATAGTCCTCTATGAGCGGCTATATTGTGCTCTGTTTTAGGTTGTCTAATCTGATCTCGATGCTGTTATCAATGTGTCGACAAGGAGGGAACAGGATGAATCAAGCAAACCGTGCATCAAAAACAGCAAGGATGCTCATCGCTGTTAGTTTGGCCGTGATAGTGCTTGCAGTCACGCTGGTGTGGATGGGGCCTCGTCAGACCAAGATCCCCATCGCCGAAGCTTCCTACCGGCCGGGGTACGAGGACGAAGCGGAATACAATGCCTGGCGCAAGTGGGACGCGGACACTGAAGTCTATCTTCCTTTCGTGAACTCTGATCCGACCTGGGGATGGCGGACGACGGCCATCGTGCAGAACACAGAGCCTGATACGGCAACGGTTGTACTGCGATACCACGACGTGGCAGGCACAGAGGCCGCCGTCGTCAATGATGAACTCCCTCCGATGGGAAGTCGCGCTTACGCGACGCTCGGCGGTTTTAGCGGCTCGCTGATCGTCACCGCCACGCGGAAAGTCGTCGTCATTGCCAACGAGTCGCCCCTCGATCCCGATTGGAAGGGGGATGGCCTGATGAGTTATCGTGGCGTGGATGACGGAGGCACCGAGATCAACCTGCTGCCCGTTTATCGGGCGTACCAGGGTTGGAACAGCCTTTTTGCCATACAAAACCCCGGTGACACGGCGACCCCCATCACCGTTACAATCTACAATCTGACCGGTACAGTCGTCTATGCGGGGGCGGATGTCCTGCCGCCGCGTAGCACGCGCCTATATGATGCAGCGGCGATGCCTGGGCTGGGGGACGGTTTCTTCAGCCGCGCTCGCATCCAGAGCGCCAACCCGGTGATCGGTGTGGTCAAGTCCGTCAACAGCCAGACGGGCGAGGCTGTGGCCCACAACAACCGTCGTTTCGAGCCATCAAACAGTGCGCCCATAATGCCTTTGATGCCTCCTCGACTTTATCTTCCGCTTGTGCTGAGGAATGTTTCATCGATGCGATGCCACCCTTCGCTTGTGCTGGAGAACTCGACGTCAACCCTCGTGATCTACAACCTGGGCGCGAATACTTCTTACATCACAGCCACGCTCTACCATCAGGATGGCACCGCCGTGACCACCTATACCTGTTCTCTGGCGCCCTATGCCACCCGCTTTGTGAGCCTCGACGATGCCGGGTGGTCGCCTGCGGTGCCTGGCGGCTTTAAGGGATCCGGTCTGGTCAACTTCAGCGAGCCGGTTGGTGTGCTGGTGGACACGGCGCATTCCTCCGCGCCTCACACGTTCACCGGCTATAGTGGGATCTGGTTCGACGTCGCGGACGCTTTCTACGTTCCCTTCGTTCGCAACCTGGCCGATGGCGCCGTGACCCAGATCAGTGTACAGAACACAGAGGCAACGGATGCCAATGTGACTGTCACTTATTATGACGAGAATGGTAACCAGGTGGTGACAGAGACCGCCCAGATAAAGCCGTATGCAGCTCATTACTTTGATCAGGTATCGAGTGATTTACCCGATGCATTCCGTGGTTCGGCGGTGGTGACCTCGGACGAGTGGGTCGCCGTCGTTGGCTTTATCAGCCACCGGCGACCAGCGATCCCCGCGCTCCTCAACCCATCCGACGGCGCGCTGACTAACACGACGGCGATCACCTTCGCCTGGAGCGACGTGGCCGCAGTCGGCTACAACCTCAAGCTGAACGGCTCGGTCTTCACCACGACCAATACCTACTCATCCGCCGTCCTGACCGACGGGACATACACCTGGGCGGTGCGCTCCTTCGACGCGCTGGGCTACTACTCGCCCTATGCGACGCCCTGGACGCTGACGGTGGATACAAACCAACCTCCCGTGGCGGACGCCGGCCTGGATCAGGGTGTGACCGTCGGCGAATTCGTCACTCTGGACGGCAGCGCGAGCTACGACCCCGACGGCCACGTCCCGCTGACCTACGGCTGGACACAGACGGGTGGTGTAGCGGTCGTCCTGAGCAGCGCCGCCATCAGCCGCCCCACCTTCACCGCGCCGGATGCGCCCGCGGTTCTCACGTTCACCCTGACGGTGGCCGATGCACGCGGTCTGGGCGATCCAACGCCGGACGCCGTCGTCGTTGCCGTGACCGACCAGTCCATTTCCGGTCTATCCGCCATCAACAGCAGCCCGACTACGTTGGGCCAGGCTACTTTTTTCACCGCCGCCATCGCGATGGGCAGCAACGTCGCCTACCACTGGGACTTTGGCGACGAGCACACGGGCGCAGGTGCGAACGTCAGTCATATCTACAGCGCGGCAGGCGCCTACACCGCTACCGTCACCGCCAGCAACGGCGCCGACGAAATACTCGCCGCCACGCCAGTCACCATCACCAACCAGCTCCCGGTGGCAGATGCCGGGCCGGATCAGGGTGTGACCATCGGCGAGCCTGTCACTCTGGACGGCAGCGCGAGCTACGATCCCGACGGCCACCTGCCGTTGACCTATGGCTGGACGCAGACGGGCGGTGTGGCGGTCGTCCTGAGCAGCACTGCTATCAGCCGGCCGACCTTCACCGCGCCGGATACGCCTGCTTTTTTGACCTTCGCCCTTGTGGTGACCGACGTGTATGGCCTGGCCGATCCGACACCGGATACAGCCGTCATCACCGTCGAGGCCGCGCCGCCGCCAATCCCAGAGGTGGATTTTGTCGGCGCGCCGCGTAGCGGGAACGCGCCATTGGGGGTGCAGTTCACCAGCACAGTCACCGGCACGGTCACGGCCTACCGTTGGGATTTTGGCGATGATGGTATTGCAGACACTCCCAACCCTACGCACACGTATACAAGCGCCGGCAGCTTTGGCGTGACCCTGGTAGTCACCGGGCCAGGCGGAACAGCTAATGTATCGAAGCCAGACTATATCGCGGTCAATGCGGCGCCCGGCGCGCCGACGGCCACCTTCAGCGCCGACGCGGTCGGCGGCACAACCCCGCTCACCGTCACCTTCACAGCCGTCACCAGCGGCGACGTCGAGCATTGGATGTGGAGTTTTGGGGATGGAGGCACGGCGTTCACCGGGCCGGTGATCAGCCACACATATGTCACCAGCGGTATGTTCAATGTGAGCTTGACGGTCAGCAATACCTTTG
>DAOTUB010000375.1:0-4357 GCA_034437455.1 Anaerolineae bacterium | reverse complement strand
CAGGCCGGGAAAGGGGCGCCGTCCCACCACCTCCTCGACCGACCTGCGTACCTGTTCCCGAATGCTCTCCGGCTCCTGGCGAATGGCGTCCACCCGCGTGACGAGCATCTGGTTGAGGTTCGGCTGGCTATCTATGCGGTAGGCGCCCTCACGGATGTCCAGATACCACAGCCGCGCTCTCAGCTTGTCCAAAGCGTCGGCGGCCAGAGCGGGCACGACGCCGGGCTGCAAGGTCGCCAGCCACAACTGGGGACGCTCAGCCGAGGCGATCCGTTGGGGAGCTCCGCTGTGGGAATACATAAAGATGGACGTAGCCAGGCCGGTGGCGATGGCGTGCCGGGCGTACTCGCCGCCGGTGAAGCGATCCAGGACCGGCGCTTTCGACTCGTCGGTGCCGCCGATGTCAGAAAGGATGGCCGATTCGTAGCCGCCCCGGTTGTCCACGTACTCCAGCAACTCGGCGCGGATCTCGCCATCGTCCAGGTTGACATGGGCGGGCTGGATGAGAGGAGCGGTGTGCTTTTGCCGGTACAGGTTGCCGATGACCAGAGCCAACAGTCGCAGCACCCCCCGCGTGCGCTGAAAGCCGCTGATCGAGCCCCAACGGTCGCGCAGCGTCTCGATCAACCCCGGGTGGAAGGGATAGGCGCGCACCATCAGCTCGCGGTACTCGGGGGACTGGGCCTCCTGTGGGAAGTCGTTCGGGTGGGCGCGGTAATAGTCCCAGTAGGCCTGGGCCACATCCCGGGCCTGAACCTCCATCTGGGCCGGGTCGGTGTCGAACAGGCGGCGTTTGAGGATCTCGTACAGCTCCTCCCGCTCGGCACTGACCTCGACCTGGCGGGTGCGGCGCAGAATGCGGATGGCGGTGTCGATCTCCTTGGCGGCGCGGATGGCCGCCTCGCCGATCTGCTCCTGCTCGCTGGACGTCATCGTCAGAACCAGGGCCACGTCGTCAGCGGCGTTGACGGCGCGGGTCAGCTCGAGCAGGAACTCCTGGGCCTGGTCGGAGAGGTAGCCTTTGCCCACCGGGACGCCGCTGGCCTTGGTGATGTAGGAGAGGGTCTCGTCGATCAGGATCAGAGCGGGGCCGGTGAGTTGGAAGAGCTGTCCCAACGCTTCGCTGCCGGGAGCCACGCGATCCTCGTCGCTCTGGCGGACGATCTCGTACCCGTCGGCGCCTGCCAGGCGGTAGGCGATCTCGCCCCAGAGGGTGTGCAGGGTGAACCCTTCGGGAACCTCGCGAGGCTGGCTGGGGCTGATGTGAGCGCAGTCCACCGCCGCCACTTTCGCCACGGGGATAGCGTCCAGCCCGGTCTCGGCCAGGATCTGCTCCACCGGCTCCAGGTAGGCTACCTGCGCGCCGTGGGCGACGATGTGGTAGAGGGCCAGCAGGGTGTGGGTCTTGCCGCCGCCAAAGACGGTGGCCATCTGGGTGATGGCGATGCCGTCATCCCGACCGGCCAGGCGGCGCAGGACGCCCTTGAGCGTGGACTGCAACCCGCGCGTGAGAAAGGTGCGCCGGAAGAAGGTGTCGGGATCCTTGTACTCGGGCACAGCATCCCCCTCGACCACCTGAGCCAGGTCCACAGCAAAGACCTTCAAGTCGAGCCGTCCCTCGCGGATGTCGATGTGGGGCATCGCTGTGTGCCACCAGGAGCGCAGGTCGTCGGGCGTGATTGGAGTAGGGGCCGCGGCCGGCAGGCGACCGGTCTCGCGCAGGATAAGCTCGACCTGGTTGACGATGTAGGCGGCCTCGGCGGGATCGGGTTCTTGCCCCTCGTGGACGGCGCGGTTGCGGATCTCGACCAGGGGTCCCAATGCGCGGACGTTGAAGAAGGTCAATTTCAGGCCGAGCGTCTTTTTGAGATCGTCTTGAGCGCGGCTAGCCCGATAGACGTTCAGCAGCCGCCCCAGCGTGAGCCGGCTCAGGGGTTGATGCTGGCTGACCTGCTCCTGGGCCTCGACGAGTTGCTTTTGACGGGCGGGAGATACCTGACCCAGCAACTCGTTGTACAGTTCCACCAGCAGGTTCTCCAGGGCGCTGGCGGCGGTCTGTACCGCCTGGGCGTGATGTTTCTGCGCCAGTAGGGTCTGAGCTTTCTTCAAGGTCTGTGAATAGTCCATAACGTGCTCCTCCTCAGCATTACCGGTCGAGGAATTCTACGTCGTAGAGTTGGATGATGCGCTCGTCGACCTTGCCCTCGTCGAAGGCCGCTGCGATGGCGTCGGCGGCCTCGACGGCTTCCATTCTATCCAAAATGTGGACGATATACGCGTTTGCCTGGGCATCATCCGCAGCGGCATCTCGCAATAGCCGTGCCAAACCATCAACGACGTCTCCCCGCCGCTTGCGATAGTTCTCGGCGATGGACGCCAGTCCCAGGAAGACGACAGCGCGGTGTTCGGAATCACGGCGGTCGTCGCCAGCATAATCCCACAGCGGCGGCTCGGCCTGAGGTCCCATCCGCCCCCAGACCACGGCCAACCGATCCGAGATCCAGTCGTTCTCCAGGTCGAACAACGCGAACAACTGATCGGCGACCTCGTGGGCGCGCAGATGCCCCAGGAAATGCAGCGCGTGGTAGGACGCCCAACTCGATGGCTCCCCAGGCCAGCCGTTCAGCAATCCCTCGTCGAGCGCCATGCGAACCAGGTCTGGGACGGCCCGCCGCCACTTGGCAGCGTTCCTGGCGTTGTTCGCCACGCGCTGTTCGTCCGAGTCCCATCCCCAATCGAGCAGCGTTCGGACCGGGTAATCGTAGCTGCCCGGCGACGGCGCGTCAAAGTCATCCGGTCGGGGCGGTACGGCGGGCGGGGTGATGTCCTCCCACAGATGAACGCCGGAGAGCAAAAGGTCATCCAACTCGCGCTCGCGGGCGCTTGATCCGCGAGAGAGAAAGGACCTGAACTTGCGCTGACCAAATAGCTTGATATGGACGTGTTCGAAGCTTAGCTCGTCACGCTCCTGTGCGCTCAGGAAGGGTCTGTCCCCGCCGAAACGAGCGAAAGTGCGACGGTACTCTCGATAGATGGCCGACTCCTCGCCGATGAACCCGGCGCTCGCCTGCCTTTTCTCGATGACACTTAGGACAACGTCGACCTCCTGGGGACTGTATCGGCTGATCAGTTTATCAATCCTTTGGCGATCACCCGGGTGAGCGACGACAGTTATGATCAGCTCTTGCAAGAGCTCGTCGCGCCGCTCAATGATGCGCTGGCGCTCGGCGGGGGAGGGGTAGGCCTTCTCTTTGGTACGTCTCGTCTGTCTTCTTGGTCCGCGTCTTCTCTTACTCAATGGGATCCCCTCCTCCGACAATAAATCTGTTACAATTTGCGTCATTCCGAGCAGCCTGCCCTGAGCTTGTCGAAGGGACAGAAGGGAGTCGAGGAATCTCCACTTTCGTAAGCAAAACCACCGGGGAGATTCCTCGACTCCACTCCGCTGCGCTCCGTTCCGCTCGGAATGACGAACGCCTGTAGCGGTTAAGCAAAACCACCCTACATTTTCGTCCTCCTGGGTGAAGGGAGTTCATGGTGACTCCTCCTACAACAACCGTTCCTGCCGCGGCGTCTCTGGCAGCACGTCCCGCCCGGCCAGAAAACCCTCCAGCAGACGCCGCTCGGCGTCATCGTCGGGCAGGATGTTGATCAGCGTCTGGGCCACCAACCGCATCCGATCCTCGCGCGCGCGCGCCCCTTCCGCCAGGAACTCGGCCAGGCTCTCGCGGTCGCCGCTCTCCCACAGGACAGCGGCCCGGTGCAGCACGTCAATGATCGGCGCTGCCATCCCGGTTCGATCGGCCAGGCCCAACCCACTTACTCCGGTTCGCTCCCTCGGCCCCAGCAGGCGCACGGTCTCGCCGCTCTGCTTGAGGATGCCGCGCCGCTCCATCAAGGCCGACACGTCCGCGCCCAGGGCCATCGCCAGTCGCATCGCGTCGTCGAAGGGGGTCTTGGCTTGCCCGTAGGCCCAGCGGTGGAGGATGTAGTAGCGGGTGGGGGCGTCCACTCCGCCGACTCGCGACGCGCCGCTGCCTGCACTGAGCGCGGACGGAACGTCCGTGGCCGAAGTGTTGAG
This sequence comes from Anaerolineae bacterium, assembly GCA_034437455.1. Classification (GTDB taxonomy): domain Bacteria; phylum Chloroflexota; class Anaerolineae; order B4-G1; family B4-G1; genus DAOTUB01. The sequence goes on along the minus strand of DAOTUB010000375.1, from coordinate 276 downwards.
GATGCGATCCAGGGCGTACTCGGAGACCAGGGCCTGTACCAGGTCGAGCAGCGTGTCCACGCCGACCTCGCTGCCGTCCAGCCGGTAGACCTTGCTGTAGCGGCCAAAGACGGAGACGGCCGGGCCGATGGCGCTGATGAAAAAGTCCGCGCCCCGGATGCCCTGTTTCCAGAAAAAGTCCAGCCGCTCGCGAATGGTGGCGGCGAGTTCCTCGCGCACGTCGTCCAGGTAGCCGTCGGTTTCGGCGGCGCGCACGCGGCAGACGATGAAGATGGA
>DAOTUB010000374.1:0-2703 GCA_034437455.1 Anaerolineae bacterium | reverse complement strand
CCCGCTGCAAAAAGTATCGCCATCCGGAGACAGGGGAATGGTGTGAGACAGAGGGATACCGCTGTTTCTGTCTCAATCCGGACTGTGAGCGTGAGACCTTCACCACCTATCCCGAGGATGTGCGCCTCTATTCCTCCTGGATGGTGGAGACGGTGATTTGGGGCGTGATGGTCTACATGCGCATGCACACCACGTATCGTCTGGCTGCTGAAGCAGTGGGGGTTTCAGTCGGATTGTCCCAATCCGCCGTTACCTTGTGGCGCTGGGCTATGGCCGTTGGGGAGCAAGCATTGCCCATCGCTACTCTGTTTGGCGTGGTGCATTCCAGTGGAGTGATCGCCGTTTTGACCAGCACTACCAGAATATGTGCGGTTTCGATGGCGTCAAGACGGCGCGCAAGTATCTGCATCTGTTCGAGTTGACCTATCGTTTCACTCCTTTCGCCAAAGACAACCGCCCGGTGGAAGGACGAGCCTTGGACATCCGCGGCAAGTGCCCGCTAGAACTGGCTGGCTATGACGTCCACAAGTTGCCCATTGCCCAAGTTGTACGCGGACAGTTGCTCGGATGGCCGCCCCAAACCCTACAGGAGATCGTCCCAAATGCGTAACGCTCCCCATTATGACACTTGGCCTTTACCCATCATTCAGTATAATACAGTCCTGGGCAAACCGTTAGAACAAGGAGCACGCATGGGAGAAATCGCTGCGCTGGTAGTATCTTTTTGTTGGTCATCTACTTCGGTCCAGTTCACGTTGGCGGGCCGGCGGATCGGATCCGAGGCGGTCAATCGGATTCGGTTGGCGCTGGCGGTGCTGTTTCTGTCGTTAACTCATTTGCTGTTGTACGGAAAACTGTGGCCCATCCACGCCGAGCCTTTTCGCTGGGGTTGGCTGGGCTTGTCGGGAACGCTCGGTCTGGTGTTGGGGGATGGTTGTCTGTTCCAGGCTTTGCTGGTCATCGGGCCGCGTCTGGCGGTGCTGTTGCAGGCGCTCGTGCCCGTCATCAGCACCGTAGCGGCCTGGGTTTTTCTGGGCGAAGCGCTGCTGCCCATCGAGATCGGTGCGATCCTGTTGACGGTGAGCGGTATCGCCTGGGTGGTTTCGGAAAGGGAGCCTGCGTCAAACTCGCCAATCGAGAGGGACAGGAAACGATACGCGCTGGGCGTGCTGCTCGGTGTGGCCAGTGCGTTGGGTCAGTCATTGGGGCTGGTGACGGCCAAGTATGGGCTTGCGGATGACTTTCCTGCCCTATCCGCTACCGTGATCAGGATGTTCGTCGCCATGGGCGTGATCTGGCTGCTCGCCCTGGCGCGGGGTCAGGCTGGAGCGACCTGGCGCACGCTGCGGGATAAAAAAGCCAGTCTGTTCGTCGTCGGAGGCGCGCTGACGGGGCCGACCATCGGCGTCTGGCTGTCTATGTTTGCCTTGCAGAACGCCCCCGTGGGCGTCGCCTCGACGCTGATGGCGTTAAGCCCGATCATCATGATCCCCCTGGCCCATTGGATTTTCCAGGAGCGGAGCAGCGGGCGCGCTGTGTTCGGTACGGTCGTCGCCCTGGCAGGCGCGGCCATCATTTTTCTGACGTGAAAGGAGCCAAATTATGACGACATTTCAACCCTTCGAACTCGAACGCATCATGTCCCGGTGGGAGCAGGCCGTGGAATACAACCTTTCGGAGAGCGGTGCCCATCCCGCCACCCTCCGCGAGCTTCTGGGCGACTCTCTGCCGGTCGAGGAGCTGCTCGCCACGGAGCTAAATTACCCCCACGTCAACGGCACTCCCGAACTACGGGAGCGCATCGCCGCGCTCTACCCTGGCGCGACCCCCGACAACGTGCTCGTCACCGTCGGGTGCATCGAGGCAAACTTTATCACCCTGCAGACGCTTCTGACGGCGGGAGACGAGCTGGTGGTGATGCTGCCCAACTATATGCAGATCTGGGGCATCGGCCACAATTACGGTTTCCAGATCAAACCCTTCCATCTGCGAGAGGAGCGGGGCTGGGCGCCCGACCTGGACGAGTTGAACGACGCGATCTCGGAGCGGACCAAGCTCATCGCCGTCTGCAATCCGAACAATCCCACCGGCTACATCCTCACACCAGAGGAGATGGGCGGCATCGTGGCTGCCGCCGAGCGCGTCGGGGCCTGGCTGCTGGCCGACGAGGTCTACAGCGGCGCCGAGCGGCTGACCGATGTGCAGACGCCCTCCTTCTGGGGCCGGTACGACAAAGTACTGGCGATGAACAGCCTGAGCAAAGCCTATGGCCTGCCGGGGCTGCGGATCGGCTGGGTGGTTGCGCCGACGGACACGATTGACGACCTGTGGGCGCGCCACGAATACGTCGCCATCAGCGCCACGATGCTTTCGAACAAGCTGGCAGCCATCGTGCTCTCCCCTGAGGTGCGGCCCCGCCTCATCCAACGGGTGCGCGACTATATCCGGCAGGGCTTTCCCATCCTCGACGGTTGGCTGGAGGATCACAAGGCGGCGTCCCGTGGGGGTCACCGCCACTACGGGAGGACCTTCAGCCTGGTTCCGCCCCAGGCGGCGGCCATCGTCTTTGCCCGTCACGGCTTTCTCATAAAACCTCGGCTGGTAAAGTAGCCGCAAGTGTGTATACTGAGCGGGACAATCAATGCCAGTTGGAGGTGACATTTGTCCCGCAAATCACTGTCACAACAAGCGCATGATCCAAAG
>DAOTUB010000373.1:0-21524 GCA_034437455.1 Anaerolineae bacterium | reverse complement strand
AACGGCTTCGAGCTTGAATTCACGCGTATAGGTTCGTCTGGTCTTTGTCATTATATTCCTCCGTTAGTGGTAGTATACACCATTTTGGCTTATTGTAGTATCCACTTTTTCGGGGGAACATCACTATGCACACTGGAACTTTTACGAGTGTTTTGTCGTCTAACTAGTACTACAACGAGACTTTGGGATATGCGTCATTCCGAGCGACCGAAGGGAGTCGAGGAATCTCTCGTTGTCGAACCAGGGAGATTCCTCGACTCCACTACGCTACGCTCCGTTCCGCTCGGAATGACGGAAACAACGAAATCTCGTTGTAGTACTAGTGGATCTACTACAAGCGATTGGAGAAAGAATTTATGCCCCATCACACCTTACTGAAATTCGGAACGGTGTTGCTGCTGCTCTCACTCATCCTGAGCCTAGCGTGGACAGAGCCCGCAGCAGCCCAAACCAACGGCGTCACGATGACCGCCACACCCTACCTGGGCGGCCACGCCAAATACGGCGAGTGGTTGCCGCTGCGCGTCCACCTGAGCAACGCGGGCGACGACCTGACCGCCGAGGTCCGGGCCGAGATCGCCAGCAGCAGCGGCCAGGCGGCATACGCAGCCCCCGCGCCCCTGCCGACCGGCGCCCGCAAGGAGGTGATGCTCCACGTCCTGCCGCCCACCTTCGCCCAGGAGGTCATCGTGCGCCTGGTGCAGGGCGATCAAGTCCTGGCCGAAATCGAGGTACAAATCACGCTCCATTCCCAGGACGAATATCTCATCGCTGCCGTCGCCCCCGACCCTGACGCCCTCGCCCTCCTGAGCGGACTGAACCTGCAAGGTCGAGCCTCGATCCAGTTCGTCCCCCTCTCGCTCGATGACCTGCCCGACCGGGCCGAGCCGCTCCGCTCCCTCGACTGCTTGATCCTGACGGGCGTGGACACCACGTCCCTGACGCCGTCCCAGGAAGAGGCGCTGCGCGCGTGGGTCGAACAGGGCGGCCAACTGCTGCTCGGCGGAGGCATCGGCGCCCGCCAGACGCTCGCCGGGCTGCCCGAATCGCTGCGACCGGTCAACGTGGATGCCACGGTCGAGCTGAGCGCGCTCGATGGCCTGGCCGATTTTGCCGGTGAACCGATCCGCACGCCGGGGCCATTCCTGGCAGCCTTCCCAACCGAGTACCAGGGCTGGGCCGTCATCCGCCAGGGCCAGCAACCGCTGCTGATCCAAAAGACGCTGGGCGAGGGTTGGGTCGGCTACCTGGCGCTCGATCCGGCGGCCAGCCCCTTCGATGCCTGGGCCGGGACGCTGGATTTTTGGCAAACGCTGCTCGAACCCGGCTCATCCCTGCCGCTCCATGCCCCGCCCGACATTCCCCTCCACGTGCTCAAGTCGGAGCAGATGAACCATGCCCTGAGCAACCTGCCGACGCTCGACCTGCCCTCGATCCGCTGGCTGGCGCTGTTGCTCGGCCTGTACATCCTGCTGATCGGCCCGGTCAACTACCTGCTGCTGCGCCGCTTGCGCCGGCTCGACTGGGCCTGGGTCACCATCCCCACCCTGACGGCGGCGTTCTCGCTGGGAGGCTACGGGCTGGGCTACAACCTGCGCGGCAACGAGGTCATCATCAACCAGATCTCGATCCTCCCGCTCTCAGCAGAGGGCAGCCGCGCGGCGGTCCGCTCCTACGTCGGCCTTTTTTCGCCCACCCGCCAGGATTACGACGTGCGGGTCGGCGGAGGCGCGCTCGTCAGCGCCCTGTCGTACGAACCGGGGCGCTGGGGCGGATCGCCTTACGCTCCAAGCAATTTGGACGTCCTTCAGAGCGACCCGGTGCTGGTGCGCGGCCTGGGCGTCAACCAGTGGGCGATGCAGAGTTTCCAGGCCGAAACGTGGCTGGAAGCGGACGAATTGACGCTGGACGCCGATCTCACCATTGAGGGCAACCAGGTACGCGGAACCGTTCACAACGGCCTGGGACGTCCCGTGCAGGAGATGGTCCTCGTCAGCGGCCAGCGATTCGCTCCCCTGGGCGATCTGGATGCCGGCGAGAGCAAGGAATTCGAGGCGACACTGCGAGGCGGGGAGATGGGGCCGCCCTTCCCCTGGGGGCTGTTCGAGCACTACTATCAGGAACCAGGCGGCATGCCACGCGAGGCGATGCTGCGCCAGAGTATCCTGGAGGCCTACTTTCACACCAACTGGGGGCCGCCCGCCACGCTGAAAGACCTGACGCTCCTGGCCTGGAGCGACCTCAACCCCCTCGATATACAGGTGGCCGACGTGCAGGCGACTCAGCTACAAACCACCCTGGTCGTCGCCCAACTGCCGCTGCCGGTCGAGGACGGCCAGGTGAGCCTGCCGCCGGGATTTCTCACCGGCCAACTGATCCAGAGCGAGGGTGAAACGGGCGAGTGCGGCCCCAACGGCCAGCTCTATATCGCCTGGGGCTGGGCCGTACTGGAATACCAGCTTCCCAAAAAGCTGCGCGGCCTCGAACCGACGGCGCTGACCCTCCACGCCGGCCTGGAAGGAGGAAATCCCGCCGCAGAACTGCCCAACCTCTCTCTCTACGACTGGACGGCGGGCGAGTGGGTGGAGATGGAGGACGAAAAGACAGACCAGGCATATACCATCACCGATCCCAACCGCTTTGTGAACCCGGCTGGCGGCGCGATCCGTTTGCAAGCTCAAGCCGATGGCCTGGAGGGGATGTGTTACCATTTTGACCTGAGCCTGGAAGGAGAGTTGCCATCAGGAGGGAGCACCCAATGAACGATTTGATCGTCGAGACGCACAATCTGAGCAAACGTTACAAGCGGCGCGGGCCGCTAGCGCTCGACAACCTGAACTTGCAGGTGGGCCGGGGCGCGCTCTTTGGCTTCATCGGCCCCAACGGCGCGGGCAAAACGACGACTTTGCGCATGCTGGCGGGCCTGCTGGAGCCGAGCGCGGGCGAGATCACGATCTCGGGCCGCTCGGTGCGGAGGGAGCCGAGGACCATCCACCGCCACGTGGGCTACATGCCCGACTTCTTCGGCGTCTACCACGAGATGACGGCGTGGGAGTACCTCGACTTTTTCGCCCGCTGCCACGACCTGCCCACCGACCGGCGGCGAACCGTCGTCCCCGAGCTGCTCGAACTGGTCAACCTGGCCGAAAAGCGGGATGAGGACGTCGGCCACCTGTCGCGCGGGATGCAGCAGCGGCTCTGCCTGGCGCGCGCGCTGGTGCACGACCCCCAGGTGCTCCTGCTCGACGAACCCGCTTCGGGCCTCGACCCGCGCGCGCGGGTCGAGATGCGCGAGTTACTGCGCGAGCTATCGGCGATGGGCAAGACGATCATCCTCAGCTCCCACATCCTGAGCGAATTGGCAGAGATGTGCAACGAGGTGGGCATCATCGAGCGCGGCCGCATGGTCGCCAACGGCTCGCTCGCCGCGCTGCGGCAGCGCGCCCAGGCGGGCCGCATGCTGCGCCTGCACATCCTATCCGACGTCGCCAAGGCGACCGCGATGCTGGTCGGTTTTCCCGGCGTCGCCGACGTCATCCGGCTGAACGGCGGCCACGACCCAGCGGAGGCCTGGCTCGAAACCTATCTCTCCGGCGACGACCGATCCGCCTCCGGTCTGCTGGCTCACCTGGTGCAGAATGGCGTCGCCATCGCCGAGTTCCGCCAGGTCGGCAACGAACTGGAAGAACTCTTTCTCCAACTGACTCAAGACGAGGCAGCGTAAATGATTTCAACCTTGCGAAGGCTGCAACCTTCGCAAGGTTAGAACGAGGTAGTGTGAAATGATCCAGTTACGCAATACGAAATACGCAATACGCATCATCAACCCCATCATCGTCAAAGAACTGCGCACCCACATGCGCGGCTCGCGCGCCTTTGCGATCCTGACCGGCTACCTGCTGATTCTGGGACTGCTCGCCTACGGTCTCTACCGGATCACGCTGGCATCCGTCCAGAACAGCTATGGAATGAGCAATCCATCCCAGAGCGCTCACATCGGCCAGACGCTATTCATCGGCCTCGCCTTTCTGGAATTGCTCTCCGTCTGCTTCGTCACGCCCGCGCTGACGGCGGGCGTCATCAGCGGCGAGATCGAGCGGCGCACCTACGACATGCTCCTGGTCACGCCGCTGCGACCGGCCAGCATCCTCTGGGGCAAGATGATCGCCTCGCTGACCTACGTCAACCTGCTCATCCTCGCCGCCATCCCCTTGTCGAGCGTCGTCTTTCTCTTTGGCGGGGTGGCGCTGCGCGACGTGATCCAGGCGATCGGCCTGCTGGCGCTGACGGCGATCACATATGGCACGCTGGGGCTGTTCTTCTCGGCGCTGACCCGGCGCACCGGGCGGGCGATGGTCTTGAGCTACCTGACGGTCCTTTTCCTCGCCCTGGGCAGCGGGTTCTTGTGGATAGTCACCGGCGCTGTGACCAATCAGATGCCGCCCCGCGAGATTATGTACGTGAATCCGATCAGCGCTATGGCCTCGGCCATCATATCGCCGGGGACGAGTAGCGGCTTTTATGGAATGAGCTACGAACTGCTTTATCTCTTGGGCGGCGGGCCAGATATAATGAGCCGCTCTTCATCCATGATGCCTGCACCTACCACCTTTGTCCGCCCGCTGTGGCAATACACGACAGCTATCTACCTGGCGCTAACCGTCGTGTGTTACCTGCTGACCACCCAACTGGTCAAGCCGGTGCGCCGCTGGCGGATCGGCTGGCGGGGCTTGATAGCATTGCTGATCATCCTTGCCCTGCTGGCCGCCGGATCGCTGGTCGTCTTTGGCACCGACTGGGGCTCGACCGGCTGGCGTGACGCTCCGATGCCAACGGAGGCCCCTCCCTTCCCTATGATTGACAAGGAGGTCTTTGTAGAACGAGTGGTAGAAATGCCGGTCCCGCCTGCCATGCCGCCGCCAACCCCAACGCCAGCGCCAACCCCTATCCCCTTCGACGCTAGTGAACACGAGGCGGAAATCGAAGCGCACTTGCCCCTCGAGTTACTGCCTGGAGGCAAGGGGTTTTGCGATCTCGACATCCTGTGGACCCAGGCCGAATTCAAGAATACCCAAATCATTGGATGGGTTTACTGTCGGACCTTCAGCCTGTCCGATGGCGAACTGGTTCCCGGCGCAGGCACAAGCACCATCGCCCGCCTGGGCATGCACTGGTCGCCCGAGGGCTGGCAAATCGGTGGAGGCACCTATGGCAATATGCAGTTAGAAATTCCGCCAGAGATCAAACACCAACTGCTCGAAACCCCCTACGACGAGGCAGCGGGCGAAGAGCGGCTCCGAGAACGAGCGCGCCAGGAATTATTGGGAGAGTGAACCGGTGGCCGAGCGAAACGAGACGCTGACACCTTTACTGCGCCCCCTGGGCCGGCGGCTGCGCCTGCGCGATGGACATTCGCTGATCACGCGCACGCTCTGGCTGCCCCTACTGGCGGTGGCGCTGATTCAACTGCTGGGTCGCCTGATCCCGCTGGCGGGCTACGACCGGTTGGCCTGGACGCCGCTCGCCCTGTGGCTCCTGCTCGCGCCGGGCTACGGCCTGCTGCGCCCCCTGCCGCCGAGCCGCGTCGCCCGGCGCGCCGACGCCGAGCTGGGACTGCGCGACCGGTTGGCTACCGCGCTCGAACTGGGCCACGACGACCCGGAGCAAAGCCGCCGTTTCGACGCGGCGCTCGTCGCCTCTCAGCAAAGCGACGCGCTGGTCGTCGCCCGCTCCCTCGATCCGAGCCAAGCCTTTCCGCTGCGCTGGCCGACCCGCCTGCTGGCGTTGGCGGCTGGCTGCCTGGCCGCCGCCCTGCTGCTCGCCTACCTCCCAAACCCGATGGACGCGATCCTGGCCGAGCGGGCCGCCGTCGCCGCCGCCGCCGAGGAGCAGGCGGAGCAGTTGGAGGAACTGGCGGAGGAATTGGCCGCGGACGAGACGCTCGATCTCGCCGAGCGCGAGGAGCTGCTGCGCCAACTGCGCGAGGCGATAGAATCGCTGCGGAACAACCCCGGCGACCGAGAACAAGCGATGGCCGATCTAGCCAAACTGGAGGAATCGCTGCGCCGCCAACTCGACCTCGAAAGCGCCGCCCGCCGCGCCGCCCTCGAGGGTCTCGCCGCCGACCTTTCCACGCTAGCCGCCGAAACCTCCCCCCCCTCTATCCCCCCCAAGGGGGGGGAGGAAGTCGCCCGCCTGCTAGAACAACTTGCCGAGCAAGCCGCCGAGATGTCGCCCGAGGAACGCGAGAACCTGGCCGACGCCCTCGCCGAGGCCGCCGCTCGCATCGCGGGCAGCGACGCCGCCCTCGCCAGCGCCCTCAGCCAGTTGGCCCAGGGCATACGGAGCGGCCAATCCTCCTCCCAGGCCGCCCAGGCTGCCGCCGACGCGCTGCGCGCCGCCAGCGCCGACGCCGCCTTGCAACAGGCGCTCGCCCAGGCGCTCGACCAGGCCCAGGGTGCGGCCAACGCGCTCGCTCAGGCTGGACAGGGCGCTCAGGCTCAGAGGCCAGGGCAGGGTCAAGGACAAGGACCTCTCGGCAGCGGAGGCGGCACGACGGCCCGTACCGGCCCGCCGGGCACGCGCACTGGCCGCGCGGGCGATCCGACCGCTCCCAACAAACCCTTCGACGTAGGCGAATTGGACACGGTCTTTGCCCCCTGGCAACAGGGCCAGCCTGGCGATCCCGACTTTTTGCCCGGTCGCCAGACCGACCAGGGCGAGGAGACGACCCGCGAGACCGCCCAGCCGCAACCCGGCGCGAGCGGCGCTGCGCTCATCCCCTACTCCGAGGTCTTTGCCAGCTACGCCGACGCTGCCGTCGAGACGATGGAACGGGAGTATGTGCCATCGGGGTTGAAGGAGTATGTGCGGGAATACTTTACGCATTTGGAGCCGTGAGGCGTGATGCGTAATGCGTGATGATTTTTGGGTAACAGGCTGGCATACATTCGCGGAATGGAATCCGCGGCTACACGTTTGAAGGAGCCGAACTATGGATAATTCACCCATCACCGCCAAAGAATTCACCGACACCGCCCACGCCATCGAGCGCGAAGTGGGCAAAGTGATCGTCGGGCAGCGGGCGCTGGTGCGCCAGACGCTCATCACGCTGCTGGCCGGGGGCAACGCGCTGCTCGAAGGCGTGCCCGGCCTGGGCAAGACGATGCTCGTGCGCAGCCTGGCGCAGGCCGTCGACTGCCAGTTCAGCCGCATCCAGTTCACCCCCGACCTGATGCCCGCCGACATCGTCGGCACGAACATCATCGTCGAGGATGAGCAGGGCCAGCGGCGCTTCCAGTTCGAGGCCGGGCCGGTCTTTGCCAACCTGGTGCTGGCCGACGAGATCAACCGGGCCACGCCCAAGACCCAATCGGCCATGCTCGAGGCGATGCAGGAGCACTCTGTCACCGTCGCCAAGCAGACTCGCCCGCTGGCGGAACCCTTTTTCGTCCTGGCGACGCAGAACCCGCTGGAGATGGAGGGCACCTACCCGCTGCCCGAGGCGCAACTCGACCGCTTTTTCTTCAAACTCGATGTCGAATACCCCTCCGTCGAGGAACTGGTCGAGATCGCCGACCGCACCACCGGCGTCGAGACGCCCCAGCCGGAGCCTGTCGCCGACAGCGAAAGAATCCGCGCCATGCAACACCTGGCCCGCGGCGTCCCCATCGCCGCCCACGTGACCGAAGCCGCCGCTCGCCTGGTGCGCGCCACCCTGCCCAGCGACCCCGACGCCCCCGATGTGGTGCGCGCCTACGTCAGCTACGGCTCCAGCCCGCGCGGGATGCAGGCGTTGATCCTGGCGGGCAAGATCGTCGCCCTGCTCGATGGCCGCTACAACGTCGCCGTCGACGACCTGAAGGCTGCCGCCCTGCCCGCGCTGCGCCACCGGCTCATCCTCAACTTTGAGGCGCAGGCGGAAGGGGTGACGGCGGATGCGATTATCCGTGAGGTAGTGGGATTGGTAGATGGATAGACTGGCAAGCAGGTAACTTTGACAATGCTTCTCGAACCAAAATTCCTGGCTCAACTCGACCGCCTCTGCCTGGTCAGTCGGCGAATGCGGGCCGGGCAGATTCAGGGAGAGCGGCGCAGCCCCAAGCGGGGCGGCAGCATCGAGTTCGCCGACTTTCGCACCTACGCCCCCGGCGACGACTTTCGGCAGATCGATTGGAACGCCTACGCCCGGCTGGAGCGGCTCTTTCTCAAACTCTTTGTAGCCGAAGAGGACCTGACCATCCACCTGCTGCTCGACGCCAGCCAGAGCATGGCCTGGGGCCAGCCGGACAAGTGGATCTACGCCCGCCGGTTGGCAGCGGCGCTGGGCTACGTCGCCCTCGTGGGACTGGATCGGGTGACGGCGGCAACGCTGAGAAACCGGATTGTTGACAAAAACCCGGTTTCTGGCCTACGCGGCAAGCGCCAGGCATTCACCTGGTTCAATTGGCTTGCGGGCCTGGAAGCTGGCGGCGAACTCGATCCCAAGACAGCGCTCCGCGACTATACCGCCCACGCCCGCTACCCCGGCCCGCTGCTGCTGATCAGCGACCTGCTAGGGCCGGGCTGGGAGAGCGGCCTGCGCGCCCTGGCTGGCCGCCGCTTCGAGGTGACCGTCCTGCACCTGCTGTCGCCGCAGGAAACGTCGCCGTCGCTGGAGGGTGACCTGCGCTTGACGGACAGCGAGAACGACGACGCCGTCGAGATCACCGCCGATTATGACCTGCTCCAACGCTACCAGGCCCGCCTCGCCGCCTGGCAAGAGCACCTGCGCCAGACCTGCGCATACCTCGGCGCTCACTACGTTTTCATTGAGACGACGCTGCCGCTGGAGGAGTTGGTTCTGGCCTACCTGAGAAAATACGACGTAATTTCGTAAAGCGTATTGCGTAAAACGTAAAAATTACGCATTACGTAATACACATTAGAATCCCTATGAACTTTTTAGCGCCTTTGGCTTTTGCCCTGACAGCACTCCTGCCCGTCATCATCGCTTTGTACTTTTTGAAACTGCGGCGAGAGGAACGGCTCGTCTCCAGCGTCTATTTGTGGCAGGAGATGGTGCGCGACGTGGCCGCGAACGCGCCCTGGCAACGGCTGCGCCCCAACTGGTTGCTGCTGCTGCAACTGCTCTTTTTGATCGCGCTGATCGTGGCGCTGGCCCGGCCCTTTTCCTGGACGACGGTCGCCGCGGGCGATCACCTGATCCTGGTCATCGACAGTTCGGCCAGCATGGCCGCCGCCGACGTCGAGCCAAATCGCCTGAGAGCCGCGACAGACCAGGCCCGCCGTCTGGCCGCGGCCCTCCCAGACAGCGTCCCCGTGACCCTCATCGCCGCTGGCGACGAGGCGCGGGTGCTGCTTTCGGGCACCCGCGACCGCGGGCGATTGAGCCAGGCCCTCGACGAACTCCGCGCCGGGACCGGCGGGGCCGACATGGCGACGGCGCTGGAGCTGGCCGCTGCCGTCGCCGCGGGCGAGGCGGCCTTGCCGACGGAAGCCCAGATCGTCGTCCTGTCCGACGGCGGTGTGACGCTGCCCGACCGGGTGAGCAGTCCCGCCGAGGTGCGCTACGTCCCCATCGGCCAGTCGGGAGAGAACCAGGCCATCAGCGCGCTGTCGCTGGACACGGGCATCGCCGGGCAAGGGCTGGCGGCCTTTGTCCGCGTCGCTAACTTTAGCCGCCAGAAAACAGCGCGTCGACTGACGATCTACGCCGACGCCCGGCTGGTCGCCGCCCGCGACCTGACGTTACCCGGCGGCGACTCGGTCGCGCTGACCTTTCCCGATCTGCCGCCCGAGACGACCACGATCGAAGCACGGTTGGAGGGCCAGGATCACCTCCCACTCGACGACCGAGCTTGGGCCGTAGCGCCCCGCGTCTCGGGCGCTCAAATCCAGATCGTCGGCCCCGGCAACCGCTTCCTGGAAACCGCCCTGTCCCTGCTCCCTGGCGTCGAAGTGACCACCATCTCTCTGGAGGATTATAAAGCCACCCAGGACGACCAATCTCCAAGTCCTCAAACGAACTGGCTGACTATTTTTGATACCGTCCTGCCGGAGGCAGGTCATTACCCGCCCGGCGCGCTGCTCTTTGTGGGACCGCTCCGTTCAACCGAGTTTTTCTCCGTCACCGGGGAGATCGAGTCGCCCATCCCGCGCCCGGCCAGCGCGAGCGAACCGCTGCTCCATTACGTCGATCTGCAACAGGTTGTCGTCCAGCAAGCGGCGCGCCTGCCCCTGCCCGTGTGGGGGCGACCGGTCATCGTCGCCGCCGGAGGCGCTGACGACAAAGCGACGACGACGCTTCTCGTCGCCGGTGAGACGGAGGAGCATCGTTTGGCCATCCTCGCTTTCGACCTGCGCCAGTCTGACCTGCCGCTGCAAGTCGCCTTCCCGCTGCTGCTGGCCAATCTGGTTGATTTCCTGGCTCCTGGCGCTGGCGGCGCGCTGCCAGAGACGGTCGCGCCGGGCCGACCGCTCGTCATCCCGCTGTCGCCGCAGATCGAGAGTGCCTGGGTCACCCGGCCCGACGGGACGAGCGAGCGGTTGCCAGTAAGCGGAGGGAAGACTCTCTTCAGCGACACCGACGCGCCCGGCGTCTACGAGGTCATCGGGGAGACAGAGGGCGAACGCTGGCTACTGGGCCGCTTTACCGTCAACGGGTTCAGCCCTCTCGAATCGGACATCGCGCCCCGTGAACGGTTGGAGCTGGTCGGGACGAAGGGACAGGCCATCGCCGCCGACCGGCCCGCGCGCCGCGAGTGGTGGAGGCCGCTCGCCTGGGCCGGGTTGGCGCTGCTGGTGGCCGAGTGGCTGGTGCAATATCGCGGCGCGCTCGCCCGGCTGTGGGCAGGGGCGCGAGTTTACACAGGGTCATTACTCCTACTCAGCTCCGTCATTCCGAGCGACCAAAGGGAGTCGAGGAATCTCCACTTGCAATGGCAAACACAACTCCAATGGGAGATTCCTCGACTCGCTGCGCTCGCTCGGAATGACGTGCCATACATTTCTTTCTCGAACCCGTCCGCCCTCTGGGCCTTGCTGATATTCCTGCCGCTGCTGGCGCTGCCCTTCGTGGGACGCTCTCTGCGTCCCACGCTGCGCCGCTGTCTGGGTGTTGCGCTGCGGTTGCTGATCGGGATGGGGCTGATCCTCGGCCTGGCGGGAGCGCAGTGGGTGCGGCCCGTCGACGACCTGACCGTCGTCTTTCTGCTCGACCTATCCGACAGCGTGCCCGCCGTCGAGCAGGAGCGGGCGAAAGCGTTCATCCGGCAGGCGGTGGCCGGGATGCCGGGCGGAGATCGGGCCGCCATCGTCGCCTTTGGTGAGGACGCGCTGGTCGAGCGGCTCGCCTCGGAGGAGCGCGACCTGCCGCCCGTCGCCTCCGCGCCCCGCCCCGGTCGCACCGACGTCGCCACCGCGATCCGGCTGGGATTGGCGCTCTTCCCGGAAGAGAGCCAGAAACGGCTGGTGTTGCTCTCGGACGGGCTGGAGAACGTCGGCGAGGCGCTGGCCCAGGCCGACCTGGCAGCGGCGCGCGGCGCAGAGATCGCCGTCGTGCCCCTGCTGGCCCCGCCCGCCGAGCAGGAAGCCTACCTGGCGGAACTGGAAATACCCGCGACCGTGCGCCAATCTCAGGCCTTTGCCGCGACCGCGGTGATCGAGAGCACGCTGGCCCAGGAGGCCACGCTGTATCTCCTGGGCGACGGCCGCCTGCTGACCAGAAAGACCGTCTCGCTCCAGCCGGGGACCAACCGGGTGCAACTGTCGCTTACCACTCAGGATACCGGCTTTCATCGCTACCGGGTGGAACTGGTTCCCACGCTCGACACGCTGCCCCAGAACAACCTGGCCTCCGGTTTCGTCGTCGTCTACGGGCCGCCGCGCGTGTTGATCGCCGCGGGCGAGGCGGGCGAGGTAGACGCGCTCCAGCGGGCGCTCGCCTCGACCGGCGCGGAGGTGGACGTCGTCGCGCCCGCGATGTTGCCGTCCGAGCTGGCGGTCCTCAGCGGTTACGACGCCGTCGTCCTGGCTGGCGTGCCCGCCGGGACGCTCCCCGACGATGCGATGGAGGCGCTGCCGGTCTATGTGCGCGAGCTGGGCCGGGGGCTGGTAATGCTCGGCGGCGAGCAGGGGTACGGGGCGGGCGGCTATCTGCGCACGCCATTGGAAGAGGCGCTGCCGGTCGATATGGACGTGCGCAGCCGCACGAAGGAACCAAACGTCGCCCTCGTGCTCGCCGTCGACAAGTCAGGCAGTATGGGCCGCTGCCACTGCGACGACCCCACCGCGCTCCCCGGCGAGTACGAGCGGATCGAGGTCGGCTTGCCGAAAGTGGACATTGCGAAGGACGCCATCGTCAAAGCGAGCAACGTCCTGGGGCCGCTCGACTATCTGGGCGTGGTCGCTTTCGACGAGAACGCGCTGTGGGCGCTCCAGTTACAGCAGTTGGTCGACGCCGCCGTCCTACAGAACGCCGTCGGCTCCATCCAGGCCGAGGGGCAGACGAACATCTGGGCGGGGCTGACTCAGGCGGAAGAGGCGCTGCTCGAGACCGAGGCGCGGGTCAAGCACATCATCCTGCTCACCGACGGCTGGTCCCGCTCCGGCAATTATGCCGAGCTGACGGCGCGGCTGGCCGAAGAGGGAATCACGCTCTCCATCGTGGCGGCGGGGAGCGGCTCGGCGGAGTATCTGCAAGGGCTGGCCGAGGCGGGCGGCGGGCGCTACTATCCCGCGCCGACGCTACGGGACCTGCCCCAGATATTCTTGAAGGAGACGATCAAGGCGGTTGGCTCGTACATCATCGAGGAGCCGTTCTACCCGCTGCCTTCTGGCGCGACGCCGATCTTGCGCGGCCTCGATCCAATGACACTGCCCGCGCTGCAAGGCTACAACGGGACCACGCCCAAAGCGACGGCGCAGGTGGCGCTCGTCAGCCCGCGGGGAGACCCGCTGCTGGCCCAGTGGCAATACGGTCTGGGACGGTCGGTCGCTTGGACTTCGGATTTGCAGGGCCGCTGGGCGACCGATTGGCTGGCCTGGGAACGGTTCAACACCTTTGCCGCGCAACTGGTCGGCTGGACGCTGCCCGAGCCTGCCGACGAGCGCGTGCAGGTCAGCCTGAAGCTGGACGGCGCGGAGGTGCGCGTGCAGGTGGACTCGCTCGACGAGCACAACCAGCCCCGCGATCTGCTGGAGACAACAGCAACGTTGATCGCCCCTGAACTCTCCCAGCAGACGGTGGAGCTGGAGCAGACGGCGGCCGGTCGTTACGAGGGGTGCGCCCTCGTGGGCGATCCAGGCGCTTACCTCGTTCAGATCGTGCAGCGCGACGAGGAGGGGCAGCCGGTGGCGCGACAGATGACCGGGTTGGTCGTCCCTTACTCGCCCGAGTACAAGCGAACAGGCCAGGGAGGAACGCTGTTGCGCGAGCTGGCCCGCGCCACCGGCGGGAGCGCGCTGGAGGCGCCGGACGCCGCTTTCACCCCCACCCGGCAGCCGGCCAGCCGCGCCCGCCCCTTGTGGCCGTCCCTGTTGCTGCTGGCGGCGCTGCTCTTCCCGCTCGACGTGGCGATCCGCCGCTTGCAGTTGACGCCGTCCGACTGGCGTCGCCTGGCGGCCTGGGCGCGCGAGCGCCTTCCGAAACGGCGGGCCGCGCGGCGAATCGGCGAGCCAGTCCTGCTGGGCGATCTGTTCCAGGCGCGGGAGCGGGCGCGACGGCGAGGCGCTCGACCGGTCGAACACAGCGAGAGCATTCCCTCTGCCGCCGCGCCATCGTCAGAGCCGCCGCCCATCGAACCGGCGCCGCCATCGCCGGACGACGATACGTTAAGCCGGTTGCGCCAGGCTCGCGACCGGGCGCGGCGACGACGCTGACAGTCTTGTAGATGCGCCAACACGTCAAAGGAGGTCTCACAAATGAAACAACACACGCCGCTGGAACGCTGGCTCACCTTGCTGGCCTTGCTGTTCACCTTGCCCTTTCTCGCGGCGATCCCGTTGATGACCTTGCTCAATCTGATCGCCAAGTTCCATCCAGAAGCGCCGCTTTATCTGATCCTTGTACTCGACATGCCGCTCTTTTTCATCGATCTGTTCCTCAGCGACCCGACGCGTTACCTGGCGATCACGTTGGCCGCGCTGCTACCGGCGCTGGCCGCGTGGGTATGGCTGATCGCCCGCGAGCGCGGCCAGGTCTGGCGGCGAGGGCGCTTTTACTTGCTGACCCTTTTCCTGGCAGCCATTCTCGCCTTTCCGCTGTTGATGCGCTACCAACCCCCCGTCAAGGCCGCCCCTGGTGTCGAGATGCACATCGTGGAAGAGCCGGGTTTGCTGGCCGGGGCGATCAAAAGTTGTCAGGCTGCGGCAGAGATACCCGGGTGCCAGTACGAACCCCTGGGTTGGGCGGACGCGCAGACGCTCGTCTATCGCAAATGGTGCGACGGCCATTACACGAGAGCGACCTGGCAACCGGGTTCTCCAGGAGTGCCGCTGCTCTACGATCTCGCCACTGGCCGAGTCGGTGGTTCTCTCCTGGACAGCACGCCCTCGCGCGAGACTTGCGCCCCCTCGGCCTGTGTATTGCCAGCGCTCGCCGAAAGGAAACCGTTCGAGCAGGGGTATTATCCCGGTGAGTACGGCGACGCCCTCGTCTCGCCCGACGGTCGCTGGGTCGCCTTTACCGTCAGGTATATCTATGGGCCGGAGGATCTGCTCGTTGTATCGAGCGATTGAATAAGGTCGGTCAAATGGTCAAAAAGAAATCTTGCCGGTTCCCCATTGTATTCCCTGGGATCGTCTCTGCATTACTGCTGCTCGCTGCCTGCACGACGCCTGAACCCACAGCGTGCGCAATTTCACCGTCCATCCAAACGCCTGAGCGTCCCTTCTCGCGCACCAATGCATGGTTCACTGCTTTCGGCGATGAGTATCCCTCGGCAGAGCAGATGGAGCAACTGGTAGACGCCGTCTCCGCCGACGTAGTGGCCTACCTGGAAAAAGCGATTACGCCCACCCTATCTCTGGAGAACCAGCGGGCTACGTTGGCGCAGATGGCTGCGGACCTGCCCAGTCACTCTAGGGAAAATGGACAGGTAATATCGGTCGATCTCGACGAGGCGGCCCAGGCAGAACTCTTTATCGCGCCCAAACTCAACGGCGGGCCGCTGCTTTACGCGCGTTACGCGGACGGGAACTGGCAATCGCTGCCGGTACCGGCGGCGCCGCCTGGATCCAACTCGCTCGTGGACAATTCCGTCAATCTCTGGCCCGTCTCGGCCGAGACCCGCGACATGACCGGCGACGGACGACCGGAGGCGCTCGTCACCCACGCCTTTAGCGGCGGCAGCAACTGGCGGGAGCATGTCCAGGTGTTGCATTGGAACGACGACAGCTTTGACGTGCTCTTTCGCGCCGAATTGGTCAATTGGGCAGGCCGCTCTACCTGGGAGTTGGAGCCTAACTCGGACGGCGGACAAGACGTCGTGCTCCGCTATCCCTATTTTTACTCCACCGGGTTCGAGTCCAAAATGGTCGCGCATCCGCAGGCCACACAACGCTGGCGTTGGGATTCATCCCTAACACGCTACGTCCTGCAAGAAACCCAACTCGATCTAGAGAGTGTACTAGGCCAGTGGGCAGGTGAACCGGAGTGGGAACTGCTGCGTGTGCTGGTCAACGAGGCCGAACTGGACTACCAGGCTGGCGATCTGGAGGAGGCGTTGGAGGGTTATCGGGACGTCGTAGCCCGCGCTGCTGCGATGGAGCGCCCCAAACAAAAGTCACCCCATTGGCCTGCTTACGCCCGCTTCCGCATTACCCAGATACAGGCGATGCTAGGGCAAGTGGATGCCGCCCAGGGGGAGATGAACAGTTTGTTGGCCGACCTGGACAAAAAGAGTAACCTGCGCCCACTGATACAAGCATTTGATGATGCTTACGATCCTACCCAAGCCGATGCGGCCCTGCGCGCTATAGCCGCCCTACACAGGCTGCGCATGTATAAGCCTGGATACGTTGACCGCCCTGGCAACCTCACCTTTCCGATGGACATGGGGACGCTTCTCTGGCCCGGTACGCCCCTGGCGCGTTACCTGGACGCACACCCAGAGGCCGTGGACGGCTCACCGTCGCCGGAGCGGGAGCAAGCCCTGCTGCGCGCTTTATCTGAACTGGGTTTCCCTGTCACCGACGTGCGCATCGCCGACATAGACGCCGCTGGTCATCCGGAGGCGCTCGTCACCACCGACGAAACGGACCAGCCGAACGGTCGTCGCTCTGTCTGGCTCCTGGCCCACGTCGAGGATGGCTGGCGTAGTTGCCGTCAACCTAACAAAGGTCGCAGTTTGGGCGAGACGTTGACGGAGGAACCCCTACCTGATGGACGAATCGCCCTGCGTAAAGACGAGTCCGTCTTTGTGTGGACGGGTAATGGTCTAGTCGAGGTTGATCCAGATACTCTTGAACCACTGCCCCCGGATTGGCCGATCGTAGGCTCGTGGTGATCTATGAGTGAGAATAAATCCTGCCGGTTTCGTTTCAAATTGCTCGGACTCGTCGCTGCACTCCTGCTTTCGGATGGCTGCGGTCAGGCTACGGAAAAAGCCCCATTTCGTTCGGACCAATTTCACCTGACAGTCACCCTGCCGACTGGATGGGCGGCCGCCAAAGGTCCAGAATACCTGGCGCGTCCGTTCACCGGACTGATTGCTTTCAACAACTGGGGAGAAGCCGGGTTCTGGGCGTCAGAGGTCACGACGGAAACGAGCGCGAGATACAGTCCTGAAAGCGTCCTGGAGCAGATTCCCGCTGGAGGCGCTTACGTCGTCCTGGTTCATCTCAGCGGCGGGCCTGTTATGCCCGCGGAAGAATACGGCACCGAGTACGAGCCGCAAGATATCGACGGCCTGTGGAAGGCGTGCGTCCTACCTGCCGGGACTATTACCAGCAGCCAATGACCACGCTCCCTCCTCCAACCTCAACACATACCCTGGGGAAAGCAGCCTACATCCAGAACGGCGATGTTTGGGTCAAGGAACTGCCGGACGGCGAGCCGCAACAACTCACCGACGACGGGCGTAACGCCATCCCGCGCTGGTCGCCTTCGGGCGAGTGGCTGGCGTTCTACAAAGATACCGAGGTCTGGCTGGCGCGGGCCAACGGAAGCGACGTTCACTCCCTGGGCGAGCGGTGCAACCCCGTGAACGCGCTCGCCTGGTCGTCGGTGGAGGATCGTCTGGCCTGCGTCGCTGGCTCCGGCATATTGCGGCTGGAGACGGTCGACGCCGACGGCGCCAACCCATTGACATTGATCCCGCCGTCCATCGGCGCAGCGGGGCGACTGGACCGCATCGCCTGGAGTCCAGATGGAAAGTGGATCGCGTACGAGTGGTGGGAAGCATCGACGTCCCGCCAGGGGGTGTGGAAAATCGCGGCCGCTGGCGAGGAGCGCGCCGAACTCTATGTCAGCGGCGCGCCGGAGAAGGGAGAAGCTGTCCTGGCCGGTTGGAGCAAAGATGGCCGCTTTCTCCTGTTCTGGCAAGGCGACGTGGTCTCCGCCTCGGCTATGGCCGACGGCTTGCCGCTGTTCCACCTGCCGCTGGATGGAGGCGATCCTCTGAAAGTAGCCGACTTTGCGCTGTTACACCCAGATTTCTGGAGCGAGTCGCCCACAGGTCAACACGTAGCGTTGACCGTGGGAGGCGGACGCGAAACCTGGACCCGCAAGCAAATCGCCCTGCTCGACCTGGAGACGGGCAACCTGGAACGCCTGACCGAGAAAACCGTAGCGGCCTTTTCCCCCGCCTTTTCGCCCGACGGCCAGCGGATTGCTTACGCGGCCGCGCCCGACATCGGCTATGCCAGCGGCGATGCGGCCAAAGCCGGCGCAGCCCAGCGCCGCATCTGGGTGATGAACGCCGACGGCTCCAACCAACACCCATTGACGGACGATCCGGCCTACCGCGACGAACAGCCACTCTGGTCGGCGAGCGGGACCCACATCCTCTTCCCGCGGATAGCTGAGAATGATCGCGTATCGCTGTGGCTGCTGGACGTGGCAGGCGGCGAGATCGAAAAAGTGGTGGATGAACTGGGGCCTTTGCCTGGCCCAACCTGTAACTGGTTCGGCTACTATGGTCACGTGGCGTGGGATCAACTGTTCGATTGGCAGCACGACTGAGTGGTAGAACGCTATCCACCCCGTACACGTTGGAATGTGGAATCTTGGCACACGGCCAGGTGTTGGTATAATAGACTCGTAGGAATTTAGCAGATCAAACTTTGAAAGTCTCAAGTGGAGGTAAATAAAATGAGCAACCGGATATGGCGTCTCATCACCATCGTCGCCGTCACACTGACTATCATCTGCTTCGGTGCACCAGCGAGCACAACCATCGCCCAGAGCGGCTGGTATGCCGAGTACTTTGCCAACGCGAGTCTCAGCGGCAGCCCGGCGCTCACTCGCTACGAAGGTACGCTGCACTTTGAGTGGGGCACGGGCAGCCCCGGCTCTGGCATCCCCGACGACAACTTTTCCGCCCGCTGGACCCACGACGAGTGGTTCGAGACCGGCGCCTACCGCTTTTCCTACCGCTCTGACGATGGAGTGCGGATCTGGGTGGGAAGCACGTTGGTGGTGGACGACTGGCGCGACCGTCAGGCGAACTGGACTTTTGTCGATCACCAAATCCCTCGGGGCACCCATTCCGTGCGCGTCGAGTACTTTGAGCGCACTGGCGGCGCATCCATTCAGGTCACGTGGGAACGAGTCAGCGGCGGGGACGTCTGGCGAGGCGAGTACTTTGACGACGACGATCTCTCTGACTCTCCTACTCTAATACGGTATGACCCGGCGATTGATTTCGACTGGGGCGAAGGCAGCCCCGACGAAGCCATCGCTATCAACCGCTTCTCTGTGCGTTGGACGCGCACCCTGGGTTTTACAGCTGGCGCCTACCGCTTTTACGCCAGTTGCGACGACGGCGTGCGCATCTACGTAGACGGCAATCGCGTCGTGGATGTCTGGGAGGATCAGAAACTGCCCAACACCCATTCGGGCGACATCACCCTGAGCAACGGCCAGCACACCGTCGTCGTCGAATACTATGAGCACAGCGGTGGGGCCCACGCCCACGTCTGGTGGAATCGGCTGGATAACGTTAGCGGTTGGGAGGGTAAATACTATGCCAACACCGACCTACGCGGCGGCCCGGCCCTCGTCCGCGACGATGCCGAGATCGACTTTGACTGGGGCGAGGGCGCTCCCGCCGACTGGATGCCCGCCGACGGTTTTTCCGTCATCTGGGCGCGCGACGTCTACTTTGCCCCTGGCTACTACCGCTTTAACGTCCAATCCGACGACGGCGTGCGCGTCTGGCTGGACGGCGGGATCATTATGGATTACTGGCAGGCGATGGACTATGAATGGCACTATGTGGACGGAGTCTACCTGGAGGGCAGGCACGCGCTCAAGGTGGAATATTTCGAGCGCGCCGGCGGCGCTCGCATCCACTTCTGGTGGGATCAGGGCGGCGCTGCTCCGCCCGCTCCCGCGTCCGCCCCTGCGCCTACGCCGACGCCTGTTCCCGCGCCCGATCCCATCCTACCCGATCCCTGGCAGGGAGAATACTTCAACAACCGCGACCTCTCCGGCTCGCCCGTTCTGGCGCGCACCGACGGCGCGGTGGGCTTTAACTGGGGTTGGGGATCGCCCGCGACGGAGGTGAACCGCGACGACTTTTCCGTGCGCTGGAGCGGCGACTTTTCCTTCGAGAGCGGCCGCTACCACTTTATCACCACCACAGACGACGGCGTGCGGCTCTACGTGGACGACCGGTTGGTGATCGACGCATGGCGTCCGATGAGAGGCTCCCGAACCGGCTACGTCACGCTGGCGGCGGGAAGCCACGCCGTGCGCGTCGAGTACTTTGAGCGCAACCAGGCGGCGATGGCGCGCGTGAACTGGCAGCGGACCGGCGCCGCGCCAGCGCCGACGCCCGCTCCCACCACCACAGACGACCGGGGCGCGGGCGGACCCTGGGAGGCGAGGTACTATGACAACGATGATCTCTCCGGCGATCCAGTCCTCACGCGCCATGAGGCGGCACTGGATTTTAACTGGGGCTGGGACTCACCCGGCTCGGCGGTGCCGTCCGACAACTTTTCCGCCGCCTGGACGCGCGAGGTCGAGCTTGGCGGCGGGCGCTACACCTTCACTACCTATTCCGACGACGGCGTGCGGCTCTACGTGGACGAGCGGCTGGTGCTCGACAGTTGGCGGCCGATGCGCGGCAGCCGCAGCGCCACGCTCAACCTGAGCGAGGGGAAGCACACGGTACGATTGGAGTATTTCGAGCGTTCCGGCGTGGCGTTGGTGGAACTCGCCTGGCAACGCTGGTAGGCGATACAAAAACCTGACGGGTCTGTGAGACCCGTCAGGTTTTGAAAACGGTTAGCTCTCGACGATACTGGCGCTCACTCGACACCGCTGACGGTATCATCCGCCAGCGGCAGGCAAAAGCAGATGCAAGTCCCTTCCCCTGGAGAACTCGTCCCGCTCACCGAGCCGCCCATCGCCTCCACCAGCCCCTTGACGATCGCCAGCCCCAACCCGCTCCCGCTGCTCAAGCGCTCCTCAGATGTGGGGCGCGCGCAGGATGTGCCACTCCTGTGGTAGGATACCTACCCAGGCTTGCCTCATTTACGTTAGCAGCATATAATCCAGAGTGCTATGGACACGATCAAATTGATGTTGGCAGAAGATCACGTCCTGGTGCGCAAAGGCGCCAGAGAATTACTGGAGCGCGAAAAAGATCTGCACGTCGTGGCCGAGGCAGGGGATGGAGAAGAAGCCGTGCGCCTGGCCGCCGCGCACCATCCCGACGTGATCGTGATGGACATCGCGATGCCCAAGCTCAACGGTATCGAAGCGACCCAGCAGATCAAGGCCGCCGACCCATCAACCGCTGTGCTTGTGCTCACTGCCTACGACGACGACCAGTACATCTTTGCCTTTCTGGAAGCGGGAGCGGCCGGCTATTTGTTAAAAGACGTTTCCACAGAGGAACTAATCAAATCCATTCGAGCCGTACATGCCGGTGAATCGGTGCTCCATCCAAGCATCGCGCGCAAAGTGGTCAACTACTTCTCTCAACGTCCAGCCAGGCGACGTATCGCTGGAGAAGAGGATGCCACCGACCCGCTCACCGAGCGCGAGCTCCAAGTTCTCAAGCTGGCCGCCAAAGGGATGACGAACCGAGAGATCTCCCGCGAACTCGTCATCAGCGTTCGCACGGTGCAGGTACACCTGAGCAATGTGTTTAGCAAGTTGGAGGTCGGCTCGCGCACGGAGGCCGTGCTCCACGCCTTGAGGGAAGACTGGTTCACTTTGGGTAAGCGTTCAGCGGGGTGATTCTAGCGCCGGTCGAGTAGGAGCAAGCGGATGTCCCATCCGGCGACGTATCGAGACCAAGCGGGTTGTGCATACGGCCCCGCTGGCTTGGTTTCGATACGCTTCGGCA
>DAOTUB010000372.1:0-6535 GCA_034437455.1 Anaerolineae bacterium | reverse complement strand
CCCCCCAAACAGAAACAAGAGCGCCCCTACCACGCCGAGGGTAAACGAGGTGAGGTTCGCCTTGCGCGTCGAGGCGCGCCGCATCCCGCTCACGCGCCCGCTCTGTCCGTTGACGAGTACCGGCCAGGTGTGCTCCCCATCCCGGTACCAGGTGACGTAGGCGGGCAGCAGGAGCATCGTCCAGTTCAGGTCGTCGTACTCCGCCTCCAGCGTGAAGTTGCGGATGTGGTCGGCGCCGGCGGCCTGGCGGCACTCTTCCCCGGCGGCACGGACGAGGGCAGCCTGCGCCCCTGGCCAGGCGGCCTCGTGATCCAGCGAGGGGACGCGCACGACGCCACCGGCCACCGCCTCCAGGCTGTAGTCGGCCCGTTGATCCAGGTCAAAGCCGCCCAGGCGGCCCATCAGCGCGCGGTGATCGTCGAGCGCGGGCGCGGCGGCGTTCTCGTAGCTGCGGCCCAGGCGGCCCACGCGCGGCTCCCAACGCACGCGCCCCTCCGTCACCTCCCGCGAGCTCCACCCCGCTCCTTCGCTGTACCGATCCTGGTAGCTGACGGCCTGGTAATCGAACCCCACGTCCGCCCGCCAGGCCCCCGTGATCTGACCGTCCACCAGCCAGAGCGGGATGAGATAGCGTCGCGCTCTTTTCATCAGCGTGCTGGCCTTCAGCTCGGCGGGGCGGAACCAGATCCCCTGCGTCCATCGCTCCAGGATCCCGGCTAGTTTTTTCTCCGAGACGGAATAAGGAACAATTTGCTCAGGCGGCTCTTTCCGCATAAAGGCCAACTGCGGCGTGACCGGCCCTTGCGCGCAAAGAGGGCATTGGGACAGGGTCTCTCCCTTGGGCGCCAGGTGCGCCTTTCCACAGTGGGCGCAGTGCATGGCCTGAAGCGGTGCGCCCCACACCCCCGTTATTTCCGCCTTTTTTTGCTCCCCTGCCCCTTTGTCCCTCTTCGCTTTTTCCTCCATGCTCACACCTCCTCCGACGCTCGCGCCTTTTGGAAAACGATGATTGACCCAATCAGTCCCGCCACCAACAGGATGAATCCCAACGCCAGCCCGATGACGCCGATGCCCCCCAGCGCCAACGTCAGCAATCCCAGCAGCCCCAGGCCCGCTCCCGGCGCGAGCATCGCCGCGATGACCAGCCAGACCTTGGGCCAGGCGACCGGCTTTTGCCCCGCCACGCTCCCCGTTTGCCCGTTGACCATCACCTGGAACGTGCGGCCCTCGAACGGATACGAGGCCAGGTAGACCGGCAGGAGAACGTGCCGCCAGCGCTCGTCGGCAAAGTCGGCCTGCATGCGAAAGTTGCGCACGTGGGAGGAGCCGGTGTCGCGGTAGCAGGCGCCCTTCGCCCGCCCTCGCATCTCATCCTTGGCGACGTCCCACGCATCCTGCAACTGCACGTCATAGACCTTCGCCTGCCAGCCAGCCAGGTAGCCGGGATCGTACTCCGCCAACTTGCCCAGGTCGAAGGGGACCACCTTGCTCAATATGACCCGGCTGACGTGGGCTGTGCCCACCACCAGGTGATCGTCGATCGGCAGGTGCACCCGTCCCGATTTCCAGTTCCAGTCAATGATGGTGCGCGTTTTCCACTCGCCATCCTCATAATACTGCTTGTTTCTTTCGGTGCCGACCTCCGCCTTCCAATCGGCGACGATGCGGGCATCAAAGGTCCAGAAGGGGAGATAGACGCCCGCCAGCTCTTGCAACGCTCGCACGTTGCGCAGCTCGGGCGGGTGCATCCAACCCCGACCCAACCAATCGGCCACGAGCGCCTGGACGCGCCCCTGATCCACGACGAAGGGGAGCAGCGCGGTGGGCCGGAGGAGGTCGCCGGTGACGTCGCGGGCGTGGACGCGGTTCGAGCCGCAAAAGGCGCAGCGACTCGTCAGCGCGTCGGGCGCGACGGCGACGACCGAGCCGCAGGACTTGCACACCAGCTCGCGCCGCTCCTCACCCCAGCCGTACTGGGCGCGCGCCATCGTCTCCAGCGTGAACTCGAACTCGGCCGCCCTCTGACCTACCTCCTCAGCGTCGATCGCCTGCGAACCGCCGCAGTAGGGGCAGGTCAGTTGTCGTTGCTCGGCGCTGTAGACGATGCTCCCGCCGCAGTGGCGGCATTTGAAGGTGTGCGTCTCCTTTTCCTCCTCCTCGGGAGCGGGCGCGTACAGTTCGATGCCCTCCACCAGCGAGGGTAAAGGGATAAAGCCCTCAGGCGGCGGCCAGAGCTTGGTGGGGTGGGTGGCGTCATTCATGGGCTAATTCCTTTTGACTAATGCGTAATACGTGAACTCCATTTTTAAGCATTCAGCCATCGACATAGGAGCGCCGGTTGAGTAACTTCGCAGCGCCAGCGGAGAAGCGTATCGAAACCAAGCAGGTCTTGTCAGAGCAATTTTGATTTTCGAAACCCGCTTGGCTTCGATACACCCTTTTGCTACGCTCCAGGGCACTCAGCCAGCGCTACCCCCTGAACGCTTATCTCTATTTTACGCGAGGCTGGCAGAGACGTCAAGTGGTTGCGCATGCAGCCAATCTGTGCTACACTGTTTTCTCTGAATCTGGCTCGTTGGAGAGGGAGGGATATGGGTAGGAACGCCAATCACGTCGTATCGCTGCGGGAGGTGGCCTTGCGCCTCCATCCGCAGGATGATGTAGCCATTGCCAAAACTTACCTGTCGGTGGGTATCGTTTTGGCTCTGGAGACGGATGCTCAAGTGCCGGTGCGCCAACCCATCCCCGAAGGTCACAAGTTGGCGCTGCGCGAGATCGGTGCAGGCGAACCTGTGCACCGCTACGGCCAGGTGATCGGCCTCGCCAGCCGAGCAATTGCTCCCGGCGAGCACGTGCACGTTCATAACCTGAGCGTCCAGGATTTTGCCCGCGAACCTGCCTTCGGTGCAGACGTGCAACCGGTGACCCTCGTGCCGGAGAGCGGTCGCCGCACCTTTCTGGGGTACAGGCGCACGGATGGGCGGGTGGGAATCCGCAATTACGTCGCCGTCATCTCCACCGTCAACTGCTCGGCGCACGTCGCCCGCGAGATCGCCCGCCACTTTACGCCGGAGCGGTTGACGGCTTTTCCCAACGTGGACGGCGTCATCCCGTTCACCCACCAATTGGGTTGCCCTACCCGTCAAGTTCTGCTCCAGCGCACGCTGGCCGGGATGGCGCGGCATCCCAACGTCGGTGGGTACATCCTCGTCGGCCTGGGGTGCGAGACGAACCAGGTGGCCGATCTGGCGGCGCGGTACGACCTCAGCGGCCCCGGTCTGGTGATCCAGGAACTCGGCGGCGTCCGCAAGACAGTGGAGGCGGGTATCGCAGCTATCGAGGCGTTGCTGCCGTCGGTCAATGAGGTCCGGCGCACGGCTCAACCGATCTCGGAGCTGACGTTGGCTTTGCAGTGCGGCGGCAGCGACAGTTGGTCCGGCGTGGCGGCGAACCCGGTGGTGGGGCTGGTGTCCGACGAGGTGGTGCGGCAGGGCGGCACGGTCGTGCTGGCCGAGACGCCGGAAATCTATGGCGCAGAGCATCTGCTCACCCGGCGGGCCGTCAGTCCGCAGGTGGGGCAAAAGCTGTTGGCGCAGGTAGGCTGGTGGAGAGAGTACGCCCAAAAGATGGGCATCGAGGTGGACGACAACCGGAGCGTGGGCAACGAAGCCGGCGGCCTGACGACGATCTATGAAAAATCGCTGGGCGCGGTGGCCAAGGCGGGGAGCACGCCGCTCACCGGCGTCTACGAGTACGCCGAGCGGGTGACAGCGCGGGGCTTTGTGTTCATGAACTCGCCGGGCTACGATCCGGTCGCGGTGACCGGGCAGGTGGCGGGCGGGTGCAACCTGGTGCTCTTTACCACTGGACGCGGCTCGGTCTTTGGCTTTGAGCCAGCGCCGTGTATCAAGATCAGCACCAACTCGGCTCTCTACGAGCGCATGGCGGAGGATATGGACCTGAACGCGGGCCAGGTGCTGGAAGGGGTGAATATGGCGCAGGTGGCGGCGGAGCTGCTCGATCTGATCGTCGCCGTGGCTTCGGGCCAGCCGTCCAAGAGCGAATCGCTGGGCGTGGGCGAGGCCGAGTTCATCCCGTGGAATGTGGAGGGAACGCTGTGAATCTGGATGTGATCGATCCTACTTTTCCGCTGGTTGACCTGCACCGCCACCTGGATGGCAGCGTGCGCTTGCAGACGATCCTGGACCTGGGGCGCCAGCATAACCTGCCGCTGCCCGCCTGGGACCTCGAAGGGCTGCGCCCCCACGTCCAGGTGACGGAGCCTCAGCCCGGCGTCATGGCCTTTATCGCCAAATTCGAGTGGATGATCGGCGTGCTGGCCGATTATGACGCCTGCCGCCGGGTGGCGTACGAAAATGTTGAGGATGCGCAGCGCGAGGGCATCGCCTACGTCGAACTGCGGTTCAGTCCGTGGTTCATGGCCGAGCCGCACGGACTGGATCCACAAGGCGTGGTGGAGGCCGTCGCCGATGGCGTGGAGGCGGGCGCGCGCGATTTTGGGATCAAGGCGAACCTGATCGGGATTCTCAGCCGCACGTATGGGCCGGAAATCGGTTGGCAGGAACTGGAGGCGCTGCTGCGACACCGGGATCGGCTGGCGGCTCTCGACCTGGCGGGAGACGAGGCGAACCAGCCGGGGGACCTGTTCGTGAAGCACCTGCGGCGGGCGCGAGACGCGGGCTGGCAGGCGACGATCCACGCCGGGGAGAGCGCCGGGCCGGAGAGCGTCTGGCAGGCCATTCGCGACCTGGGGGCCGCGCGCATCGGTCACGCCGTCCGCGCCATCGAGGATCCGGCGTTGCTGGACTATATGGCGGAGCATCGGATCGGCGTCGAATCGAGCCTGACCAGCAACGTGCAGACCAGCACGGTTCCCGATTACGCCAGCCATCCGCTGCGTGTTTTCCTCAAAAGAGGGCTGCTGGCGACGA
Source organism: Anaerolineae bacterium (assembly GCA_034437455.1). GTDB lineage: Bacteria > Chloroflexota > Anaerolineae > B4-G1 > B4-G1 > DAOTUB01. The sequence continues at coordinate 1,583 of DAOTUB010000372.1, read as the reverse complement.
TCAACACGGACGACCCAGGCGTCAGCGGCATCGATCTGCGCCACGAGTACGAGGTAGCCGCGCCCGCGGCCGGCCTGACGGCTGCGCAGATACGCCAGGCTCAACGGAACGGATTGGCTGTTGCCTTTCTCTCGGCGAGCGAGAGGGAAGCATTGGAACGAGATGTACCCGCAAAGGAGTAGAATGACCCAGATTTCAACTTTTGCCGAGCGCGTCCACCACCTGGCTCCGGAAGGGGCTTACCACATGCTGGCCCGCGCCCAGGCCCTGGAAGCCGAGGCGCAGTCCCGGAGGGGCCTACGCCACTGCGGGGGGCGAGCGATCATCCACCTGGAGATCGGGCAGCCGGACGTGCCCACCTTTGAAAACGTGACGCAGGCCGGGGTACAGGCGATTCAGAAGGGCCACACCCGCTATACCCAGCCGGCGGGCGTCCCGGCCCTGCGCGAGGCCATCGCCGAGGACGCCGGACGCCGCCGGGGGATCGAGGTGCTGCCATCGCAGGTCGTCGTGGGGCCGGGCGCAAAGCCGGCGCTCTTCTTCCCCACGCTGGCGCTCGTCCGTCCGGGCGACGAGGTGATCTATCCCGATCCGGGGTTCCCCACTTACGCCGCAATGATTGGGGTGGCGGGCGGAACTCCGGCGCCCGTTCCCCTGCGTGAGGAGGAGGGGTTCTCGTTCGACCTGGCGGTGTTTGACCAGGCGATGAGCGACCGCACCCGCGCGATCATTCTGAATTCTCCCAGCAATCCCACCGGCGGGGTGCTCCCGACGACGGCGCTCGAGCACATCGCCGACGCGGCGCAGCGACACGATGCGTGGATCATCTCGGACGAAATCTACACCCGGCTCGTCTTCGATGGCAGGCCCGCGGTCAGCATCGCCAGCCTGCCCGGCATGCGCGAGCGCACGGTGATCTGCGATGGCTTTTCCAAGACGTACGCGATGACTGGCTGGCGGCTTGGCTACGGGATTATGCCAGAGGAGCTGGCCGAGCGGGTCGCTCTGCTGCTGACCCATTCCATCGGCTGCACCGCCGCCTTCACGCAGTACGCGGGCCTGGAGGCGTTGACCGGGGATCAGAAGCAGGTCGAGGCGGTGGTGGCCGAGTACCAGCGGCGGAGAGACGTGCTCGTCGCTGGCCTGGGCGCGATCCCCGGCGTCCAATGTCGCGCGCCCCAGGGGGCGTTCTACGCTTTTCCGAACGTGTCCGCCTTTGGCCGCACGTCCGATTGGGTGGCGAACTATTTGCTCGAAGAGGCCGGGGTGGCCGTGTTGCCCGGCAATGCTTTTGGCGACGGGGGAGAGGGGTATTTGCGGGTCTGTTTCGCCAACTCGATGGAGAACATTGAGATCGCCATCGAGCAAATTTCCGCCGCGCTGGCCAGGCTTGGCGTCGCATAAGTGCTTCGATATCGTCGGCCGGTAAGGTAAAAAAGTAGTAACGGCTCATCTTGATCAGGGTTTTCTCATAAAAAATCGACGCACTACGACTGATCGTTTCGAACATGCCAACAAATCAGGCCAATGGTGTATGCGGTAAATTCTGCATCATCTCGGATAGGCGACTTGAGTGAGCATAG